>NZ_BAABWT010000005.1:0-434726 GCF_040365955.1 Phaeobacter sp. NW0010-22
AGCTGATATTGATTTGACCGGCAACGAGCTGGCGCAATACCTTCTGGGGAATGCGGGTGAAAACTACCTGAAGACTGGAGGCGGTGCGGCCGATTTCATGAGGGGGATGCAAGGCGATGACAAGTACCGAGTCTACAATACTGCAGATTCTGTCGTTGAAAGTTCCGGGCAAGGCACTGACAAAGTTTACACTTCTGTCAACTACGCTCTGATGGCCTCTTCCCACGTTGAGTATCTTCAAACCAATAGTTCAAGCGGCACCAGTGACATTGGGCTTACGGGGAATGAGCTGGCGCAAACGATCATCGGCAATACGGGTGACAACCGCATAGACGGCAAAGATGGTACCGATATTCTCCGAGGATTGGGTGGCAGCGATACCTTTGCGTTCTCCAGTTCTTTGGGGGCCGGAAACGTCGATACGGTTCTCGATTTCAACGTAGCAGATGACCAATTTGAATTGGAAGATGCGGTCTTCTCTGCGCTGTCCCTAGGCACCTTGGGAGCAAGCAGTTTCGTCGCCAATGTTGCTGGGCAAGCGGTAGATGCTTTGGACCGTGTCATTTATGATGTTAATGACGGTGGATTGCTCTACGATGTGGACGGAGTAGGAGGAGCGGACGCCATTCAGTTCGCGTCGCTTTCCGCGGGTTTGACGCTTTCGAACAATGATTTTGTTATTGTGTAAACCCAAGCGTTACGCTGTCGCGAATTGGACAAGTCCAAAAATTGTGTCCGTGGTATTTGCGATTCAACCAGTGCAGTTGCAGAGTCATTGCGTGCCGTCACCATTAGTGAGGTGAATTGGGGTAACCTCTTCATCTGGGATAGTTCCATTCGGAAGCTTTTAGTAAAAATGTTTCCCCATCATGACGATGGCATGGTTCATGCTGATGCAGGTCAACAGAAATGTTCAGGGCAAACTTGGCAATTTTCTTTGCTTCGGAAGCCGAAATTGCATCATTCTAATTGGCACCGATGAAACCGACAGAAGCTGCCGTTTCATAGACCGGCGTATCCCGTTAGACATAGTCGTCCATTAGTTTCTAGGGGTGCAATGAGGCTGCCTTTAGCCTGAGCTTAGCGCGAATACTTGCACTCATCGGTTGGGATGTTGTTCATTATTCCTATTAAGGCGATTGACCGTTTCTCACCGAACTCGGGCAAGACACCGGACGGAGTATTCGCGCTCCACTTAGGCTTCCCAACTCTCCAGACTGTGCAATCTGAACGTACGCTTGACCAATAGATTTTTCCCTAAGGTCAGCAGTAAGGATGATGGTCTCATTAACACCTATGGCTTGGACCGAGACGAATTAAGCATTCATTTTTCTCCGCAGTTGGACGCATCCACGATGCTGTTAAAAAATTTTCGATGGTTTTCTGCGTCGATTAGCACGTCATGATCGTGTTCCACTTAAGGTGCCTTCTTAGCGCTAGAATAATCGGAAGAAACCTGTCTTTTGTCACGCTCGTCGCACGTCGAAATCGCTCCTACTAGACGCAACAACGACCACATCCGGTCGCTAAAGGGGCCCAAGAGTTGGCACTAAGCGAAGCGAGGCAAATAGTGTATGCTTTGGGTTTAAAGCCTCGCGTGTTGGATGCGACGAGCTACAGGGTTTATCGGTATCTTGCAGATGGCTCTATGGACTAGAAATTTTCATCCCCGCTTACAGATGCGAGCACAACGATCCGCGAAGGTGAGGCGCTTGCAGACGGCGGCGTGCTTTTGGTTATGGAAGGCAACAAAAGGCTTTCACTGACCAAAATGACCGATGCCGGTATTTTAGACATTGGCTTTGGAACCAACGACCGTGTGAACATCCTTTTCAATGCATTCGAGCAATCCCCTCATACTGTAGATGGTGGCGCTAATGGTGAAATCTATCTGGCCGGAGAAGCCGACCGAGATTTTGTCGTTGTACGTCTGAATGCGGATGGGTCGCTGGATACAAATTTAGGCGCAGATCGGACCGGGTATATAAAACACCTGTCGGAACAGCCGGTGACAACGGTCTGGAAGTTCTGATCTAGGATGATGGTAAAATTGTCGTCCTCGGAAATCGCCAGAATTCAGATATCAACCAATTGGATGCTGTCACAGTTCGCTACAAACCCGGTGGAACACTGGACACCGCTTTTGGTGAGAATGGCTGAACTGTTGTTCGAAACGCAGAAGATGGATCGGCCCAGTTGCTGGATGACGGAAGCATCGTTGTCGCGGGTACCCGAGGTATTTTTTTCTGACCAAGAACGGTCTGTTCGATCACTCATTTTCAAAGGCTATTACAGTCGATTCCATTGTTACACTTCGAAACGACACCCCTATTCTCCTGTTAAACACGGCAGGTGTATTTGACGAAGAGTTGTCAGCACTGAACGATGGCGCAGGGGACTTTGACGGTGCATTCCTAACACTTGGAGGTTTGGACGGTCGTGATGCGCGGGACGAATTTAATTTCAAACTGAACCAGTCCAGTACATTTTCGGTTCCCGGAAATTCTCTCTTAAACGACGAGAATACCTTCGCAAAATTTTCTAACTCTGGCGGCCAATTGAAATTTGAATTCACCGGAACTGGCGGCGTGACCCCGCCCACCGCTCCGGTTCACGAGGTGGTGTATACCATAGCTTACGTCAATACAGCATTAAGCCGTCCAAAAACTTTCTTTTTCGATTGGACGTTCAACGACGGCAACATGGGTAATCAAGGTAGCGGCGGTGACTTACACACCAGCGGAGCCACAAGCGTTTCAATCCACGGTAACAACGTTGAAAGATTGATAGCGGATGACCTGAACGCCATGGCGATTGATGAAGGCTATTATGCAACCGAGTTTGTGACCTTTAGATTTACAGCGACGGATATTTTGCGGCGGAACAAGGAGTTGTCAGTTTCGGATGAACGCTTTGGAATGGGCACGACCGTTGAATCTGACACATTCGAACTTGTCCTACGATCCGGCACCAATATCGACTATGAATATGGGAGGGACGCCGGTCCGATTGGCTTCGTTGTCTCTGGCCATCGCGCGGGAAACCCAGAGGATGTTTTAGGCGAGCAAACTTTTTCTCTGATGATAAACGATATTGAGGTTGAAGGACCATCTCGGCTGATAGGCGCTGCAGGTAATGAGTACATATTTTCGACAGGCGGAAATGACACGTTGCGAGGTGGCGAAGGTGATGACAGGCTTCATGTGTCTATCTCGACCGCATTGCCGGGTGTTTATGACAGTGGAGATGGTCTGGATTCTCTGATTTTGCATTCTTCTAGTGCGTCTCGCAGAGACCTGCGATCTCACGATATCAGAAACATCGAATCGTTGGCGATCAAAGCCGGGCACATAATCGTGTCCGGGCAACAATTCCGTGAGTGGGGGGGAGGACTGCAGCTCAGCCACAGGGTCGTGAACGTCCACAATCGTATCCTGGAAATTCAATTTGGAGAGATTACGAAAGTGGATCTGTCGAACAGTATGGAGACAGTGATCCATGGTGGAAATAGTGATGATAAGGTCCGCATAGCTGCGGGTGATCAATTTACCAAAACAATAGGGTCTCTGGCGCGCGATCACGTGTTGGGTGGATTGGGCGGCGACCAGATGTTGGGTGGGTTGGGTGATGATACATTGATCGGTGGCGATAGCGAGGATTTGACGATTATCGTCACAGTCAGTACCGACGCCGAAATTTATAACAATTCGAATGGTGTTCGGATCACATCGGAGCAAGGCAATGATGTCACTCGCAGCGACGTAGAGTCTGTTCAGTTTTTTGGTGGGACACTTGACTACGCCGCACTTGCTGCCGTGGCCCAAGATGCAACGGTGACCGGTACGGACACCTCCGAGAACGTAAAAGGATCTGCGGCCTCAGAACAGATTAGCGGGTTAGGTGGGGCTGATTGGATTACTCCGGGTGGCGGCAACGACACGATCAATGGCGGCGCGGGCTCGGATTACGCACTGTTTTCCGGCAATCGGGCTGACTACACATTAACGCGGACCACGGCCACCGAGGTAACCGTGTCCGGTGCAGATGGCGTGGACGATGTGGGGAATGTCGAATATTTCCAGTGCTGCGGTCAGTATCAAGAGTAGCGATGTGCAGAAAGCGGTTCTTTCGAAGTGACCAGATCTATCCAAGCTAAATCTGGCACTATTGTAGACAAACGAACCGTGGTTTCCTGCAAGATATTGTTTGAAAAGTATGTCATTTTTCAATTTGGAGCGAAAATTCTTCTGCATCGCTCGAATAGTTAGGCACTGCTGGAACAGACGTTGTAAGACTGTTTTCGGATCACAGGCCACAAACTCCAAACTTGGAAAACTCATTTGCATTGCACTACTATCACCGGGGGCCGCCACACAGAAAGGCTGGTCAAAGCAATTTTCACGTGCAACGAATTGTGCCAAATACCTTAACTTGAGGCGACCTAGTGGAGAACTCCAGCGGAACGATCTCTTCTTTTGTGACAGAGGTTACAAACGGCTTCCAAAGCTGGATGACTTCTTTTACGTTTGAAGCCCTATTTTGGCCTTTGGCTTTTGTCCTTCTGGTTTTCCTTTTCAGGCGATGGTTTTCTGCACTCTGCTTGTCAGCAATGCGGGTTCTGCTTAAGCGGTTTCAGGTGGAATTATCTGACGAAGTGGCCCAGTAATTTCGAACTGCTGCTCAAATCCTGGTTGTCACGTTCGCGGTGTTTGCGGCCAGTGAAAATCTGGTTTCCGATGGTGTTGGCAAAGTCTTTCTTGACCGGGTTCTCGCATCCATTGCCACAATCGCGATCTTTGGCGCTTGGTTTCAACTAAGCGGGCCATTTGCCTCTTTGTTAAGAAGCGAAAACTCTCAACGCATTGCGGTTGAAGCTGATTGGATACAACGTTTGACCCAATTTGCGATCTTGCTTTTCGGTCTGACATCGCTTTTGAAAGTCTGGCAGATAGACATTACCGGAGCGTTGACAGGTGTGGGTGTCCTTGGTGCAGGGTTAGCCATCGCCACTCAGGATCTGATTAGAAACCTGGTCGCGGGAATGACAAATATCAGCGAAAAGCGGTTTGAAACAGGTGATGCCATTCAGATTGAAGGACAGTTTGTCGGGACAGTGAAACGCATCGATTTGAGATCGACACTGATCGTCGGTTTCGATCAAATTCCCCGCTATATCCCCAATTCTGATTTGTCGAACTCCATTGTTCTGAACTACTCGGCGCGAAAACACCGGCGGATCATGCTAAAAGTGCCATTGGTGCTGTCCGCAACACAGGAACAAATCGAAACCGTCCGGGATGCGCTCAGGAACTATTGCACAACGTCCGGAGATTTCTATTTGGACGAAGACGCTCCTAACTATGTTTATGTTGGGGACTTGGGGCCGAGCTCTGTTGATATCCTGATCTATATCTGGACGAACGGACCGGATTATGAAGAGTACCTTGCGGTTTCCGAACGATTGACCCTAGCTATTTTGAAAATTACGAGGGATGCCAACACGGCATTGGCTTATCCAACGCAGACCCTAAAGGTCGACCCCACTTTGGATTTTGAGAGCCTCAAAGCAAAGGGCTGAACAGGCGAGCCAAAGGCGCACCGTGCCGCTGTTTGAAATTTCGATCTGACACGGACTGGGTCAAACGGAATGATCGCTTGAAATCAGCTTCGAACATTGCCGCCGTTTTTTCAGCAGTTTCTTCACCAAAAACGATGGCGGTCTCTTCAAAATTCAAGCGGCAGGAGCGATTGTCCAGATTGGTTGTGCCGATCGAGGATATCATATCATCTACCAAAATGACTTTCTGGTGCATGAACCCTTCGTTGTACCTCCAGACCTCTACGCCCGCCTCCATGACCTCGTCAAAGTATGCTAGTGCCGCAAGCCAGGGGATCTGATGGTCGACCACTTCTGGCGTCAAAACCTTCACGTCAACGCCACGCATGGCCGCCAGTTTAAGGCATGTAAGAATATCTGTTTCCGGGACAAAGTAAGGTGACGCAATCCAGAGCCGACTGGTTGCAGCATTGATCAAGCTGCAAAAGTAAAAACTGCCGGTGTCAAATACGTCCCCCGGGCCAGTGGCCAACATAACACCGTCTCTGTTGGCATCAGCAACTTCGATATCCCAATTCAACGAAGCAATTAGGCTCTCTTTTGTGGCCCAGTGCCAATCTTCAACAAAGATGAGCTGTAGTTGCTGGACAACAGGGCCGGTTAACCGAGCATGAGTATCGCGCCAAAGGCCAAACTTTGGATTTTCGCCCATGTACTCGTCGCCCATGTTCAATCCGCCGGTAAATCCGACTTTCCCGTCAACAACGACCGTTTTCCTATGGTTTCTGAAATTGATTTGAAACCGGCTCTTGGGTCCTCCTCTTGCATGCGCATTAACAACCTCAACACCCCCGGCAGAAAGGCTGTCGAGATAAGGTTTGGGTAGTTTGATGCAACCAACGGCGTCGTAGATCAGGCGAACCTTCACACGATTGCGCGCACGATCCAACAGAACATCCCGCAGTCTTCCACCAACTTTGTCATCATTAATGATGTAGGACTGTACGAGCACATAATCTTGGGCGGCGGCAATCGCATCAAAAATCGCAGAGAACGTTTCCTGACCATCGATCAGCAGGTCCATATCGTTCCCTGAACCAACCGGTATGTCACCAATTTTCTCAAGAGCCGCGTATATTCCGGCATTGTCTTCAATTCTTGGAGGGAACTTTTCCTTAAAGGTCTTCAGCCCACTGATGACTTCGTCACTATCCCGACGCCCCGTCAGGTAGCCCTCAAAGTGGAAACTGCCCAGAAATAGAAATGCCGGAACTGCCACATAAGGGGCCGCTAGCAAAAAGGCGACCCAAGCGACCGACCCTTGTGGTGTTCGCGCATGCCGAACCGCTAAGACTGCACAATACACAGCAGCAGCTTCTAGCAGTAAAAAGAGAAACAGACCTATTTGAAAAGACAATGAAACCTCATATCGAAAGTGATCTTACTTTCGACAGGCTAGTGCATAAAATGAAATTCTCATAAGTGTTTTGAAACTCGCTCCACGCAAGGTCTGTTCGGTTTCAGATTAAACCCTGTTCACTGCATTTTTGTCGCTTTGGGTAGGCACATTCACAAAAATTCTCGACCTTACTCGACTGACCTGTACGATGCATTTGCAAAACCAAATGGGAGCCACACTATTTGGTAGGGGGAGTATTCGATGACCAAAACAGATGAGCAGGCCCATTCGCCTGTACCGGTTGCGTGGACTCCAACATGGTTTCTTACGATTGTGACCCTTCCTATTCTTCTCGGATTGCTCTGGTTTGGTCGGGACTTTTTAATGCCGGTTGCGCTTGCGACGCTTCTCTTCATTTTGAACATGGCGCTAATCGATCGCCTGAACTCGGCGACTTTCGCCGGACGAAACGTACCACGCTGGGTGGCCTATATTGGTGCGACTGCCCTGATTTTCGCGCTTCTCTTATTGTTGGGATACAGCGTTGCATCACAGGCTGAGGCGTTTCAAACCGAACTGCCAAAATACACCGAAAGGTTGGCGCAAATCAGGGTTCAACTGCAGGGCTTCATAGGCTCTGAAAACCTGACTGCCGCCGAAACCTCCATTGAAAACTTCGATGTCGAGGGCCTGTTAACCGGATTTGCGTCGTCTACAGCAAGTGTTGCTGGCAACGTCGGATTGATCCTGATGTATCTGGCCTTCATGTTGGCCGAGCGTGGGGCGTTTACCGAAAAACTGCCTCGCTTGTGTAACACGACAGAGCAGGCACAGCGCGTGAAAGACATCTTGGATGCTATCTCTGCGGGTGTGCGTCAGTACATGTGGATCAACGCCGCAACCAGTGCGATGAGCGGAACGCTCGCCTTTATTGTTCTCAAATTTCTTGGCGTGGATTTTGCAATTTTTCTCGCGTTCAGCGTCTTCTTGCTAAATTTCATACCAAATATCGGTTCATTCCTCGCTGTATTGTTCCCGACGCTCGTAGCATTCCTTCAGTTTGACACCCTAACGCCCGCACTGATCGTCGTCGTTGTCTATGGCGGTGGGGACGCAATCATCGGAAACATCGTGCAACCCCGCCTTCAGGGGAAGTCACTCAATCTCAGTACCTTTTTTGTAATGCTCGCTCTGACATTCTGGGGCATGATGTGGGGCGGGGTAGGCGCTTTTATCGCGGTTCCTCTTACTGTGGTGATTATGATCATCTGCTCGCAAATCCCGGGGCTTCGGCCGTTTGCTAAGTTGTTGTCCAGTGACGGAATTTTACCTGATGATCCGGCCACTGCCTCTGATCTATCGGGCGGTTCTAGGTCACCAGAAATAGCGCCCGGCTTGAGAGAGCAAACCGCGTTTGGGAGCAAAGAGCCTATCGACGAGGATCCGGAGCTTATTGCCATAAAGCAGGAGCTTAT
Organism: Phaeobacter sp. NW0010-22; assembly: GCF_040365955.1. Taxonomy (NCBI): domain Bacteria; kingdom Pseudomonadati; phylum Pseudomonadota; class Alphaproteobacteria; order Rhodobacterales; family Roseobacteraceae; genus Phaeobacter; species Phaeobacter sp. NW0010-22. The sequence continues at coordinate 8,432 of NZ_BAABWT010000005.1, forward strand.
TGAAAGAAAGAAAACGCGCCAAAAGGCGCGAAAATCTCCGAGAGGGTCCTCCAATTAGACGTTCTTTAAAGGGTAAAAATTTGTTTCCTTCTCGACGTTCAAAGTAGCCTACTTTCCTTTCATATCCGAAAATACTGTAGTCAGAACCGACACCCCAAAAGTCGAAAGGGATCCTAAGGACTGGTCGTCAAGTCCTTGATTTATTGATAACTTCATGGAGTTTTGCCAAGTATTCCAACACACCCTCGATATCGGAAATCGCCATCTCACAGACTTCAACTGCGGGAACACATTCTTCCCCAACACTGGTGTGGTTAGCAACCAGCGAAATCTACCTAGACTTTAACATAAAGAATAAGGCGAGATTCGACAGGATCAGGCCGATCAGAACGGCAATTCCAACGAAGGCCATCGTCAAGGTTGATTACGGAACAAACGCAAGCAAATAGTGCGTGATCAACTTTTGGGCTCGATAGCCCATCGTAGGTCTCAGGTAATCCAACGGCAACTCGCCAAACTTTTTCTTCAAGTTACCAGGCCTGGGTTCCGCTTTCGCGAATTCGATACTGCATCAGGCTCATTTCCTGCGCTTGGAATCTTCCTCGCACGGGCCTCACAACTCAGCATTGCCATTTGACTAATGAGCTGGGTCACCCTTCGTCGTTCTGACTCCGTGTCAGGGTTTCAAGGAGTTGGTTTTGGCCCAGTCTGGCCAGAAACCGGCGTATTCGATTCCGAACAGGATCAGGCAAAAAGCGATGATGGCGAATACCATTAATACTTTCTTTTCCGATGGTGGATTTCGCGCCCAGCGCGACATTCGCAGAAAATGGCGCATGTTCATGAGAAACACCATTGCTGCGCCGCAGCGGTGCACGGGGGGTGCACGTAAGGTGCACCGATATCACCCTCAGGGATTTGGGGGTTATTCTGCATCCGCGACAAATCGTACCTTGCCGATGAACGGCAGGTTTCGGTTGCGCTGTGCGTAATCAATTCCATACCCCACAACAAATTCATCAGGGATTTCAAAACCGATCCAATCAGATCTGAAATCAACCTCGCGCCGGCTGGGTTTATCCAGCAGGGCAATAGACTTCAGACGCTTGGGATTGCGGCTTTGCAGTAGTTGGGTCACGTGGTTCAGGGTGTGTCCGGTGTCAACGATATCTTCAACAACCAGCACGTCACGACCTTCAATTGCGCCACGCAAGTCTTTGAGAATGCGAACTTCCCTGCTACTTTCCATGGTATCACCATAGGATGATGCTTCCAGAAAATCTACTTCGATCGGCAGGTCTAGTTCGCGGACGAGATCAGCGATGAACACAAAACTACCGCGCAAAAGACCCACAACAACAAGCTTGTCGGTGCCACCAAATTCATTCACAATTTCACGACACAACTCTTCGATCCGGGCCGCAATGGCCTTGGCTGAGATCATTGTATCTATCACATATGCGCGGTCGCTCATCGCTGCCCCCTTGATCTTTCGCGCGCAACATACGACATGACGCGCCATTGTCACCCAATAATGCAGGCCCCTATGCCCACCCATTCAGAAACCAGACCGCTGCCGTACACCGCTCAGCAAATGTACGATCTGGTCGCTGACGTCGCCAAGTATCCGCAATTTTTACCGTGGTGTGCCGCAGCCCGCATACGGCGCACAGTGCCTCAGGGCGATGCCACGATGATGGAAGCGGATTTGATAATTTCGTTTAAAGTGTTCCGCGAACGCTTTGGCAGTCGGGTGGTTCTGTTTCCAAACGATCTGAAGGTGGATACCGAATATCTGGACGGTCCGTTTAAGTACATGAAATCCACCTGGAGTTTTGTGGATACAGAGCAGGGGTGTGACGTTTCCTTCTTCGTGGATTTTGAGTTCAAGAATGCCATTTTGCAGGGCATTATCGGCGTTGTTTTCAACGAAGCCATGCACCGCATCGTACGCGCGTTTGAAAATCGCGCAGCTGATCTGTACGGATAAGCTTTACCGCCCGGATATGGGCGTTAGACTGCCCGCATGACACAGTTTTCTAGTTCGTTGGCCGCATTTACAGCCGGCCCCGTAACCACCACAGCCGCCGCTCGTTTGGTAACTGCTTTGTCTGCGCTTGATTGGATTTCGGTCGGGCGAGCAGGCGTGAAGGAACCCGTATCCCAGATTACACATGATATGGTTTTAGGAGAATCCGGGGCGGGCCAGTCAACGTTGTTTGGGGCAGGGGCTGCACCAGCTCGCTCTGCTGCCTTGGTGAACGGAACCACGTCGCACGCGTTGGACTATGACGACACTCATTTCGCCCATATCGGTCATCCATCCGTTGCCGTTTTTCCTGCGGCTTTGGCTATGGGACAGGTGCACAACAAACCTCTTGTTGATGTGCTTGAGGCCGCTTTAGTTGGGATGGAGGTCTCTGTCCGCGTTGGGTTGTGGCTGGGTCGGGATCATTATCAAACCGGATTTCATCAAACCGCAACGGCTGGGGCGTTTGGCGCCGCGGCTGCTGCGGCGCGTTTAGCCGGTTTGAATAGCGAAGAAATTCAGATGGTTCTGGGTCTGACCGCTACCCGTGCAGCTGGCCTAAAGGTGCAGTTTGGAACCATGGGCAAACCCTATAACGCAGGCCTTGCCGCATCGGCCGGGGTCGAAGCAACGGAATTGATCAAACGCGGCTTTGTTTCACAGCCCGAGGCACTAGAGGGGGCGTTTGGATTTGGCGCAACGCACCATGGTCAGCAAGACGTGCAAGCTGGACTTGACGGTATTGGAGATGAATGGCTGTTTGAATCTGTCAGTCACAAATTCCATGCCTGTTGTCATGGGCTACATGCTGCCTTGGAAGCCGCCCGGACGTTGGATATCGCAGAACCAGAAGTCGCTGAAATCCAAGTGAAAACAAGCCCACGCTGGATGAGCGTTTGCAATCAGATTGCGCCGACCACCGGATTGGGGGCCAAGTTCTCATATCGCACAGTCTTGGCGATGCGCGCCATTGGGTACGACACCGCTAAGCTGGAGAGTTATTCAGACAACGTTTGTGCAGATCCGCGTCTGATCCGGCTCAGGGATAGGATCAAAGTAGAAGCTGATGAAAGCCTATCTGAAACAGAAGCAAAACTGACCATCCTACGTCGGGATGGTGCGCGGTTAGAGGCGCATCACGATTTGCAATCGCCGCTGTCGCTTTCGGATCGCGAAGATCGTGTGCGGCGTAAAGCCAAGCTGTTGATTGGAAACCAGATGGCAGACGAAATTTGGGCGATGTTACAAAGCGGTGGCAGCGCACATGGGTTGGCCAAATACCTAACGGTCACATCTTGAGTGAAAGGGCCGATTCATTTGGAACCGGCCCCTGAACTTTGGTTTTACCCAATCCGATAGTTCGGAGATTCTCGGGTGATCTGAACGTCGTGCACGTGGCTTTCTTTCAAGCCGGCACCCGTAATTTTGACGAACTCACAGTTGCGGCGCATCTCATCCACGGTTGCACACCCAGTGTATCCCATAGCCGCGCGCAGACCGCCAACCAGCTGGTGAATGACGGCGCCTGCCGTGCCTTTGTAGGCAACTTGACCTTCGATACCCTCGGGAACTAGTTTGTCGCTTGCGGCATCCTTTTGGAAATATCTGTCTGCAGATCCGCGTGCCATTGCACCCAAAGACCCCATGCCGCGATACGATTTGAACGACCGGCCTTGGTACAGGATCACCTCGCCGGGGCTTTCGTCAGTACCCGCAATCATCGAACCGACCATAGCGCAGGATGCACCCGCCGCGATGGCTTTAGCAAAGTCGCCAGAGAATTTGATACCACCATCCGCAATAATCGGAATATCACCAGCAGCCGAGGCGCAATCCATGATCGCAGTGAGCTGAGGAACACCGACACCGGCAACCATACGTGTGGTACAGATTGATCCGGGTCCGATACCAACTTTTACCGCATCCGCTCCGGCGTCGATCAAGGCCTGCGTTGCGCGAGCCGTGGCAACGTTGCCAGCAATGATCTGAGTATCGCCGGGCAGGGCGCGTGCACGTTTGACAGCTTCTATAACACCAGCGGAATGCCCATGCGCCGTATCGATCACAACGATATCAACACCGGCGTCAATCAACGCCTCGGTCCGGGCAAACCCTGAATCCCCAACAGAGGATGCAGCAGCGACCCGCAGACGGCCCAAATGGTCTTTGCATGCTGTTGGGTTTAGAACCGCCTGTTCGGTGTCCTTGAGGGTCAGAAGGCCTGTCAGCTTGCCTTCACCATCGGTGACAAGCAGCTTTTCAATCCGACGCGCGCGCATCAGGCTTTTGGCCTCTTCCAGCTCGGCAGGTTCCTGCAACATAGCGAGATTGTCGGACGTCATCATGACACGAACGGGCGTGTCATCATCGCTGGCAAAGCGCATATCGCGGTTTGTAACGATCCCCACAACACGACCGGTCTCATCCACCACGGGGAAGCCGGTGACACGATAACGTTCTTGCAGGGCTTTGGCATCCGCAAGGGTTTGATCCGCTGTCAGCGTGATCGGGTTGTAGACGATCCCGGATTCAAACCGCTTAACCCGGCGAACTTCTTTGGATTGTTCTACCAGATCCAGGTTTTTGTGGATCACACCGATACCACCGGCCTGAGCCATTGCGATCGCCATTCTTGCTTCGGTCACGGTGTCCATGGCCGAGCTGAGCAGCGGGATGTTCATGGTAATTGCACGCGTCACTTGCGTGCTGGTATCCGCCGTCGACGGCAAGACCGACGAGGCCGCCGGTACCAATAGAACATCATCAAAGGTGAGTGCCTCACGAATCTGCATCTAGTAACCCCTATGCATAAGCCCGTTTGACGGCCACCCTATCGCATGGATTGCCAGCAGGGGAAAGCCCCCAAGCGCATAGAGTGATTCACGGGTGATTTTGGACGAATTTGTTCCGCAATCGCGAAAAACGACGCCATGAACAATCAACGTGCCGTTCTCTGGCCTTTCCCTTTCTGTCGAAACCCATATCTTGCGACGAAACGCGCAACACCAAAGGCAGTCCCCGCATGACAACCGATCCTCTTGTCGTCTTCACCCCATCCGGCAAACGCGGGAACTTTCCCGTCGGTACGCCGATTCTGACCGCAGCACGCCAGTTAGGCGTTGATTTGGACTCGGTCTGTGGCGGGCGCGGAATTTGTTCCAAATGTCAGATTACTCCGTCTTATGGTGAATTCCCCAAGCACGGTGTCACCGCAACAGAAGGTGCGCTGTCGGACTGGAACGCGGTGGAGCAGCGCTACGAGGATAAACGAGGGCTCAAGGCTGGGCGTCGGTTGGGGTGTCAGGCAACTGTTTTGGGCGATATCGTGATTGATGTTCCCCCAGAAAGCCAAGTCCATCGTCAAGTGGTACGCAAAGCAGCCGCCGCGCGTGCCATTACGATGGACCCTGCAACGCGGCTGTACTTTGTCGAGGTCGAAGAGCCTGACATGCATTCGCCAACGGGTGATTTGGAACGCTTGGAACGCGCCCTCAAGGATCAGTGGGATATCCCGGCGATCACAGCCGATTTGTCGCTGATGTCAAAACTGCAGCCTGCCTTGCGTAAGGGCAAATGGCAGGTGACAGTGGCTGTCCACAAAAGCCATTCGGGTGCAACCGCCAGTATCACCGAAATCTGGCCGGGCCTGCACGAAGGCGGGCTTTATGGGCTGGCGATTGATTTGGGGTCTACAACAATTGCCGCCCACCTGACGGATCTGGAAACAGGAGAAGTTACTGCATCGTCGGGATTGATGAACCCGCAGATCCGTTTTGGTGAGGATTTAATGAGCCGCGTCTCGTACGCAATGATGAATCCGGGCGGCGACAAAGAAATGACCCGAGCGGTGCGCGAGGCGATCGATGATCTGACCAAGGGCATTGCCGAAGAAGGGAATATCGATCCCAACCTGATCGTCGAAACCGTGTTTGTCTGTAATCCGGTAATGCACCATCTGCTGTTGGGCTTGGATCCGGTTGAATTGGGACAGGCACCGTTTGCGCTGGCAACGTCTCAAAGCATGTCACTGGACGCGCGCGACCTTGATTTGACGACCATGAATGATCGGGCACAGGTGTACATTCTGCCCTGCATCGCGGGTCACGTTGGGGCGGATGCTGCGGCTGTAGCGCTAAGCGAAGAACCCGGTAAATCCAAAGACTTGGTTTTGATAGTTGATGTGGGAACCAATGCTGAAATCCTGCTTGGTGACACCTCTCGTGTACTGGCGTGTTCGTCCCCAACAGGGCCAGCGTTTGAGGGTGCCCAGATCAGCTCTGGCCAGCGCGCCGCGCCCGGCGCGATCGAACGGATTGAAATTGACCCCGCCACCAAAGAACCGCGGTTCCGCGTGATTGGTTCGGACATCTGGTCCAACGAAGATGGTTTTGATGCGGTTATCGCAACAACTGGCATCACTGGCATTTGTGGATCTGGTATCATTGAGGCGGTCGCTGAATTGCGCATTGCGGGCCTGCTTGATTCATCTGGCTTGCTCGGGTCCGCTGCGCAGACTGGAACGGAACGAATGGTTCCCGAAGGGCGCACCCATTCCTATCTGATCCATGATGCTACCGCCGTAGGGGGGCCGCGTATCACAGTGACTCAGGGCGATATTCGGGCGATTCAGTTGGCGAAATCAGCGCTCTATGCAGGGGCACGGTTGTTGATGGATGAAATGAAGGTCGACAAGGTTGATCGAGTTGTTTTGGCCGGCGCCTTTGGCGCGCATATCTCTACAAAACATGCGATGGTTTTGGGCATGATCCCGGACGCACCGCTTGAAAACGTATCCAGTGCTGGGAATGCTGCGGGTACAGGCGCACGCATTGCACTGTGCAATGTTGCAGCCCGGGTCGAGATTGAGCGTGTAGTTGGCGAGATCACTAAGGTTGAGACTGCGATTGAACCAAAGTTCCAGGAACACTTCGTTGCAGCGAATGCGATTCCGCACAAGACGGACCCGTTTCCTGAGCTATCCAAAATCGTCAGCTTACCAGATCTTACTTTCAATACTGGCGGTGAATCAGATTCGACCTCGGGTGGACGTCGACGTCGGCGCCGGGGTTAACCCTTTCTATAACATGTGTCCTGTCACCCTTATGTTGGCAGGACAAGCGGCTCACTGCTGGGTGTTTTGAATGCTCAGGGCAATCTTTGGTCATCTAATCCGCTACAAGATTGAGATGCCTTCAGAATCAAAGAAAAAGCCTGCGTAAGATACGCAAGCTTTCAAAAAGGTCCGTTGTATTAGAAACTCGGAATCAGCGGCCCCAGTTCCGTACTTCGCCACAATCCATGTGTACGAAATTAGAACTCGAATACCGGCCCACACCACCTGCACGGCACGAAGACGCGGCTCTTGCGATCTGGCTTACCGACCGGGAAGACAACCTAAGGTCAGCCGCCTTACCTTGCATATGAAGTGAGTTTTTTGCGACCCCACGCGACCGACGGCGCAACATGGCATTGGTTTTTGGGCTACGATACCCCGACAACATCATGTAGGGTTCGCTGATATCCATCAGGTTGTGAGATGCAGCCATGATGTCAATTGTGCGAAGATCGATGCCTTTGACCTGATCCGTTCGCCAATCCCGCATGAAGTGGTTCACTTCTTTCACAGCGTCTTTGATATACTTTCCGTCGATCCAATACACCATATCGATGCGCTCCCCGGTGCGCCCCGAATACATCCGGATGCGGCGAATGTCGCCACCTCCGCGAAGAAAGCCTGCTGCGTTGGAATAAGTAGGCGCGGCGATTACAGCTGTTGCTGCGAATGCTCCAAGTAGCGCGCGCCGGGTCAAGCCCGATGAGCAAATTTCTGTCATTTCCTGCGTCCGTCCCGTATGTCGTCCTGCCTGCGCTCGATGTTACGTGCGCATTGGTTAATATCCATCCCCGGATGTGCTGTGTATGCCACAGGTCGATTCTCACGCCAAGAAGTGTTTGTCGGTGGTTCAAATTAGGGGGAATTTTCGGCAGGAACTTGCGCAAATGCGATTTTTTCGCTGAAAACGAGAAAAATCCACTCAATCGCGAGAGGCCTCAAAGGATCCGAAAGGCACGCCTGTAAATCTCATCGGCCTTGAAAAATTAGGCCCTCATGGATTTGTGAGTAGACTTTTCCCCGTGATTTTTCACAAAATGGGTTGGATATTCGACCCTTATAGCTTTGCGCCTCTTCCAAGGAAATTCCTATGATTCCCCGATTCGTCCAGCCATCTGGCAAAACTTTGATAAAATTCCTGAGTGTTGCTTGGTTGGTTCTAAGTGGAGCAGCGCCTGTTTCAGCCCAAATAACGGCGTTTAAGCAAGCGGTAGCAGAGGCTGCATCTGAAAACGAAGGCGTTTCCGCCTTTTATCGGGACAGTGGCTATAAAGCGATCTGGACAGGAAAAGACGCGGAATCGATGGAGCGCCGTTCTGCACTGTTTAACGCATTGTCGTTGGCTGATCTTCATGGGCTTCCACAAGATCGTTACAAAGTTGAAGCGCTCAAGGCGCAAATGGCAGACGTCCGGTCCGTACGTGATCTGGGGCAGGTCGAAGCGGCCTTGAGCCAGATCTTTGTTAAATATGCCAGAGACCTGCAAAGCGGCTTTATCAAACCGTCTACGATCGACAAAGATATCGTTCGCAAGATCACTCGCCCGGAATCTAACGTTCTTCTCAGTGAATTCGCCAACGCGAAACCAAGCGCTTACCTACGGCAGTTGGCCCCCGCATCGTCGCAATACCGGGCGTTGCTCAAAGAAAAAATATCTTTGGAACAATTGCTCGCAGCGGGTGGTTGGGGGCCATCGGTTCCTGTTCGAAAAATGAAGAGTGGGGATACCGGGCGCGATGTCATAGCGTTACGCAATCGACTGATTGAGATGGGGTACCTGAATCGTACCGCAACATCCCAATACGATTCCTCTATGCAAAAGGCCGTCGAAGCCTTTCAGAGATCGCACGGGCTTGAAGTGGATGGAGTCGCCGGAACTGGAACAATCAAAGAGATCAACAAATCCGTCGCGGATCGCCTTAAGTCGGTGATCGTTGCCCTTGAACGAGAGCGGTGGTTGCCACGTGAACGCGGCAAACGTCACATTCTGGTGAACCAAACGGATTTCTCCGCGCAGATCGTTGATGAGGGATACGTCACGTTCCAGACACGGTCTGTCATCGGCAAGAACATGGAAGGTCGGCGGACTCCTGAGTTCTCTGATGAAATGGAACACATGGTGATTAACCCCAGTTGGTACGTCCCACGTTCGATCATCACCAAAGAATACCTGCCAAAACTGCGGGCCAATCCAAATGCGGTGTCGCATATAGAAATCACCGACAGCCGAGGCCGACGGGTTAATCGGGGCGCAGTAAATTTCTCAAACTACTCCGCAAAGACATTTCCGTTCTCTATGCGTCAGCCGCCCAGTAAGCGAAATGCGCTCGGCCTGGTTAAGTTTATCTTCCCAAACAAGCACAACATCTATCTTCACGACACACCGCAAAAGCACCTTTTTGCGCGTGAAGTTCGAGCGTACTCTCATGGGTGTATTCGTTTGTCGCAGCCGTTTGAATTTGCGTATGCTCTTCTGGCCCATCAGGAAGAGAACCCCAAGGACTATTTCCACAGTGTCTTGAATACCGGAACCGAAACCAAGGTTCCTTTGAAACAGAAGCTGCCCGTTCATATTATTTACCGTACAGCCGTTGTTACGAATACCGGCAAGGCCGAGTTCCGCAAGGACATCTATGGGCGTGATGCAAAAATCTGGGATGCAATGCGCCGTGCAGGGGTGGCCCTGTCCGCCGTTCAGGGGTAAGCACATCAGACCACCACAGTCACCTTGGGGTCTTAGGCATGGAATTCACAGTGCAACACATCGCGGAGGCTCTTGGAGCTGAAGCAGCGGGAAACAAAGACCTAATTGTATGCGGGGCATCTGAACCGGCTGATGCGACCGTGCAGGATCTTGCTTTGGCAATGTCACCTAAATACGGCGACGCCCTTCGCCAAGGACAGGCGCGCGTAGCAATTGTATGGCCCGGCGCAGATTGGCAGTCATTTGGGCTGGAGGCTGCGATTTTCACGCCGAGACCTCGGATGGCGATGGCGGGTGTCACGCAGATGATGGATGCTGGGCAGGGTGTTCCAGAGGGGGTCCATCCGGCTGCGGTTATCGATCCCAGCGCAATTATCGAAGCGGGCGTATCGATCGGCCCCTTAACCGTGATTGGTGCCAGGGCACGCATTGGGGCTGGATCAGTGATCGGAGCACATTGTTACATTGGTATGGAGGCCACAGTTGGGCAGGGCACATTTCTGCGGGAAATGGTCAGTATCGGTGCCCGGGCCATCATCGGTGACCGGTTTATTGGACAACCCGGAACACGCATTGGGTCTGATGGTTTCAGTTTTGTAACGCCAGAGGTGTCCGGGGTCGAAAACGCGCGAAAGTCGCTTGGTGACCAAGGGGACGCCAAAGCGCAAAGTTGGATGAGAATTCACTCGATCGGGGCCGTCGAGATTGGCGATGATGTAGAAATAGGTGCCAATTGTACTATCGATAATGGAACCATACGGAACACCTATATTGGATCTGGAACTAAGTTGGATAATTTGGTTCACATCGGACACAATGTGCGTATTGGAAAAGACTGTCTTGTATGTGGACAAACCGGTATTTCCGGGTCTGTTGAGGTCGGCAACAACGTTGTGTTTGGTGGGCAGTGCGGTGTGTCTGACAATATTTTTGTCGGAGACGGTGTTGTAGCAGCTGGTGGAAGCAAAATCTTGACCAACGTTCCTGCGGGGCGTGTTGTTATGGGATATCCTGCGGTAAAGATGGAAACACATACAGAGATTTACAAAGCGCAGAGACGCCTGCCACGCCTGCAACGTGACGTAGCTGATCTAAAAAAGACGGTTTCCAAATAGAGGCTAAGCGATTAAATCAGCCTCAGATCAACATGTAGAGGATCGTCATGAGCATCAACGACCGGGTCATCGCCATCATCGCGGAGCAGGCCGTTTTGGAACCTTCCGATGTCACACACGAAAGCACTCTTGAAGATTTGGGAATCGACAGTCTAGGGCTGGTAGAGAGCATTTTTGCTATCGAAGAGGAATTTGACATCTCAATTCCCTTCAACGCCAATGAAACGACACAAAGCGAATTCGATCTTTCAAATGTGGCGGCTATCGTCACGGGGATCGAAAGGCTTGTGGCAGAAAAGGTTTAACAGGCGTCATATCATGAAACGCGTTGTTATTACCGGGGCTGGAACCATTAATGCTCTGGGACATTCTGTGCCCGAAACGTTGACGGCGATGCGCGAAGGGCAGTGCGGAATTGGGGCTTTGGATTTTCGCGATGTCGACAGGCTCACGATAAAAATTGGCGGCCAAGTTCATGGATTTGAAGCTGAAGGGCGGTTCAACCGCCAACAAATGACACTGTATGATCGGTTCACTCAGTTCACTTTAATCGCCGCAAAAGAAGCAATTACGCAATCAGGGATCGTGTTCAGCGGAGAAATGTCTGCCCGGTCTGGTGTAGTTCTGGGAACCGCGGGTGGCGGCGTCAGCACATGGGATGATAATTACCGGTCTGTCTATGAAGACGGGAAAAACCGTGTTCACCCGTTTGTGGTACCTAAATTGATGAACAACGCAGCCGCCAGTCACGTTTCCATGGAATATAACCTCAAAGGGCCTTCCTTTACGGTTTCGACGGCTTGCGCTTCGTCCAACCATGCAATGGCACAGGCCTTCACGATGGTTCGCAGTGGAATGGCCCCGGCAATGATAACAGGCGGCTCTGAGTCTATGCTGTGCTTTGGTGGTGTCAAAGCCTGGGAGGGATTGCGCGTCATGTCCAAGGATGCCTGTCGCCCCTTCAGCGCAAATCGAAATGGCATGGTTCAAGGCGAAGGCGCTGGTGTGTTTGTTTTCGAAGAATACGAACACGCGCGTGCCAGAGGTGCCGAGATTTTGTGCGAAGTTGCCGGCTTTGCTATGTCTTCTGATGCGACAGATATCGTTATGCCCTCGAAGCAGGGCGCTGCACGAGCAATGGCAGGGGCCCTATCGGATGCCCGGATCAACGCCGAAGATGTCGGGTATATCAATGCACATGGAACGGGTACGGCGGCCAACGACAAAACAGAATGCGCAGCTGTCGCAGACGTGTTTGGCCCGCATGCGGACAACCTGATGATCTCTTCAACCAAGTCGATGCACGGGCATTTGATTGGTGGAACCGGCGCTGTTGAGCTTTTGGCCTGCATTATGGCCCTGAAAGACAGGGTGATTGCCCCGACGATTGGATATGAAGAGGCCGATCCAGAATGTGCGCTGGATGTAGTGCCGAATGAGGCCCGCGATGCCAACGTGGATGTGGTTTTGAGCAATGCATTTGCGTTTGGCGGTCTCAATGCGGTGCTCGCCTTGCGCAAAATTTGAGATTTGAAAACAAAAAAGTACTAAGAGCCAAGTTCCGGCTACTCAGTTCTTTGCCAGAAGTGTTATTAATAAATACTTGCACCATAGGTGTGGATCTCTCAGCGCAAGAAATTCTCCAGGTCCCTTATAGACCCCTGTCACTGCCGTCTTTCAGCCTAGGCCCGTGCTGCCGAGGGCGCGAAGCCTCTCTTTCGCCTCCATGTCGCGCTATGCAACTCAGTATCCGGCTATGTTTTAGATCGTCTACACGCCCCTTGGCTGAATGAGTATTGGTGACATTCATTTGCTTTCCTGTCTGGCTTCAATAGGAAAAAAACCGGTTCGTCCGAAGATACCAGAAATGAAAATATCGGTGAAATACATCACCGATATTTGCAAAATAATTCATGGAAAAAGCTGGTCCGTAAAGGGTCAGAATTTTTCTAGGTCGCGGTTGGTAAATCAGTTGCTGACAACGTCAACAATATCATACCCCGCCGTGAACCCTTTCAGCGACATTGTAAGATCGATGATCTGATCAGGCGCGGGTGCAGGAACCAAAGAGATTTTTGCTTCTGCCCCTTTTTTGAACGCATCAATGTCAGCTTGCGTCAGGCCAATCTGAGCGACACAGCCAATAGGGTTACAAAACGAATAATTGTATCGTTTGCCCGGGGCGCCATCGACAGAAATAGTCAATTGTGCGGGCAGCAAGGTTTCTAACGGGACCACAATGGTTGCGCCAGCAACTGCGGCTTGACCGGACTCTAGCCGAAACAATGAGAATTCGGCCATCGGATTATCCGCAGAGTCCGTCAGAACTTGCAAAAGCGAGCAAGGGTCTGTCTCTGCTTCAGTTTTGACGCAAGCCAAATCCCAAGACCCAAATGTTTCTTTCGAATACCGCTGACCCAAAGCTGGACCTTCGGCAACGGGTTGACCGAGATCCAAAACCTCTTCGACAGGTTTCGCGTCTTCGGTTTCGGGCGTTGTTGTTTCCTGGGCCGATACACCCGCTGTCATGGTCAGCAGCGCAAGAGCGCTCAGTGCGGAGAGTCGTGTAATGTTCATCTGATGCCTCATTCATCGAAACTGCTTGAAATTCGTCTAGCATGCCCCGGTTCCAGTGTCAGTCGCAATTGGGTGACGTAACTGGGAATTGACAAGAATTCGCTGATCCGATTGGTCGGAAAGCAAAAGAAAAAGGAGACCGCATATCGATCTCCTTTTCCTTATTTTTCTCCCCGTCGGACTGGCCGACTTAGTTATTGAGCGGAGGTTACGAGAGGGGGAGAGATCGGTCAACAGCTAACAGAAAATTTTGTGACAAGAATTTTGATTACTTGAAAACCCTTATGATTGATTGAGTTACAAAAAGGCCGTGCCCAAGGGCACGGCTAGTCTGACAGGGAGGAAAAACGTCCCTACCCAGAAAACGAAAATGGGCAGGAACAGAAAGAACTATCGCAGCCAAAGGTTAACTTTGTATGGTTGGCATAGAACGATACAATTTGAGGCAATAACTCCATGAGTACAGAGGTTTTTCTTGGCGGCGGTGGTGAGTCATATGGCGAGCGCCAAGGCTTATCGTTGAAGTACGCAAACAGGCATGGCTTGATCGCAGGTGCGACGGGAACCGGCAAGACGGTGACCCTGCAAATCCTGGCCGAGGGGTTTTCGCAAGCGGGTGTTCCGGTGTTCATGGCTGATGTAAAGGGTGACCTGTCAGGCTTAGCCAAAAGCGGCAGTGCGGACCACAAATTGCATGGTGCTTTTCTAGAGCGGGCTCAGACCATAGGGTTCAGTGATTTTGCCTATGGGAGCATGCCTGTTACCTTTTGGGACCTGTTTGGCGAACAGGGTCATCCTGTGCGCACAACCGTCTCAGAAATGGGTCCGTTGCTGCTGTCGCGCTTGCTGGAACTGTCCGAAGCACAAGAAGGTATTTTGAATATCGCCTTCCGGTTGGCAGACGAAGAGGGTTTGCCACTGCTTGATCTGAAAGACTTGCAAGCATTGCTTGTCTGGATTGGTGAAAACCGGAGCAAACTTTCGCTGCGCTATGGCAACGTGTCGACAGCTTCGATCGGAGCAATTCAGCGCCGATTATTGGTCATAGAAAACCAAGGTGGAGCCAAACTGTTTGGGGAACCGGCCCTGGATCTGGCTGATCTTATCCGGGTTGATGAAAACGGACAGGGTATGGTGAACATACTTGCCTCAGACAAATTGATGGCAGCCCCCGGTCTCTATGCGACGTTCCTCCTTTGGTTGCTGAGTGAACTATTTGAGGAGCTGCCCGAAGTTGGTGACCCAGACAAACCCAAGCTTGTGTTCTTTTTCGACGAGGCCCATCTGCTGTTTGATGACGCTCCCAAGGTTTTGATCGACAAGGTTGAACAGGTAGCCCGTCTGATCCGCTCCAAAGGGGTAGGTGTCTATTTCATTACACAGAACCCAGCAGACGTGCCTGAGGACATTCTCGGCCAGCTTGGAAATCGGGTACAACATGCGTTGCGAGCGTTTACTGCAAAGGACCGTAAGAACCTGAAACTTGCGGCTGAAACCTATCGCGACAACCCACGGTTCAAGACAGAAGATGCCATTCGCGAAGTCGGCGTTGGTGAAGCGGTCACCTCGATGCTGCAGAAAAAGGGGGTACCGGGCATTGTGGAACGGACGTTGATCCGCCCTCCTAGCTCACAATTGGGACCGCTGACGGGGGCCGAACGAAAGGCGATTCTTGCGGCCTCAGATATGGCGGGAAAATACGACACCGCTAAAGATCGTAGATCAGCGTATGAAATTTTAGCCAAACGCGCCGAGGATGCAGCACAAGCTGCTGAAACAGCGGAAGCCGAAGAAGAGGACCAACCCGCGATGCAGCGGGAATATTCTGCGGCACGCCGCTATTCAGGAGCTCGTGTCAGTCGGTCGTCGTCCCGTTATCGCAGAAAGAAAGATACCTTTGCCTCGGCGATGAGCGAAGCCGTCATCAAAGAGCTGAAAGGCACGACAGGGCGGCGGATTGTGCGCGGTATTTTGGGTAGTTTCTTTAAAGGGCGCTGACCCTTTTCTCGGCCTGTCTGCCAGGAACGCCCCTAAAATGAAAACGCCGCGCTCTTTGCAGAGCGCGGCGTATTTTTCTATTTTTCAGGGATAAGCCCGCGTGGGCTAAACCTGAGAACCAAAAGCAATATGACCCCCATCGTAAGCAGCCGCATATGGGCCGCGCTATCGATGAGATGCTTTTTGAGATCACTGTCATCAGCCATGCCAGAAGTGATCAGTTCCATGAAGAACAACCCCATCGGTTCGACCTGCACCCAAAGGAACCAAATGAGCATGGCCCCCAGAACAGCACCGAAGTTGTTGCCAGATCCACCTACGATCACCATTACCCAAATCAAAAAGGTAAAACGCAATGGCTGATAAGTCCCTGGTGTGAGCTGACCGTCCAGAGTAGTCATCATTGCCCCTGCGACACCGCAGATGGCCGAACCAAGGACGAAAATCTGCAGATGGCGTTTTGTGACGTCTTTACCCATTGCTCTTGCTGCAACTTCGTTGTCACGAATGGCACGCATCATGCGCCCCCATGGGCTTTTCAGCGCCATTTGCGCCATCCAAAGCAGAACCAAAAGCACCACAGTGAACAGAACCGAATACCCCAGCTTTACATAGAGCGTAGATGCAGTCACCGGATCCAGACCCAATGAGGCGGCGGATTCAACAAAACCGGGATCGTTTTGCAGGTCGATCTCGTTTGGCAACGGACGCGGTAGACCGATCACGTTCTTAACGCCACGCGCCAACCAATCTTCGTTTTTCATCACGGCAATGATGATCTCTGCAATGCCGAGCGTTGCAATCGCAAGATAATCAGACCGGAGACCCAAAGCCGTTTTACCGATCAACCAGGCAGCTCCGGCAGCCAATAGACCACCAGCAGGCCACGCCAACAGAACAGGCAGGCCAAGACCTCCGATATTGCCTTGCGCGGCTGGGTTGATTTTCTCGATCCCCGAAACCGCGGGATCAAAAACCGCGCGGAACAGAAAGAACCCGCCGATCAAAATCGCCAGCATTATCAATGTCCGCGAGCGCCCAGGTTGCATCATTTTGTTGAGAACTGTGGCCGCGACGATTGTCATCGCGCCAAGGATCAGGGCCATGATCACGCCGACCCCGCCACTGGTCCACGCACCAGGGGTCGGAACTTCGGCAATCAGCACAACGGCCAAACCGCCAAGGGCAACAAACCCCATGATCCCGACGTTGAACAACCCGGCAAACCCCCATTGTAGGTTTACACCAATCGCCATAACGGCCGAAATCAACCCCATGTTCAGAATAAAGATCGCCGAGTTCCAGCTTTGGTAAAAGCCTGTAATCAAGATCAATGCGGCAACAAGCGCAAAGAGCGCGGTGTTTTTTATCATCTCGCTCATACCGATTTCCCTTTGAAGAGGCCCGTAGGCTTGAACAGAAGAACGATCAGCAGAATGACAAAGCTGACAGCGAACTTATAATCCGTACTCAGAAGTTGAACGAGACTGGACGGTTCAAGATTTTCCGGCAGCAAGTATTTCAGCACTTTTTTCCAGGCATAGGTCACGGTGACTTCGGAAAACGCGATGACAAACCCGCCTGCAATTGCGCCCAAGGGATTGCCAAGACCACCAACGATGGCTGAGGCAAAGATAGGTAGCAAAAGCTGGAAATAGATAAAGGGTTTGAAGGTTTTATCGAGGCCGTACAAAACCCCGGCAACAGTGGCAAGTGTCGCCACAATCAGCCACGTATACATGACAACACGTTCCGGGTTGATACCAGACAACAGCGCAAGATCTTCGTTGTCCGAATAAGCGCGCATCGATTTGCCAGTACGCGTTTTGTTGAGAAACCAGAACAGCAGAGCCACACAAATAATGGCAACAACAACGGTCAAACACTGCGTGGTTTTGATCGCCAGGCCTTCGCGCAAACCCGTCAATTGCTTGAACTCACGGGCAGAGATCAAAAACCGCTCACCATCCGCGAATTTTTGATCGCCGGGCCCGATGATAAAACGCACGAGACCGTTCATGATGAACATGACGCCCATCGAAACGATCACAAGGATCACCGGCTTGGCCTTTTGTTCACGATAGAATTTGTAAACGACTCGGTCCGTAAACAGAACCAAAGCCATACAGCCAAGAATACCAAAGGGCAGGGCGAGCAAGGCAGTTGGTAGCGGCCCAAGGTTGATACCGACGCTCTGCATCCACCACGTAATCAGAACCGTAATCATCGCGCCAAATGCCATGGTGTCACCATGGGCAAAGTTCGAAAACCGCAGGATTCCATAAATCAACGTCACACCCAAAGCACCCAGAGCAAGCTGGCTGCCGTAAGCAATGGCGGGGATCAGAACAAAATTGGAAAGTGCCACAAGGGCATTGAGGAAATCGACCATTTAGCCCCCCAGGAATGATTTGCGCACTTCGGGATCTGCGAGCAATTCCTTGCCAGTTCCCGTATATGCGTTGGCGCCTTGAACCAGGACATAGCCTTTGTCCGCGATTTCAAGGGCTTGTTTGGCGTTTTGTTCGACCATCAGGATCGGCAAACCGGTTCGGCTGACTTCGATAATACGATCAAACAGTTCGTCCATGACAATTGGCGACACGCCAGCAGTGGGTTCATCCAGCATCAAAACCTTGGGCTGGGTCATCAACGCACGACCTACGGCCACCTGCTGACGCTGACCACCTGACAATTCACCCGCGGCTTGATACCGTTTGTCTTTCAGGATCGGAAAGAGATGGTAAACCTGCTCCAACGTGTCCGAAAAATCGTCTGTACGAATGAACGCACCCATTTCCAAATTCTCTTCGACGGTCATCGATGTAAAGATATTGTTGGTTTGGGGCACAAAGCCCATGCCTTTGACCACGCGCGTCTGTGGGCTGAGTTTGGTGATGTCTTCACCATCCAACCGGACAGAACCTGAACGAACATCAAGCATTCCAAAAACGGCCTTCATCGCGGTGGATTTCCCAGCGCCGTTCGGACCAACAATAACGGCAATCTCGCCGGGATTCACAGCGATGGTACAATCGTGAAGAATGTCCGGGCCCTTACCGTAGCCACCGGTCATCGTGTCCCCGATCAGAAACGGTTCTGACATCGGATCGCTCCTTGTTTGTGTTGGCCAAAAACATCATGCAAACAGGGGCAGATCCCCTGGAAAACAGAAGTCACAACGCTCATGCTTGCTCCAGTTTTTCTTTGTTTTTCAGCCCAGTGCCCAAATAAGCCTCGATGACCTGTTCGTTGGCTTTGATTTCAGCAAGCGAGCCTTCGGCAAGAACCTTGCCTTCGGCCATGCAGATGACGGGGCCACAAATCTTGCCGATGAAATCCATATCGTGTTCGATCACGACAAAGGTATACCCGCGCTCTTTGTTCAGCCGCATGATTGTGTCGCCGATGGTCATCAACAGGGTGCGGTTCACCCCGGCACCAACCTCATCCAAGAATACAATCTTGGCATCAACCATCATGGTACGGCCAAGTTCGAGCAATTTCTTCTGTCCACCAGAAACCTGCCCGGCCTTGTGATCCGCCAGATGTTCAATTGTCAGAAATTCAAGAACCTCATCGGCCTTGGCTTTCAACGCGCGTTCTTCGTCAGCAATGCGTTTGCGTCCGAACCATGTATTCCACAATGCTTCACCGGATTGAGCACCCGGAACCATCATCAGATTCTCGCGACACGTCATTGAGCTGAATTCATGCGCGATCTGGAAAGTACGCAGCAGCCCTTTGTGAAAAAGAGTGTGCGGAGGCAATCCAGTGATGTCCTCACCGGCCATCGTGACCTTGCCGCTGGTGGGTGGTAAAACGCCAGCTATCACGTTGAAAAGTGTTGTTTTTCCGGCGCCATTTGGGCCGATAAGCCCCGTAATGGTACCTTCAGCGATCTCCAGCGATGCTCCGTCCACCGCATGAAATCCGCCAAAGTGCTTATGCACGTCTTCGACGACGATCATGATTTCCCCCGGCCGCGATCAGGCGCGGTCCCTTTGTTTTATTGGCCTCATCCATTTGAGGTGCGACCTTTTGGTATAGAAACAGCCCGGGCACAAGTCCCGGGCTGCCTCTTAGAATGGTCAATTCCACATTAGCGGAATTGGACAGTGGTGATCTTACCGTCTTTGATTTCGTACTGACGGTAGTTGCCAGCAGACTCACCGCCACCAATCAGCTCAACCGCGGTTGCACCGACATAGTCGATTTCGCCGCCGTCTTTGAGGATCTGCAGGGCTTTGGCCAGCTCACCCGGATAGATTTTTTCACCCGGTGCGTTGGCAACGTCCATGACTTTGCCTTTGTAATCGGCAGGGTCTTTGGAGTTTGCAGCCTGCATCGCCAGCATGATCAGAGCAGCAGCGTCGTAGGATTCAGACACGAAAGAAGATGTGCCGTCGAAACCATTTGCTTCGCCCATCGCTTTGATGGTGTCTGCGCCGGGGCTGTCAGTGCCAGGCAACTGACCTGTTGATCCGTCGATTTCGTCACCAAAATCGCTTTCCAGCTTGGCGCCGTACATGCCGTCTGGGAAGTGGAATGTATCAAACGCGCCAGAATCCAGAGCCGCACGCATTACGCCTGAACCGCCTTGGTCGACGTAACCAGCAATCACCAGCTTTTCGCCGCCAGCGGCTGCCAATGCACCAACTTCAGCCGAATAGTCTGCTTTGCCGTCTTCGTGAGCTGCGGTGATGGTGATTGTGCCACCTGCGGCTTCGAATGCCTGCTGGAAGCTATCTGCCAAACCTTTGCCGTAGTCGTTGTTGGTGTATGTCAGAGCGACTTCTTTAACGCCCTGTTCCATCAGGATCTCGGTCATCACAACACCCTGACGGGCATCCGATGGGGCAGTGCGGAAGAACAGGCCATTGTCTTCGGCTGTCGACAGAGCAGGCGAAGTTGCAGAAGGCGAAATCATCAGCATGCCGTTTGGCAGCGCCACGTTGGACAGGATCGCACCGGTTACACCCGAGCAGTCACCGCCAACCAGACCGTTGATACCGTCAGATGTGATCAGACGCTCGGCTGCAGACGTCGCCGCACCAGAATCGATACAGGTCGAGTCCGCGCGAATTGGGGTCACAGTCGCAGCATCCAAAAGCAGACCACTGTCGGTAACTTCTTTCATCGCCATTTCGGCAGCTGCAGCCATTGGTGGTGTCAGCGATTCAATCGGACCGGTAAAGCCGAAGATGATGCCGAGTTTAACTTCTTTGGCGTGACCGCCGGCCATTGCAGTGGTGGCCATCAGAGCTGAGGCAGCGGTGGCCATAAGCAGCTTTTTCATGAGGTACTCCCTTATTGGAACGTTTTCGTTCGATCATGAGCCTAGGCAAGCTGCCAATAAAAGAAAAGTCCTAACAGTAACGTGTTCTGAATCCTGAAAAACGGAGCCTTGAAGCTTAATCTGGCCAAATCGTTCGTTATTATCTCCGGAATGGACGGTGATTCTGAGGAATGGTCATGCGTGTGATTCTGCTGATTCTGTTTGCTTCGATCTGGAAGCCGGGTGTTTTATTGTCGGAAACGACTGGGCACATCGATGCAGGCGTTGGGCAGGTAACGGTCACCAAGATGCTAGGTGGTCTAGATACGCCTTGGGCCATCGGCATTCTGCCCGGAGGCGGATACCTTGTTACGGAACGCGACGGTCACTTACTGTTTGTAAGAGATGGAAAGGCAAGCCGAGTGTCCGGTGTTCCAAAGGTTTCTGCCAAGGGCCAGGGGGGGCTGCTTGACGTTATGGTCCCGCGCGATTTTGGTAGCACCCGAGAGATTTTCCTGACTTTCGCAAAACGCCAAAAAGGCGGAGCAGGTACAGCTCTGGCCGTTGGGCGTCTCAGTGCTGATGGCAAGCGACTAAACGATGTGCGGGTTTTGTTTGAAATGACGGGGCCCAACAGCGGTGGGCGTCATTTCGGTAGCCGGGTGGTCGAGGCGCACGACGGCTCGCTTTTTGTGACAATTGGTGAGCGCGGAGATCGGAACTCGGCGCAGGATGTATCCAATCACAATGGCACAGTCGTCAGAATCAAGCGAAACGGAACGGTGCCCCGCGATAATCCCTTTGTCGGAAATCCGGGGCGACAGCCCGAAATTTGGTCCTTTGGACACCGAAACCCACAGGGCGCCGCTTTGGATCGAAAGGGGCGTCTATGGATTGTTGAGCACGGCGCACAGGGCGGGGATGAGGTCAATTTGATCCGAAAAGGCGCGAACTTTGGCTGGCCCGTGATTGCCTACGGGGTTCATTATTCAGGTAAGAAGATCGGAGAAGGCACAACCAAACTCGGCATGGAGCAACCAAAATTCTATTGGGATCCGTCGATCGCACCATCAGGATTGATGATCTACTCTGGTAAGTTGTGGCCGCGCTGGAAAGGAGATCTGTTCGTTGGTTCACTCAAATTCGACTACATCAGCCGTCTTGATGGTGGAAGCCTTCGAGAAGTCGAAAAGCTGAGCAGCAAACAGGCAGAGCGTGTCCGTGACATAGTCGAAGCGCCGGATGGCACGATCTGGTTTCTTTCGGTCGGGCAGGGTGCCGTTTACCGAATGTCCCCGAACCGCTAGAGTCCTGATCTTGGATGTATTGAGGGGAATTCAATGTCACGTATTTTGGTTTTTCTAGCCTGCACCCTGTTTCCTGGGGTCCTTCACGCTGAAATACCCCTGTTCAAGACCCATCAGGACTATGTGGATTTTGTAGATAGCAAAGTTATGTCGCGTGATTTTATTCCTCTGATCAAACAGCTGGGGGGTGACGACGAATACACCGATGCGCAGCTGAGATCGACCAACGCGCAATTGTTGAATGTCATGCCGTTTGATTTCACCGGAACGGAACTGATCAAAAACGTTAGGTTGAGCGCCTCATTTACGCAGGAAATGAGGGTGTTTTGGAACGCGAAAAGCAGTTACGTCTACTTTTATTCGCTTCTACATCATCGCGAAGAAGGAGTCGTGGTGTTGAAGTTTAACCTCAACACCAACTCTGACAAAATTTTCGAAAAATTTTGATTTCAGTTAAACCGACAGCCGGGCTGCTTGCGCACCTCGTTCGCGGTATGGTGTGGTGTTGTAGTGTGAGCGATAGCACTTCGAAAAGTGTGAAGGGCTGGCAAATCCACACGCAAGCGCGACGTTAATTACGCTCATATCGGTTTGCATCAAAAGATTCCGCGCCTTTTGTAGGCGAAGCTCCATATAGTACCGCTTAGGAGACCGGTTCAAATAGCGGCGGAACAGGCGTTCCAACTGACGCGTGGACATACCAACATCTTTGGCCAGAATCGATGGGCTGATCGGCTCTTCGATGTTCTTTTCCATCATCTGAATAACTTGGCTCAGCTTGGGGTGCCGCACGCCAATCCGGGTTGGAACTGACAAACGTTGCGTATCCTGATCTGTCCGGATCGACGAATAGATCAATTGATCGGCGACGGCATTGGCAAGCTCTTCGCCGTGATCGTTGGCAACCAGTTTGAGCATCAGATCGATTGAAGATGTACCACCTGCAGTGGTCATCCGATTGCCATCAATTAAAAAGACGGATTTGGTCAGCTCTACTTCATCGAATTCTTCGATAAAGCTGTCGGCGTTTTCCCAGTGAATCGTCGCTTTCTTACCATCCAGCAACCCGGCACGCGCCAGCACATAGGCACCGGTACACAGACCGCCGATGAGAATGCCCTTACGCGATTCACGGCGAATCCAACCCATGAGCCGCTTACTGGTGGCCTGTTGGACGTTGATGCCACTGCAAAGCAATACGACATCATCGCGAAGCAGATCATCAAGGTCGGCATCCAGTTTGAAAGTGGTGCCAGCGGAACACGTTACGGAATCGCCGCCTTCACCGACAAGCCTCCATTCATACAGCTCGCGATTGGCCATCCGATTGGCGATTCTCAGACATTCGATTGCTGAGGCGAATGACAACATAGAAAAACTGTCCAAAAGGACAAATATAAAGCGGCGGGGCTTTTTGCTTTCGGTGTCCACAGTGACAACTTGACGTTGCTCTTGCATGGCGCGGGTCCTTTTTTACGCTACGTCAGGGGTGGGTGTGTTCGCTGACGTGAAGAGTAGCATGATCAGAGCATTATTACGACGTCAAGAGCTGCAAAACGCATATGGCCTCTGGTTTCGGGATTTTGTATAGAGTGCCTCTGACATCCTTCAGCGGAGAAGAGAGCAATGAGTGAGTGGCAAAAATCGAACTGGCGCGCGAAACCGCGGGTTCAGATGCCCGACTATACCGATCAGGCAGCCTTAACTGCGGTTGAGGGCCAGCTTTCTAATTACCCGCCGCTGGTGTTTGCAGGCGAGGCTCGTCGCTTAAAGCAGCATCTTGCTGCTGCCGGACGTGGCGAAGCCTTTCTGCTGCAGGGCGGGGATTGTGCCGAAAGCTTTGAACAATTTAGCGCAGACGCGATTCGCGATACCTTTAAGGTTATGCTGCAAATGGCGATGGTATTGACGTATGGCGCTAAGGTGCCTGTCGTCAAAGTCGGCCGTATGGCTGGTCAATTTGCCAAGCCACGCAGCGCCCCAACCGAGGTGATCGATGGGTTGGAACTGCCCAGCTATCGTGGTGATATCATCAACGAGCTGGCCTTTACTCCCGAAGCGCGCCTTCCTGATCCCAACAAAATGTTGCAGGCCTATACACAAGCGGCTGCTACATTGAACTTGCTGCGCGCGTTTTCGACAGGTGGCTATGCGGATGTAAACCAAGTGCACCAATGGACACTTGGCTTTACTGAAAGCGAAAAGGCCGAAGCCTACCGCGAAGTTGCCAACCGGATCACCGACACGTTGGACTTTATGCGTGCCGCAGGTGTGACACAGGAAACTGCGCATACGCTGCAATCGGTAGAGTTCTACACCAGTCATGAAAGCCTGCTGCTTGAGTACGAAGAGGCGTTGACCCGTCTTGATTCCACAAGCGGCAATTGGCTTGCTGGTTCAGGTCACATGATCTGGATCGGAGACCGGACGCGTCAACCT
This sequence comes from Phaeobacter sp. NW0010-22, assembly GCF_040365955.1. NCBI lineage: Bacteria > Pseudomonadati > Pseudomonadota > Alphaproteobacteria > Rhodobacterales > Roseobacteraceae > Phaeobacter > Phaeobacter sp. NW0010-22. Next base: position 32,992 of record NZ_BAABWT010000005.1, read on the forward strand.
GATGGCGCCCATGTGGAATTCTGTCGTGGTGTTTTGAACCCGATCGGCTTGAAAACCGGACCTTCGACCACTGCCGAAGACCTGAAAGTTCTCATGGCCAAGCTGAACCCAACGAACGAAGAAGGTCGCTTGACCCTGATCGCGCGTTTCGGGGCCGGTAATGTTGGTGAACATTTGCCGCGCTTGATCAAGGCCGTTCAGGAAGAGGGGGCAAACGTCACATGGGTTTGCGATCCGATGCACGGCAACACGATCAAATCGTCGACAGGGTATAAAACACGTCCGTTCGATTCTGTATTGCGTGAAGTGCGCGAATTCTTCGGTGTGCATTCGGCCGAAGGCACAATTCCTGGCGGTGTTCATTTTGAGATGACCGGTCAGGATGTGACGGAATGCACGGGCGGTGTCCGCGCTGTCACCGAAGACTCGCTAAGCGATCGTTACCATACCGCCTGTGATCCGCGTTTGAATGCAAATCAGTCGCTGGAGCTCGCGTTCCTTGTAGCCGAGGAGCTGTCGCAACTGCGTCAAGATCGGATCAAACGCCAAGCCGGTTGATCACAGCACAAAAGACAAATGAACGAGGCCCAGAGAACTCCGCTCTGGGCCTTTTCTTTTGTGAAATTTTCAGTTCGTGAAGCGCGCGTATTACGGGTCGTTGCTGGCAACCAGATTGAGGTGCGAACAGGCTGTGTGTTCCGGAGTTCTCACCGAGTTCTGCTCAGCGATGGCTTGGCTTTGGTTAGGTCGCTTTTGACCGCCCGGTTCGCCCGACAGGGCCCGCAGTTCCGACCCGAGGATATCAAATCGGATCGCCCCTTTGTCGGGGGTGCCATCTGCCACTAACACACCCAATACACGGCTCACGTCGCCGAAATCGCTTTTGAGAGGCAGCAGAAGCATACGGGCTTCAAGTGTTGCCCGACCAAACTTTTTTTCCCGAGACAAGCGCAACTCTGCGACTGCCGGGGTATCAAAGATATGTTCAAGCGTTGCTGAAATTTCAGCACGGGACTGGGTGGTAAAGAAGGCGGTCAGCGGCATACCCCGAACTTCCATGCTGGCTATGTCATTCAGGTGATTACCAGCCAAACGAAAGCGTGCGATGCCCGGTGCAATGCGTTCCAGAATGAACGAATACTCGAGTATGTTTTCAAGGCCGCGCGGATCAATGTCAGACCGAAATGGAACGCCGCCTGCAGATTTCTCTGCACGCAATGCCGTCCAATAAGCCTCGGCCTGACGAATAGGAGAAAGGCTGGGACCCGCGCGAAAACCGTCCATCGAGACAACATTACCTGAATGAGCCTTGGAACGGTTGTTAAAAAAGGTCCTCATGTCACACACCCTTGCTTCCCTCGCAATCAGCCTCTTTTTGGGTCAGCATCGCGATAATTAATACAGGTTACTCAATCGTTAATCTGTCATGGATTGACTTAATTTTGGAGCAAATCTTTAACGAATGGTTAATCCCCTAAAAATGTAATGGGTTTGGGCAAGGGCTTGCTCTGCAACGCACTATGGCATTAGGTGCTCGAACCCTTTCGACCCCCTGAAACAAAACGCGGAGCGTGCTAGAATGCTAAAATCAATGACTGGCTTTGCCTCGTCCAAGGGGGAACTCCAACCGCACAATTGGAGTTGGGAACTGCGCAGTGTGAATTCCAAGGGGTTGGATCTGCGGATTCGTGTCCCTGATTGGCTTGAGGGCCTCGAAGCGCACCTGCGCGCCGCGCTTAGCAAAGCCGTTGCACGAGGCAGCGTTACCCTATCGTTGCGTTTATCGCGCGCTGACGATGCGGGTGTTATGACGCTCAACCCTGATGTGCTTGATACTGTGTTAAGTGCATTGTCAGAAATCGAACAGCAAGCGATGGATCGTGGTGTGACTCTGGCGCCGTCCAAAGCGTCGGACTTGCTAGCCATTCGCGGTATGATGGATGCAACTGTGGGGGCCGATGATCCAGCCCCGTTGGTTGCGCAGATCAAAACGGAATTTGCCCCTTTGGTTGAGGCTTTCCTGCAGATGCGAGCGGCTGAAGGGTCTGCCCTGTTGGAAATCCTGTCACGCCAGTTGGATCAGGTCGCACAGTTTACCGAAACCGCTGAGGCTCTTGCCTTGAAACGTCGTGACGCGATGGCGGAAATGCTTCAGACCAATCTTGCGCGCGTATTGGACAATACGGATGGCGCAGATGCAGACAGAGTGGCGCAGGAATTGGCTTTGTTGGTGGTCAAAGCAGACGTCACCGAAGAAATTGACCGCCTGAAAGCCCATATAGCAACGGCGCGCGATTTGTTGTCCCAAGACGGAGCTGTGGGGAGGAAGCTTGATTTCTTGATGCAAGAATTCAACCGCGAAGCCAACACGTTGTGTTCTAAATCGCAAAACGCTGAACTTACGGCTGTTGGCCTTGAGCTAAAGGCCGTTATAGATCAAATGCGTGAGCAAGTTCAAAACGTAGAATAAAGACAGGAAACTGTACGATATGTCCGATCGCCGTGGCCTCTTGATCATTTTGTCCTCCCCATCGGGAGCCGGGAAATCAACTTTGGCAAACCGCCTCAGGAGCTGGGACGAGGGGTTGAAGTTTTCTGTTTCGGCCACCACCCGGGCCCCGCGTCCGGGCGAAGAACACGGGCGCGAATACTATTTCATGTCCGAAGACAATTTTAGACAGCAAGTCACTGAAGGGGAAATGTTGGAGCACGCGCACGTGTTCGGCAATTTCTACGGCTCACCCGCCGGGCCCGTTCGTGACACCATCGAATCCGGGCGTGATGTGTTGTTTGATGTCGATTGGCAGGGGGAAATCCAGATCAGAAATTCCGATTTGGGCAAACATGCTTTGTCGATCTTTATCTTGCCGCCCTCGATCCGGGAACTGCGGCGCCGGCTGGAAACCCGGGGACAAGACAGCGTCGACACGATCTCTAAGCGGATGTTGAAAAGCTGGGATGAGATCAGCCACTGGGGCTATTACGATTATGTGCTGGTCAATGATGATCTGGATCAGACCGAGGAAAAGCTCAGAACCATCATAAGCGCGGAACGCATGCGTCGCATTCAGCAGCCAAACCTGCAGGCGCACGTTCGTACATTGCAATCCGAATTCGAGGAAATGTCATGACCCTTTACGCTTTGAATGGCCATTCGCCACAAATTCACGAAGACACTTGGGTGGCGCCAGATGCCAACCTAATTGGTAAGGTTGTGATGGAGGCCGGATCGTCTGTTTGGTTCGGATGCACCATTCGCGCCGACCACGAGGAGATACGTGTGGGCGAGGGCAGCAATGTTCAGGAAAACTGTGTCATGCACATTGATGCAGGGTATCCGCTGACCATCGGCAAAAATTGCACAATCGGACACAAGGTCATGCTGCATGGCTGCACCATCGGCGACAACTCCTTGGTCGGTATGGGTGCCACGATCCTGAACGGGGCAAAAATTGGTAAGAATTGCTTGATTGGGGCCGGGGCATTGGTCACAGAGAACAAAGAGATCCCAGACAATTCTTTGGTGATGGGTTCACCTGGCAAAGTTGTACGTCAGGTTGACGAAGCGAACGCGCAACGTATCACAATGGGAGCGTTGCATTACCAAGAGAACATGCGGAAATTCCGGGAGACCCTGACCAAAGTGGACTGAACATCCAGTCGACATGGGGAATTGAAAAGCCCGTTTGCGATATCGTATTCGAAGGCCGCACACTACGGAGTGCAGCATCATTTTTACATTCATGCCGTAGCAAGGCCGACAAACGATACAACCTGAGGCCCTCGCGATGTCTAACGATCTCAACACTGCATTTTTGTCGGCTACGCCGTTACCCGCTTTGTTGGTGGATCAGTCTGAGCGGATCATTAGCGCAAATGCTGATGCACACGCGTTGCTTGGGCAACACATTACCGGGCGCCATTTCGCGACCATTCTACGCCAACCGCTGGTCATTGAGGCGATTGAGTCCAGCTTACGTTCCAAGGCCCCGCGCGAGACGCGTCACCTGTCCAACGATGGCGCACGTGATACCACTTATGTGGTGCATTGTCGGTATGTGAATGGCATCGGAGCAGTGCAAGGGGGCGCTGTAATGGTCACCTTCATGGATGTGACCCATCTTGAACATGCCGAACAAATGCGCCGCGACTTTGTCGCCAATGTCAGTCACGAATTGCGAACCCCTTTGACCGCCTTGATGGGGTTCATCGAAACACTGCGTGGACCCGCCCGGGACGATTCACAAGCACGCGATCGGTTTCTAAAAATCATGGATGATGAATCCAATCGGATGAATCGTCTTGTGGGGGATTTGTTGTCCTTGAACCGCGTCGAAAGCGAAGAACGGGTGCGTCCCAAAGAAGAGGTCGATTTGACGGCTCAGCTTGCGTCGACGTTAAACTCCATTCGCCCGCTCGCTGAATCTGCCGGAGTGGATTTGAATTTGGTCGCGCCAAAGGCCCCCTTGATCGTGGCAGGGGATCCTGATCAATTGCAGCAGGTGTTTACCAATCTCATTGAAAACGCGATAAAATATGGCGGCAGCGGAGGCGTTGTAGATGTGTCTCTGACGCAGGTTGAGCGCGATCCAGCGATCCGTGCCCCGGCGATCCACATCCAAATCGCAGATAAGGGTCCCGGAATCGATTCCGTGCACCTGCCTCGGCTGACCGAACGATTTTATCGAGGTGACAATCACCGTTCTCGCGAATTGGGAGGAACGGGCCTTGGACTGGCGATTGTGAAACACATCATTAACCGTCATCGAGGTCGGTTGCGGATTGAAAGCAAATTAGGTCAAGGAACTGTTTTTACAGTCATTTTGCCACGCTAACTGTCTTGGTTTCAAGAAATGTCCAGACCATTAAGCCTGCTGTGCAAAGCCTTTTTTTTGGTTGAGTGTCACATTTTTTGGGGGTTGTCATGAAGCTGTTACATAGCTGTCACAAAAGCCACATGCAGATCTTCTAATCCTCGCCCCAAGGTCATCATGGGGATGACCAAACCAATTCACTGACCCAAGGAGACTGAAATGTCTTTTGTGAAACTCACCGCTTCTGCTCTGGCCATCGCGGCCGTTTCTGCCACCGCTGCCTCCGCGCGTGATCAGGTGCAGGTTGCAGGCTCTTCAACTGTTCTGCCGTATGCTTCGATCGTGGCCGAAGCCTTTGGCGAAAACTTTGACTTCCCGACGCCTGTTGTTGAATCGGGTGGCTCTTCGGCTGGCCTCAAGCGGTTTTGCGAAGGTGTTGGCGAAAGCACAATCGACGTTGCAAACGCTTCGCGTAAGATCAAAGAAAAAGAAATCAAAAAATGTGCTGAAAATGGTGTGACCGACATCATCGAAGTGCGCATTGGCTATGATGGCATCGTCTTTGCGTCTGACATCAAAGGTCAGACTTTTGAATTCACCCCAACCGATTGGTATTTGGCTCTGTCCGACACTGTTCTGGTTGACGGCAAGATGGTTCCAAACGCAGCAAAAACATGGGCCGACGTAAACCCAGCGTTCCCGGCACAGGATATCCAAGCATTCATTCCAGGCACCAAGCACGGCACACGCGAAGTGTTCGAAGATAAGGTGATCCTAGCGGGCTGTGAAGCCACCGGCGCATTCGAGCACCACCTAGCAGCCGCTGAAGGCGACACCGCCAAGAAGAAAAAGAAAGCCGCTGAAAAGGCCTGCATCGCGCTGCGCACAGATGGTCGTTCAGTTGATATCGATGGCGACTATACTGAAACACTGGCCCGCATCGAAAGCAACAAAGACGGCATCGGTGTCTTTGGTCTGGCGTTTTATGAAAACAACACCGACAAGCTGCAAGTTGCGACCATGTCGGGCATCGTTCCTTCGACTGAATCCATCGCAACCGGCGAATACCCTGTATCGCGCCCGTTGTTTTTCTACGTGAAGAAAGCCCACATCGGTGTGATCCCAGGTCTGAAAGAATACGCTGAATTCTTTGTTGCAGATGAAATCGCTGGTTCGGACGGCCCTCTGTCTGAATACGGTTTGGTTGCTGATCCAGAGTTGGAAAAAACCCAAGAGGCTGTCGCAGACGAAGCCATCATGGGTGGCAACTCCTAATCCTTTGACGGATTAACACGATTGGTCGGGGCAGGGCGATCTTGCCTCGGCTTTATTACTTTCCTCACCTTGGATCGCTTGACGCGACTGGAGCCCAAGATGCCGACGATTTGGCTCGTTGTTTCACTGTTTGTCCTGTCAGCCATTGGCTTTTTTGTTGGGCGTAATCGCGCCCTACAGTCAGCTAGTGGCGATACGCGGGACCTGCATTCGCTGCCGATTTACTACGGTATGAACGTAGCACTGACTGCTCTTATTCCTGCGCTTAGTGTTCTTGTAATCTGGGTTCTGGCGCAACCGATGATCATCGACACGCAAGTGTCGCGGACGATCCCGGCTGAATTGATCCCTGAAAGCAGCACTCGTGGTCTGGTGATGTCGGATGTGCGACGGGTCGCAGACGGTCTTGATCTTGCGGTAAGTTTGGGTGGCATGACTGAGGCTGATTCACGGGCCATCAATGCAGAAACGACTGATGTTCGAGCACGTTTAGGTGAATACGGTGTTGCCCTTGGGTCTGATGTCCGTCCCGAAGTGTTAAAAGCTGCACAGAGCTATCGCAATTTAACGGCGACTGCCTCATTGGCAATGAATGTGGTTGTAGCGGTCTTGGCAATTGGCGGTCTCGCCTTTGCCTATTCTAAAACGCACAAAGATTTCCGCGCCCGCAACGTGGTCGAACGCGGAGTTCTGGCCTTGCTGATTTTCGCGGCGTCTTTGGCGATTTTGACAACTGTCGGAATCGTGTTTTCGATGTTGTTCGAGACGCTCAATTTCTTTAGCCTACATGACTGGAAAGACTTTTTCCTTGGCACGACCTGGGCCCCGAATTTCCGCGGAGACAGCGAACTTTCGATTTTGCCGCTCCTGTGGGGCACACTCTACATCTCTTTCATCGCATTGTTGGTTGCGGTTCCGGTTGGCTTGTTTGCGGCTGTTTACCTGTCCGAATATGCGTCCGGGGCGACACGAGCTTTTGCCAAACCTCTGCTCGAAATTCTCGCCGGTATTCCGACCATTGTTTATGGTCTGTTTGCTTTGTTGACCGTTGGGCCAATGCTGGTCAGAGTTTTCGGGCGCGGTGATAATGGGTTGCTTGGTGTCGAATGGATGGCCGGTGCAACCTCTGTTTTGACGGCTGGCATTGTGATGGGGATCATGTTGATCCCGTTCGTATCTTCGTTGTCGGACGATATTATCAACGCAGTTCCGCAATCCATGCGCGATGGGTCTTTGGGGCTGGGCGCGACGAAGTCGGAAACCGTGCGACAGGTGGTTTTGCCCGCCGCTTTGCCCGGCATCGTTGGAGCGGTTTTGCTGGCAGCGTCGCGCGCTATTGGTGAGACTATGATTGTGGTTATGGGTGCGGGTGCAATCGCCAAGTTTTCGCTCAACCCGCTGGAATCTATGACAACTATTACCACACGTATCGTAAGTCAGCTGACCGGAGATACCGATTTTGCCAGCCCTGAAACGCTGGTAGCCTTTGCTTTGGGTTTGACACTCTTTGTGCTGACCTTGGGCTTGAACGTTCTGGCGCTGTTGATCGTGCGCAAATACCGGGAACAGTACGAATGAGTGATATCAGTCAAACACCTGAAAACGGGTCCAGTAAACACGCTGGTTCGTTGCTCACGCCGAACCCCCGTACCATCAAACGCAACAGTGCTGAAAAACGCTTTCAGATCTATGGAATTGCGGCGATTGCCGTCGGTCTGTTGATGCTGGTTGTGTTGGTCACAACGATCCTTGGAAAAGGAGTTGGGGCCTACAGCCAGACTTTCATCACACTGGATGTGGAACTGCTGGAAAAGAAACTGGACAAGAAGGGAACCCGCAACATTGATGACATCAAAAAGGTCACAACGTTTGGGTACTCTCCTCTGATCAAGAACGCATTCAAGACTAAGGTTGCTGAGCTAGGAATTGAAACCGATCTGAAGTTAAAAAAGCAGGCCGCATTGCTGTCCAAAAGCGCAGCAGGTCAGTTGCGGAACTACGTGATCGCGAACCCTGACATGATTGGCGAGACAGTCACGTTCCGGTTCCTGACCAACAGTCGCGTGGATGGGTACATGAAGGGGCGCGTAAGCCGCGATAGCATCGCAAACGACAAGAGTATTTCCCCCGAGCAACTTGATCTTGTTGATGAGTTGGTTGCCACAGGAACCATCAAAAAGACCTTTAACATCGACTTCATTCTGGGCGCAGATGCATCTGACCAACGTCCCGAAGCCGCGGGAATGGGCGTTTCGATGTTGGGTTCGTTGTCCATGATGTTTGTCGTGCTTGGTCTTGCCTTGCCAATCGGTGTCGCTGCATCAATCTATCTTGAAGAGTTCGCCCCGCAAAATTGGCTGACCGATATCATTGAGGTCAATATTTCAAACCTGGCTGCGGTTCCATCGATTGTGTTTGGTATTCTTGGTTTGGCCGTGTTTATCAATTACATGCATCTGCCCACATCTGCGCCGTTGGTTGGTGGTCTGGTTCTGACACTAATGACATTGCCGACGATCATCATTTCCACACGTGCCTCGCTGAAGTCCGTTCCGCCGAGCATCCGTGATGCGGCGCTGGGGGTCGGGGCAAGCAAGATGCAGGCGGTGTTCCACCATGTTTTGCCTTTGGCAGCACCCGGTATTCTGACTGGGACAATCATCGGGTCGGCTCAGGCGCTGGGGGAAACGGCACCGCTGTTGTTGATCGGTATGGTTGGCTTTATCGCCTCAAATGCGCCGGACAGCGTTGCATCAGGCTTGTTGGATCCCAACTCGGCCATGCCTGCGCAAATCTACGAATGGGCCAAACGCGCGGACCCAGCATTTTATGAACGCGCCTGGGGTGGTATCATCATCCTTCTGGTCTTCCTCGTCACCATGAACACGGTGGCTGTGATCCTGCGCCGCCGCTTTGAACGCCGCTGGTAAGAAGGGGTAGAACAATGAACGACATGACACTCGTGGAGAGAGATGTGGAAACACGTAAAACCAAGATTTCCGCAACAGACGTTCAGGTCTATTACGGTGAAACCCATGCGATTAAAGACGTGAACGTCGAGATCGAAGAAAAAACCGTAACCGCTTTTATCGGCCCTTCGGGTTGCGGAAAATCCACATTCTTGCGTTGTCTCAATCGGATGAACGATACAATTGATGTTTGTCGGGTGCAGGGCAAGATCCTGTTGGATGGTGAGAACATTTACGACAAACGCGTCGATCCAGTTCAGCTGCGAGCCAAAGTCGGAATGGTATTTCAAAAGCCAAATCCGTTCCCCAAGTCGATTTATGACAACGTTGCATATGGGCCGCGCATCCATGGTTTGGCTCGGAACAAAGCCGACCTTGATGACATCGTTGAGAAATCCCTGCGTCGCGGTGCGATCTGGAATGAGGTTAAAGACCGCCTGGATGCTCCTGGTACGGGCCTGTCAGGTGGTCAGCAGCAGCGGTTGTGCATTGCCCGCGCAGTTGCAACCGAACCCGAGGTTTTGCTGATGGACGAGCCGTGTTCCGCGCTCGACCCGATTGCAACGGCGCAGGTTGAAGAATTGATTGATGAGTTACGTCAGAGCTATTCCGTCGTGATCGTGACCCACTCGATGCAGCAGGCCGCACGTGTCAGTCAGAAAACCGCGTTTTTTCATTTGGGCAACTTGGTTGAATTCGGCGAAACGGGACAGATATTCACCAATCCCCGAGACCCACGCACCGAAAGCTATATCACCGGCCGGATCGGCTAAGTCAGGACGACATAAACATGACAGAACAACATATTACATCCGTTTATGATCGTGATCTTGAAGCTGTTCAGGCCCATATCATGAAGATGGGCGGGCTGGTCGAGGCAGCCATTATGAGCGCTGCGCGGTCACTTGAAACCCGGGATGTCGAGCTGGCTACCGAAGTTCGGGCGGGAGACAAAGCAATTGATGCCCTCGAAGAGATCATCAACGAAGAAACCGCCCGTTTGATCGCATTGCGGTCGCCAACAGCAAGTGATTTGCGCTTGGTTTTGTCCGTTCTCAAGGTTTCAGCAAACCTGGAACGGATTGGCGATTATGCCAAGAACATTGCCAAACGCACCACAGTTTTGGTTGAAACACCTCCCGTGAACGACAGCGCCGCTGCATTGCGACGGATGGCGCGCGAAGTGGAGTTGATGCTCAAGGATGCATTGGATGCATATATTCAGCGGGATGCGGAGTTGGCGATGGATGTGATCACGCGTGACCACGAAGTGGACCAGATGTACAATGCTCTGTTTCGAGAATTTCTGACCTTTATGGCAGAAGATCCACGCAACATCACCGCATGTATGCACTTGCATTTCATCGCCAAGAACATCGAACGTATGGGGGATCACGTGACCTCTATCGCAGAGCAGGTGGTCTATCTGGTTACGGGTTCGCGCCCAGAAGACGCGCGTCCAAAAGCAGACGTCACCTCAGTTCCATCAAAGGAGTAAGGTCCAATGTCAGCAGATCAGCCGACAGTCCTTGTTGTCGAAGATGAGCACGCACAGCGTGAAGTTTTGGCTTACAACCTTGAGGCCGAAGGTTTTAAGGTGTCCAAAGCCGAGAACGGTGAAGAAGCGCTGCTTTTGGTGGATGAAGACAACCCGGATATCATTGTTCTGGATTGGATGATGCCGAACCTGAGCGGAATCGAGGTTTGTCGCCGATTGAAAACGCGCCCCGAGACTCGTTCGATCCCGATCATTATGTTGTCTGCACGCTCTGAAGAGGTCGACAAAGTGCGCGGTCTTGAAACCGGGGCTGACGATTATGTGGTTAAGCCGTACTCCATCGTGGAATTGATGGCGCGCGTGCGCTCTCAGTTGCGACGGGTTCGACCCTCTACAGTTGGGCTGCGATTGGAGTTTGACGACATCATTCTGGATGCGGAAACGCACAAAGTCAGTCGGGATGAAAACCCGTTGAAATTGGGGCCAACTGAATTCCGGTTGCTGTCGACGTTCATGGAAAAGCCCGGGCGGGTTTGGAGTCGTGAGCAGCTTTTGGATCGTGTTTGGGGGCGGGATATCTATGTTGATACGCGCACCGTAGACGTCCACATTGGCCGGTTGCGTAAAGCTTTGACCCAATTTGGTGGTGTTGATCCAGTGCGAACTGTGCGCGGCGCGGGTTATGCGTTGGGTTAAGACTTAACGCGGCAGGTCGTCTTCTGGTTGGGCTTTCGAGGCCAGCCAATGACGGAATTCCGTCAAAGATTGGTCCCGCGATTTATTGCGTGGCCAGACCAGGTAATAGGCCCCATTGGCTTCGATCGCTTTGGGGCTGAGGGCGATCAGCCGGCCCGTCGCCAAGTCTTGTTCAATTAAATACTCAGGCATCAAGGCTACACCCAATCCGTGCAATGCGGCTTGGGTAATGGTTGAAAATTGATCGTACAGCGTCCCTGCAAGTGGCGCTTCGTTCTCAACCCCCATTTCTCTGAACCAATCCTGCCAGGCATTCGGACGGGTTTGAATGTGCAACAAAGGAAGTCGTAGCAATTGCTGCGGGGAAACGTTCAAATTCTGCTGTATAAGAGAAGGCGCGCAAACGGGTAATACGCGCTCTTTCTTTAGCATCAATGCATCGGTATCAGGCCAATTTGGAATGCCAAAATGGATGGCAGCATCAAAGGGTTCGGTGGCAAAATTGAAAGGCCGCAACTGTGTGGACATGTTGATTGTCACATCGGGATGCAGGCGCGAAAATTCGGGCAAACGTGGCATCAGCCACCGCATCCCAAAGGTCGGCAATATCGCAAGGTTCAATGTGCCGCCGACAGGGGCGACCTGCAACCGTAAGGACGCCTGTGCAATCTGGTTCAGGGCCTGTCGGATCTCAATGACGTAGTCCTGAGCCGAAGCAGTAAGCGACAGTCGCTTTCGATCGCGTTGGATAAGGTCAATGCCCATTTGTGTCTCTAGGGTCTGAAGCTGTCGGGATACCGCGCTTTGGGTCAGGTTCAGTTCCTCGGCAACGGCCGATGCTGATCCAAGGCGATCCAAAGCTTCCAACGCACGAAGCGAAGAAATAGAGGGGAGAAATCGGCGTGATGTGCTCATGTATGCGTTTTACTCATGAAAGCATGCGAAAGTCTCGCTGTTTTTTGAACTTTTCGCACGATAAACTCCACACAACTTGTTATTTGGAGACAGCGCCATGAACGCCCCGGCAAAACCAACCCTGCGTGCCAAAGATGCACCTGATCTCAGCTCATTTGATTGGGAAGACCCGTTTCGTTTGAACGATCAACTGGAAGAAGACGAACGTATGATCGCGGCCAGTGCCCGTGCCTATGCGCAGGAAAAACTGCAACCGCGCGTAACGGATGCGTTTCAAAACGAAGAAACTGATCCGGAAATTTTCCGTGAGATGGGTGAAATGGGCCTGTTGGGTGTAACTTTGCCCGAACAGTACGGAGGTTTGGGATCAGGCTATGTCAGTTATGGTCTGGTTGCGCGCGAAGTTGAGCGTGTTGATTCCGGATATCGCTCGATGATGTCGGTTCAATCCAGCCTCGTCATGTATCCGATCTATGCCTATGGCAGCGAAGAGCAGCGTATGAAATATCTGCCCAAACTGGCCTCTGGTGAATTCATTGGCTGTTTTGGTCTGACTGAACCCGATGCAGGCAGTGACCCGGCCGGCATGAAAACCCGTGCTGAAAAGACAGACGGTGGGTATCGTTTGACTGGATCGAAAATGTGGATCTCAAATGCGCCCATCGCGGATGTATTTGTGGTTTGGGCAAAATCCGATGCACACGATGGCAAGATCCGTGGCTTCATCTTGGATAAAGGTATGAAAGGCCTGAGCGCCCCTAAGATCCTGAACAAAATGAGCCTGCGCGCCTCGGTCACGGGCGAGATTGTCATGGACGGTGTCGAAGTGGGCGAAGACGCTTTGATGCCAAACGTACAAGGGTTGAAAGGTCCGTTTGGCTGTCTGAACCGAGCACGCTATGGCATCAGTTGGGGTGTCATGGGCTCTGCCGAAGCTTGCTGGTTTGGCGCACGTCAGTACGGCCTTGATCGTCACCAATTCAACCGCCCGTTGGCACACACACAGCTGTATCAGCGCAAACTGGCTGATATGCAGACAGAAATCGCACTGGGTTTGCAGGCATCGTTGCGTGTTGGTCGTTTGATGGACCAAGCAAATGCGGCACCCGAGATGATTTCTATTATTAAACGCAATAACTGCGGCAAAGCATTGGACATCGCACGGATGAGCCGGGATATGCATGGCGGCAACGGCATCAGCCTTGAATTCAATGTTATCCGTCACATGGTGAACCTAGAAACCGTGAACACCTATGAAGGGGCACATGATGTACACGCCCTGATATTGGGTCGCGCACAGACAGGTTTGCAAGCCTTCTACTAAGTACTGAATTAGACCCCGAAAAGCACGTGTCCTTGTGGGCGCGTGCTTTTTTTATGCCTTTGAACCTTTAGGGGTTCACAAAACCTTACCCATACACATATAGATACTTGAATGTATTTATTGGCGCAGAGCCAAAATACGATGGGCACGGGGCAGGGCAATGCGATTATTTACCAACCAGAAAAAACTCTTCCCGTTGTTTCCAATTCTAGATTGGGGAAGCCGGTATAATCACGCCAATTTTATGGGGGATTTGACGGCCGCTGTTATCGTCACGATCATGCTGATACCGCAGTCGTTGGCCTATGCTTTGTTGGCGGGCTTACCTGCTGAAGTTGGGCTTTATGCATCGATTTTGCCCCTGGTTGCCTATGCCGTGTTTGGGACCAGCCGTGTGCTTGCGGTTGGGCCGGTGGCCGTGGTTTCCCTGATGACGGCATCCGCTTTGGCCCCGTTGGGTTTGGAAAGCTTGCCGGCCTATATCGCAGCGGCGGCTGTGCTTGCCTTGTTATCGGGTGCCATATTGCTTGCAATGGGAGCGTTGCGATTGGGGGTTGTGGCTAATTTTCTGTCCCACCCAGTGATCGCTGGTTTCATCGCGGCCTCGGGTTTGTTGATTGCCGCCAGTCAGTTGAAACACATACTGGGTGTTTCGGTACATGGTCATACTTTACCTGAAATCTTAAGTGGCTTGGTGCACCACCTACCGGAAATGAGCTTTGCGACTTTGTTGATTGGTACGCTGGCGCTTGGGTTTCTGGTGTGGGTGCGCAAGGGCATGGCGCAGACCCTACAAAATAAGCTGGGCCTAGAGCCCAACCTAGCCAAAACCATCGCCCGCGTTGGCCCGATTTTCGCTGTGATAGGAACCACGGTTCTGGCCTGGGCTTTCAATTTGCCTGCGTTTGGTGTGGCCGTCGTTGGAACCGTTCCAACCGGACTGCCGCCATTTGGTATCCCTATGCTGGATTGGGAGTTGATACCGGCTTTGGTTGGGCCTGCTGTTCTTATTTCAGTCATTGGATATGTCGAAAGTGTTTCAGTCGCTCAGACGCTTGCATCCAAACGGAAACAACGTATCGACCCTAATCAGGAATTGATCGCATTGGGTGCGTCAAACGTTTCATCCGCTCTGTCTGGCGGGTATCCCGTGACGGGTGGGTTTGCGCGTTCGGTGGTGAACTTTGATGCGGGGGCGGAAACGCCAGCCGCTGGTGCCTTTACCGCAATTGGGTTGTTGGTCGCGGCGATGTTTTTAACACCGATGCTGTATTTCCTGCCAAAGGCTACCTTGGCGGCGACTATTATTGTTGCGGTCTTGTCTTTGGTCGATCTCTCCATCCTGAAACGCGCATGGGACTATTCAAAGGCGGATTTTGCCGCTGTTTCAGCAACCATCCTGTTAACTCTGGGGGCAGGGGTTGAAGTTGGGGTTGCCAGCGGCGTCGGCCTTTCTCTGTTGTTGTATGTATATAAAACATCGCGCCCCCATGTCGCCGAGGTTGGTTTGGTTCCAGGTGGACAGCATTTTCGCAATATCAAACGTCACAGCGTGATTGTGGAACCCAGCTTGGTCACTCTGCGGATTGACGAAAGCCTGTACTTTGCAAACGCGCGTCGGATGGAGGATCTCGTTCTTTCGCGGGCGCACCAGAATACAGGTGAGCTCCGCCATGTGATCCTGATGTGTTCGGCAGTAAATGAAATTGACCTGAGCGCGCTTGAATCGCTAGAGGCTATAAACCAACGTCTAAAGGATCTGGGCATTCAGTTGCATCTGTCCGAAGTCAAAGGGCCCGTCATGGATCGGCTAAAACGGAGCCACTTCCTTGAGGAATTGACTGGTCGCGTATTCTTGTCCCAATACAATGCATTCAAAGAGTTGCTGCAGAATGACGATGTCGCCGAACACGTGGCCTGAACTGATGCGTTCAGACAAAAACTGAGACATTTCAACGTTGAATTGGAGCGGGTAGCGGGAATCGAACCCGCACTTCAGGCTTGGGAAGCCGGCGCGCTACCACTACACCATACCCGCAACACGTTGTGTGTTACAGAGTTGCTGACGGGGTTTCAAGGCCATTGCGCCGCATCTGATCGCAAAAATATGGGCTTATTGGATCTTAGAGATGACACCTGGTGCGACAACACCATAGCATAGGAACAGCGCTTCAATTACTGATGAAGCAACTAGGCCGGGCAGGGTGATACACAAACCGTGACAAGCGATACAATAAGCCAAGAACCATCTTCAGTTTACCCTGATCATGATCAGTATCTTAGTGTGCGCTATTTCGGCAGTCTGAACGGCCTAAGGTTCTTTTGTATCTTCGCCGTTTTGTGGCATCACGCCCCCATATGGACACAGCTCTCTGATCCTCAAAGGATCCTGACGCGAGGGTTTCTAGGGGTAGATTTTTTCTTTGTTCTCAGCGGCTTCTTGATAACTACGCTGCTCTTGCGGGAAGAGGATCGAACAGGGCGCTTTTCGCTTAAAGGGTTCTATTGGCGCCGAATTTTACGGATTGTTCCAGTGTACTTCTTGGTAGTGACGGCCATTTCGATTTATTACATTGGTATCAAAGGGATGGGTGAGCTTCTTGAGCTTGTTCCGTTTTACTATCTCTTCCTGTCCAACTTTTTGGTAGAAGACATTCCCATGTTAGCACCAACTTGGTCTTTGTCGGTTGAGGAACAGTATTACCTGATCTGGCCAATGCTTTTGCTGCTTATGCCACGGCGTTCCATTTTGCCACTTCTTGTAGTGTTAATTTTTCTCAATCTTGTCGCTGTGACAGGTGGGTTGCGTTTGATTGGCATTCAACCGATTGAAGCCTATCCGCTACTTTTTAAAATGTTCACAGCAACTTATGCTCCAATCCTTATTGGATCCGGACTGGCGGTTCTGCTGCACAAGCGCGAGAGTTTTCGTCGGTTTGCCCAACTATTTGGGTCCAAGTGGTCGAGCCCAATCTTATTCACAACCTTACTTATCTTGATTCAAATATTGCCAGCGGACATGACAGGGTGGCCAAACCTTATCTTACATCTTGCCATGGCATCATGTCTGGCAAGTATCGTAATCCGCGAAGATCACCAGCTGCGTTGTGTATTTGAGTGGTCACCGTTTATTCGTGTTGGCGAAATTAGCTATGGTGTTTACCTGTACCACTTGATCGGATTGCATATCGCAACCCTCATCTTACCCAAGCTTGGTACAGATGAGGGCTGGATAATCTTCCTGGTTTACAGCGCGATTTCCATTTGTATCGCTGAGCTGAGTTTTCGCCTGTATGAAACACGCTTTCTCAAACTTCGGTATAAAACCCAAAGGTAAGGGCTGGCATATGCCAGGATACACATAGCGTATAATCATGATTATGTAAATTAAGACATACCCAAAAAGTGCCCAACGTCATTTAGATACGCTGTATTGGCAGAATATGCTTTGATGATTAGAGTTTGACGGCGCATTGGTCCGTTTGCTTTTGTCAGGATCACTACGTGTGGGGAGAACGTGTCATGACTGATGAAATCGCACCAACAACACACTTGATTTTTATATGTCCTAAGGGTGGGTTCTTGCGTGATATCAAAGGTGTAGCCAAGTGTTTGACCCAAAAGTTAGGTAGTAACTTCGGTGACCGTGTCAGCCTGACGATGCTCACCTGCCCTGATTTTCTGGTTCAGAGGACGGCGCAGCACTGGCACCGCGCTCTATGACCCTCACTACTAAACCGCGAATGCACGTAATGACCTCACATCCGGGCTTTCTTCTGAACCTGCTCGCGGGCGCAAAAGACTTGTTCGTAAACAATTGGAACGCAAAGACTGCGGATCCTTTGGCTAAACAAGAACATGTTACTCGGTATATTGGTGCCCCAACTCAATCTGTGATTTTTCGACTAAAAAAGTATAGCAACCTGTTGAAAATGCTAAATTCAGTTGTCTCTGGTGGCGTTGAACGACCATCTTTTCAAGTACAGAAATTGAAAGTTTTTCCGCACGGGTTTTGTGCGCGCACTTTGGGAAAGTCTTGATATTGATAATCCAATCAAAAATGACATTTCGCTCCGCCGTTTGGGGCAGCCGGATGAACTGGCCTCAGAGGTCAGTCAATATATGACCAAACAGGCGCTTGCCGTCTGTAACGGTTTGAACATGTGGACGTAAGGAACTGAGATGGAAATAAAAAATAAGATCGTTGTGGTTACTGGTGCAGCTAGCGGTATCGGTAAGGCTCTGGCAGTAAAGTTTGCGCAAGAAGGCGCGAAATGCGTTGTGTGCGCCGACCTGAACGCCGATGGAGCGATGGCCTGCGCCGATGAAATCGGTGGCGTTGGGTTTTCAGTGAATGTCGGGATTGAGGCTGAGATCAAAAACCTGATTGATCATGTTGAATCTGAAATTGGGCCGATTGATTTGTTCTGTTCCAATGCTGGTATTCTTACGACCGGGGGAGTGGATGCACCAAATGACGACTGGCAGCGGATTTGGGACATCAATGTCATGTCTCATGTTTGGGCCGCGCGACATGTAGTGCCGTTAATGACTGCGCGTGGTGGTGGGTACTTGCTAAATACTGCCTCGGCTGCTGGATTACTGAACCAAGTGGGTGCAGCGCCTTATGGCGTGACCAAACATGCCGCCGTGGGTCTTGCCGAATGGTTGGCGATGACACATGCGGATGATGGGATTGGTGTTTCTGTCCTGTGTCCTCAGGCCGTGCGTTCTGAGATGACACGGGGTCACGAAGAGTCCGTGGCCGCCTTGGACGGAATGCTTGAGCCGGAACCCGTTGCACAGGCCTGTGTCGATGCTATCCGGGATGGGCATTTTCTTGTGCTGCCGCATCCTCAAGTTCTGGATTATATGCGCATGAAAACAGCCGACTATGATCGTTGGCTCGGAGGAATGCGCAAGCTGAACCGCCAATTTGGCGGCACGCTTTGATCAGCTACGGGGCTTTTGCGGACGCATGAGCCCCTCTTGCGCCACGCTTGCAACCAATGTGCCGTCTTGGGAATAAATTGACCCCCGGTTGAAGCTACGACCGCGACCTGTCCATGGCGAATCCATCGTGTAGAGGTGCCAATCGTTGAACGCTATGGGGGCATGAAACCACATAGTATGATCCAGGCTGGCACCATTCACTTGTTGGGTGAACCAACTCAACCCATGGGGCCGCAAGCCAGAACTGAGCAAAGCCATATCCGAAGCATAGGCCAACAGAATATGTTGAAACTTAGGGTTCTTCCCAGCAGCAGCAGCCATGCGAAACCAAAGATTATGAGCGTCTTCGCTAGGCTTTGGCTCGAACAGATCAAGCGGGTCAACTTCACGCACCTCGATCGGACGTTCCCGCAAATATTCTGATCTGTGCTTTTCAGGAATCCGGTCAAGATAGCGATCTCTGACCGCTTCGCGTGTTTCATGGGCGTCAGGTTCTGCGACTGGGGGCATGGGGTGTTGATGGTCCCATCCTTCGTCCTCGGTATGGAACGACGCCGAAAGGTTCAAGATCTGCTTCCCATGTTGGATCGCAACCACTCGCCGTGTGGTAAACGATCCGCCGTCTCGTGCACGATCTACGGAATATATCACTGGAATTGACGGATCACCCGGGCGAATGAAATAGGCGTGCAATGAATGACACAGACGATCAGGGACCGTTCGATAGGCAGCTGCCAATGCCTGTGCAATGACTTGCCCGCCATAGATCCGGGTGGGTGTTTCACCACCCGAGCCTTGGCCACGGAACAGGTCGACCTCGAGTTGCTCGATGTCCAAAAGATCAAGGAGTTTCTGCTCCGCCTCTGTCATGGGTTCGACCTCATGTGTTGTTCAAAGCCTTTGCATAGTCGACAAATATATCAAAGCTCTCTGGGTTCACCATCGAGTCCCGGTTGACGACTTTTACAGGGTCCCCGCCCAATAACAGCTTTTTAACAGGAACCTCCAGCTTCTTACCGGACATTGTGCGCGGAACTTCGGCGATCTGGACGATTTCGTTAGGTACAAAACGAGCTGAGACGGACTCGCGTATTGCTCCGTTGATCTTGGCTTTCATGGCGTCATCCAGAAGTTCGCCTTCAGCCAGTACAACAAACAGCGGCATAAAGCTGTCGCGCCCGAGGAATTCTAGATCAATGACAAGTGTATCCAACACCTCGCTCAGACCTTCGACCGCCTGATAGATTTCAGAAGAACCCAGTCGCAAACCCTGTCTGTTGATCGTCGCATCAGATCTACCGTAAATAACGGATCCACCCTCTTCGGTGATCTCAATCCAATCGCCATGACGCCAAATACCGGGATAAGTATCAAAATAGCTTTCGTAAAGCCGCTGACCGTCTTCATCTCCCCACAGGAACAATGGCATCGAGGGCAATGGTTCAGTGCAAACCAGCTCTCCAACTTCTCCAATTAATTCAGTGCCATGCGCATCAAAGCTGCGAACGGCGTTCCCCAAGGCACGACATTGCATTTCACCAGCGCGTACCGGAAGCATGGGATTGCCTCCTACAAATGCGCCACAAAAATCGGTGCCACCAGAAATGGGCGCGAGCCAGATGTCAGGACGTACGGCGTCATAGATCCAATCATACCCATCTGACGTCAATGGCGACCCAGTTGTTCCCAGCGACCTGAGCGCACTCAAATCAAGATCATCACAAGGCCGGATCCCGGCTTTTGCGCAAATCGTGACATAGGCCGCGCCAACCCCGAAATAGTTGACACGTTCCTGTGCGACACTGCGCCAGACGGTCATCATATCCGGGTGGTTCGGGGCACCGTCATACATCAACACCGAGGCACCCTGCCCCAACGCCACAAATTGAGCATTCCACATGACCCAGCCCGATGACGTTAACCAACAGAACCGGTCACCGGCCTTTAAATCTTGGTGCAGGGATTGTTTGCTCCCTTCGAGTAAAATACCGCCATGACCGTGGACAATCGGTTTCGGATTGCCTGTGGTCCCCGAAGAATACACCACCCAAAGGGGGTGATCAAAAGGTACCTGCGCGAACTCGAGCTCTGCTTTGGTATGGATCAGATCAGACCAGGCGTGGACCCCTTTACTGACCTGCCCGATCACCGGCACCAGCACAGTTTGTTCTAGAGTTGGTAAACCGTTTCTGATCGTTTCGAGGACGTCGGATCGATCAATCATTTTGCCGGCATGAACATACCCATCCTGAGCAATCAGCACCTTAGGTTCGATTTGACGGAACCTGTCCAAGATCGCGACATGCCCCATGTCGGGTGCGCACAGGGACCAGATGGCCCCGATACTGGCCGTCGCGAGGCAAGCCACAAAGGCAGTTTCGGTGTTCGGCAAAATCGCCACAACCCGATCGCCCTGCCCGACCCCCATTGATTTCAAATGCTGAGCAACACTAGCCACCTGTGCCGCGAATTCGCCCCAAGACAATTCGGTCCTGCCAAATGTTTCTGATTGCACGATCAGGCATGGATCATTTGGGGTCTTGGCAGCGTGCAACAGCATCTGTTGCGCAAAGTTGATCTTTGCTCCGGGAAACCAGACGGCGCCTGGCATCTTGCGGTCAGCAAGAACCGCCGAATGCGGCGCGCTGGACTGAATCCCGAAAAATTCCCAAACCGCAGACCAGAACCCGTCCAGATCATTCACGCTCCACTGCCATAAGGCTTGGTAATCGTCGAACTGCATATTCCGCGTCTGTTCTAGCCAACCAGTAAACTCAGCCATACGGCTACTATCTGCGCGTTCCTTCGATGGTTTCCACAAGATGGGTCGAAGATCTGTCATGTTAAAAGGGCTCCGTGAATAAGGGCTTTGAGCTCTGCGCGAGACGAATAGCTGCTAGAGGGAGAAAGTTGAGTGAAGAAGACAACAGACAGGTCGAGAACTGGATCCACCCAAAAGAAAGTTGAGGCCATGCCGCCCCAACTGAAATCGCCAATGCTGCCGGGACAGCGCGCGCGTGCCGGGTCCAAGACAACAGCACCGCCTAAACCAAAGCCCATGCCCTCCATCGGTTGTTCAGCAAAACTCTGTGGGCCCATGGATGCAATGTCACCGGGCAGATGGTTCGACATCATGAATTCCAGGGTTCTTGGGCTGAGCAAGTGCCCTTCCCGGCCTTTACCTCCCTGCCGTATCATTTCTGCAAAAAGCATATAGTCATCTAGAGTTCCCAATAGCCCGCCACCGCCAGACCAAACTGTTGCGGCTTCAAATGGGGAACTGCCTGCTTCGTCAGCAAGGCGCAAAGACGACCCCCCGATTTGAGCGGCATTCAGGTCCATGGCGTTGCCTTCAAGCGGTGTATAGAGTGAGGCGAACCGATTAATATTTTGGCTACGAACACTAAATTCAGTATCAGTCATGCCGAGTGGAAGGAAAATTTCATCCTGAAAAAACTGATCGAGGGATTTCCCAGATACGATTTCGATGATGCGACCAAGTATGTCGATGCCAACCGAGTATTCCCATCGCGTACCCGGTTCAAAAGCCAATGGCAAAGCGGCGACCAACTCAACTTGCTCTGCCAAGGTGCCGCCGCGCGGCTTGAACACAAGATCCTGTGCCTCCATCTCTTGCGCCAAAACGCCGGGGTTGAAGGGATAGCTTAACCCGCTGGTGTGGGTCAAAAGGTGGTGCACCGTCGGTGTCGCACACGGCGTAACCTGGTCAATCGCCGTTGCTCCGGGAACAAGGGCTTGCATGTCACTAAAAGAAGGGATGAATTTCGAGATCGGCGTGTCGAGCGTGAACAGCCCACGTTCAACTAGCATCATCACCCCGACCGTCGTGATCGGTTTAGTCATCGAATATATGCGTGCAACAGTATCCCGTTCAAATGGCAGATCGTTTTCGACACTGCGTTGACCACAGGCGTTGAAATACACCTCTACGCCGCCTTGTTTGATCAAGACAGAGCTGCCAGCGTATTTTCGTTGATCAACATAGGCTTGCATCCAATTGCCAATGCGATCTAGTCGTTGAACGTTAAATCCGTGTCCGTTGAAATCGGTGACCATAGAATTTTACCCCTTTGAAATATTTGGATATGGCAGGTGAAATCAGAACACGAAGTTAGCCAATCATGCGCTGCATT
Organism: Phaeobacter sp. NW0010-22; assembly: GCF_040365955.1. NCBI lineage: Bacteria > Pseudomonadati > Pseudomonadota > Alphaproteobacteria > Rhodobacterales > Roseobacteraceae > Phaeobacter > Phaeobacter sp. NW0010-22. The sequence goes on from NZ_BAABWT010000005.1 coordinate 55,590, forward strand.
GCCGATTTGGTTTCATCGCTGAACCAACCATTATTGGGGGTCTTGGCTTGCTCTTGCATCGTCCGTTCGATCAAAGTGATTGTTTCACCGCGGATTTGGCGTTTGATCGAAGCGTACGTTTTAGGTGGGTTTTTGCCCAATTTCCGGGCCTCGGAGATGGCCTTTTCAATAGGCGTTTCGTCCAGGACATCAATAATACCTGCGCGGTGCGCTGTTTCAGCATCAATCGGAAATCCGGTAAGCATCAGACGGCGCAACATGTTGGGGTCCAAAGTTGCGCGGGCGATTTCTAATGGACCTACCGGGAAATCTGCACCGACACGCACTTCGGCCAAACCAAATGACGCTTTTGTATTGGAGACGCGCAGGTCGCTTGCCAAGACAAAGAACAGGCCCCCGGCAATAGCTGCGCCATTAACGGCGCAAACCGTTGGTTTTGGGCAGTCAAACAATTTTAGAAAACCTGCATTCAAACCTTCGACGATCGCGTTTTGTTGAGGTAAATCGAACGCCTGTGCCTCGCGCAAATCAAGCCCGGCTGAAAACACCTTGAAATTGCTGGAAATAACGATTGCACGAACTGCATCATCTTGACCCAACGCTTCAATCTCAGCAGCGAAATCCATCAAAAAGATCGCGCTTAACGCATTCACTGGTGCACGTCCTAAAACCAGTTCGACCACGCCATCGCCGTGGTCTTTGCGCGTCAAGTTTGCTCGTGATGTCATGTGTCTCTCCTCCGTTCTAGAACAGTAGCGGGCCGGGTTGATCTGCGTCGAGAGCTTATAGGAGGGAAACCAATATAACCTTGGGTCGCAACGTCGTTTTTACATTCGTTGACAGAGTTTTACTCATCTCTTTACGCTCGGGAGAAACTGACCTGCGACCTGTTGAGACATCCGGAGGACAAATGAAACTATACTATGCTCAAAACAGCCGTGCCGTGCGCATAGCCTGGCTTCTTGAAGAGTTGGAACTGCCCTACGAGATTGAAAAGTTTTCGTTAGGTGACAAGGCCATGCGAGATCCATCCTATCGTGAGATTCACCCGATGGGTCGCGTCCCCTCCTTGGAAGATGGTGATGTTTCTATCTTTGAATCCGGAGCCATTGTTCAATACATACTCGAGCGCTACGCCGATGGCAGGCTTTCCCCCGACGTGAATTCAGAGGAGTTTCCTAACTATTTGCAATGGCTTCATTATTGTGAGGGCATGATTATGCCACCGATCAATACAATTGTGGTCGAAACGATCCTCCTCCCACCGGATCGACGTTCAGAAGCTCATGCGAAACGTGCGCTCAAACTGTTGAACCAAATGTTGATTGTTGTTGAGCATCATATGGACGGACGGCAATACCTTGCGGGTGAATTTTCCGGAGCGGACATTATGACCGGGCATTCGGTAATCATGTCCGGGCGCATGGGTGGTGATCTGAGCGATAAACCCAATCTTCAAGCCTATGCGGATCGGCTGATGGCGCGCCCCGCCTTGCAAAAAGCGTGGTCCTTGTGATGGCTCCTGTTGTTTTAATCGTTGGGGCTGGTGATTACATTGGTGCCGCAATCGCAAAGCGGTTTGCCCAAGGCGGTTTCACGGTCTGCCTGGGACGTCGCAATGGTGATAAGCTCGCGCCGTTGGTGACCGAAATCGAAGCTATGGGCGCACAGGCCCATGCCTTTGGCATGGATGCGCGAGACGAAGAGTCCGTGGTCGAAACGTTCGCCCAAATTGAAAATAATATTGGCCCGTTAGAGGCGGTCATCTTTAATGTTGGCGGCAACGTACGGTTTCCAATCCAAGAAACCACTTCGCGTGTCTTCCGAAAAGTATGGGAGATGGCATGCTTTGCGGGTTTCCTGACTGCACGCGAAGCCGCACGTAGTATGGTGCCACGCAAACGGGGATCCATTTTCTTCACTGGCGCATCTGCCTCCATGCGCGGGAACGACGGCTTTGCGGCTTTTGCTGCGGGCAAAGCAGGACTACGCGCCATGGCGCAGAGCTTATCGAAAGAACTGGGGCCTAAGAACATCCACGTGGCCCATCTGGTCATAGATGCGGGCGTTGATACAGCCTTTGTGAGGGAACGGATCAAGCAGGCTGGAGGAAATCCTGATACACTCCCGCCTGACACGTTGATGAACCCAAACTCCGTGGCCGAAGCATATTGGATGTTACACCAGCAGAACCGGGATGCCTGGACGTTTGAATTGGATCTACGCCCGTATGGAGAAAAATGGTGAAACAAGTTATTGATTTCTATTTCGATTTTGGAAGCCCGAACGCCTATCTTGTGCATAAGGTATTGCCGAATTTGGCTCAGGCAAATAATGCGTCAGTACGATACCACCCGATCCTGTTGGGTGGTGTTTTCAAGGCAACCAACAATCAAAGCCCGATGGCTGCGTTTGCTAATGTGAAACATAAGCTTGCCTACCAAGCCATTGAAATAAAACGGTTCGTTGAACACCACAAATTGACGTTCCATATGAATCCGTTTTTTCCTGTTGTAACTCTGGGCATCATGCGAGGTGCGGTTTTTGCTCAAGGAAAACCTTGGGAGACGACATATCGCGACGCCATTTTTGAAGCCATGTGGGTACATGGTCAAAAAATGGATGATCCGTCTGTTATACAAGAAGTTTTGAACGAAGCAGGCTTGCCAACTCAAGAATTTCTAGAAGCGACGCAAGATCCTGATGTTAAAAACACCCTAGTGACTGCAACAACGAGTGCGGTTGATCGCGGAGTGTTTGGTAGCCCATTTATGTTTGTTGATGATGAACCATTTTTCGGAAAGAACGCATTGCAAGATATTGAAATATATATGAAGTAGTGATGAGCCCGCCAAGGTTTGACGGGCTCAGAATAGATTTATGGACGCTTCATCTTACACGTTGTGGGGCTGTCGGCTGCAGCCATGTCCACCGTGTTCTCAACCAGAAGCCCATACCCAGAGTTGTCCATATCGTGGGTGACCTGATCGGTATGCCCCTGAATATGAACAGCTTGGATCGCCTGGTGATCAGATTCGCGCATCTTGATTTTGGTTCCCCAAATCGAGTCGTGCTCCATGCCTTCAAGTGCATGCGCAATTGCAACTACATCAGTGGCTGACCCCGCATCATCGATCGCACGTGCAAGCATCTCCATCACATTGGCGATACGTGGCTGCCCTAGATCATCATCAGGGTACCGGGCTTTGAATGCTTTGGAATAAGCATCTGCGCGATCCGAAACTGGTGGGTTGATTTGCCCTTCGCCAACCAACTTCAATGAACCTTTTCCAGATTCACCAAAGGCGGCTGTGATCCCTGTTCCGGCAGCATAATATGTATAAATCGGCCCCTCATACCCGTTTTCCAGAATGGCTTTGCCCAGACCGCGCATATCCGCGCCCCAGTTACCGGTGATCACAGCATCCGCTTCGGCGGCCATGATCTTACGGCCATATGGGGTGAAATCCTTGATCTTCCCGATTGGGTGCAGCTCGTTGCCGACGATTTCGATATCAGGTCGCTTTTCGCCAAGGAACTTGACTGCCGCTGCTGCGACCGCCTTACCAAAGGAATAGTCTTGGCCGATCACATAAACCTTCTTGATTTCATCTTTCTCAGCGATGACATCCGTCAGGGCGTCCATTTTGATGTCAGCGTTGGCGTCGAAACGGAAATGCCAGAAATTACATTTGTCATTTGTAAGCGCCGGGTCGACAGCGGAATAGTTCAGAAACAAAACGCGTTTGTCTGGGTTGCGTTTGTTATGTTTTTTGATTGCGTCAGTCAAAGCATTCGCAACACCTGAAGAATTCCCCTGTGCAATGAACCGGATGCCTTGATCAATAGCTACTTGCAGTTGGATCAGGGATTCTTTGGCGCTGATCTTGTTGTCAAATGGGACGATTTCGAATTCTTGCCCACCAAGAACGCCCCCTTTTTGATTCACCAGCTGATCTGCGGCAAATTCATATTGATGCAAACCATCTTCGCCCGTAGCGGCGAAAGGTCCTGATAACGGATCAATAAAAGCGATCTTGATATTTTCGGCGAAGCCAGCAGATGCACTTACAACCAATGCAAGTGCGGTAGACAAACCAAACCTTGTAATAGTGCGCATTTTGGATTTCTCCTCCCTAATCCAAGCCCGGCGTTTGTTGTTTGCCGTGGCTTTCTTAGGCTTGCACATACTCTCACAAAGTCAACAGTTTGATCCATTTGTCAGGGCTTGAGGCTGAGGAAATTGGCCGCTTCGATCAATTGAGGGGAATATTCGCGTTCTAGTTGCTCTGGTGAAACATGAAAACTTGGCCCACCGACATTCAACCCATAAACCCGGGCATTGTTCAACGATCGCACTGGCACTGCGATCCCGTTTACATCCGCGCGCCAATCACCAAATCCAGAGCAGTAGCCCTTTTTATCATACTCAGCTTGTGCCGCAGCATAGCTGTCCCACAACTCAGACGCAGGCACGCCTAGATCATTTGCGCTTTGTTTTATCATGATTTCGCGATCTTGTTCGGCAAGGCCAACAAGAATGGCCCGACCAATGGCGGATCGAAACAAGGGCAACCTTGACCCAACGTGCATCGATAAAGACACATCTTCGCGTGACCGGTGAACAGCAACATAGATGACGTCGCTGCGATGTGCCTCACCCAGAGCGGCGGTGATGTAAGAGTTGCCGCTGTTACGGAGGGATCGCAATACATCTGATGCGCGGTCACAAATATCCATACCGGACAGAACCCCAAATCCAAGGTTCAAAACCCCGACCCCCAACCGATACGTCCCGGATTGGGAGTCGTTAACAAGATAACCCAAACGACACAGGGTATAGGTCAACCGAGATATTGTCGGTTTGGGTAGATCGGTCCGCTCCGAAAAATCCAGGTTACTCAGAGAAACCTCTCCTGGGCGAAAGCAACACAACAGGTCCAGCCCACGAGAAAGAGCCGTAACAAAATTGCGATCTTTAGGATCCTCAAGACCCGCAGCGTTATTTCCCTGACCACCCATACCAAGCTCCGTTACATGTCCAGCGCCTCTAACCCGCGTTTTGCAAAGACCGGCACATACTGGCCTAGCGTGATCGCGCGTTCAGGGTTGGATGCATTGCCATCTAGGGCGCGTTTAAGGACCCCCTGAATAATGGCTGCCATTCGAAAAAAGTTGAAAGACAGATAGAATCCGAAATTTTCAATTCCATTCAAGCTACGGCGCTCGCAATACTTGGCAATAAACTCTGCATCAGAGGGCAAGCCAAGGGCAGCCCGGTTAATCCCTGCCATGCCACGTCCTTCGTTTCCAACGGGCATCTGCCATTGCATGATTACCGCGGCAAGATCCGCATAGGGATGACCAATGGTCGAAAGCTCCCAATCCAGAATGCCAAGGCATTTGGTTCCGTCTTTTTCAAACATCATGTTATCGATACGATAGTCGCCATGCACCAATGTACGTTGTCCATCATCTGCTGGCATGTTTGATTGCAAAGCCTCGATCAACTGGTCCATTTCCGGGACTTTATCAGTTTCAGATGCCCTATATTGCTTGGACCAGCGCCCGATCTGACGCTCGAAGTAATTGCCCGGTGGGCCATAATCGGACAATCCAATAGCATCGATATCAACCATATGCAGGGCTGCAAGCACCCGGTTCATTTCATCAATCACCGCTGTGCGGGTCTCATTGCTTTCATCAGGCATGGTCGGTTCAGAGAAATTGCGCCCGTCCAAATGATCCATAATATAAAATGAGGACCCAATGATCGCATCATCTTCACAAAGAAGATGCATCTTGGCGACAGGCACTTCGCTGTCAGCAAGCGCGCGCTGGACGCGAAATTCCCGATCAACTGCATGGGCGGATTTAAGCAAAACACCGGGTGGTTTGCGACGCAACACATAATTGCGCGTCGGTGTTTTCAACAAAAAGGTTGGGTTCGACTGCCCTGTTGCAAACTTGTCGGCCTCCAATGGGCCTTGGTATCCTGGCAAATTGGCGCTCAAATACGCATCAACGGCCGTCAGATCTAGCGTTTGTGCTGTATTGCTCATGTTGGGCTCCTCATCAGCTGTAGGTCAGCAATTTTGCTGCATCAGGTGTAGCAAAATGGGGTGTGGTATTGAATTCATGCAGAAAGAAAGCGCGGCTTGAAAAAATGAATTTTGTCATAGCCGTGTTTTTGACCTGTAGATTCAACGCAATCATCTGTTCAGGCGGAGCATTTAGACAATTTGCGACCAGCTGCCCAATTGCGCCACCTGAGCTGACAACCAACACTCGTTGTTTATCCGTGTCCACAGCGAACGTTTGTGCGTCCTGCAAGCGCGTCTTAAAGTTGATCCAGGTTTCGCTTGCACCTTCTAAGCCGCCAGCTTGCCATTCCCGCAAGGTTTCTCGCAACGTGCGAAAATGCGTTTTGCGATCTCCACGCACAAGATCGGGGATCGTTCCCCCAAATTTAACGCGCAACAGATCATCAAAGTCATACTCATTGAACCCGGGATGTTCTTCGGGGATCGCATCATACCCCATCGACGCAACCGTTTCTTTTTGGCGGGTCAACGAGCCAGTCACCAAGCGGTCAGGGACCCATCCCATCTCTCGCAGGGCGGCACCAGCCATCTCTGATTGCTGGTGGCCCAGATCGCTTAGACGATCATAATTGTCAGTTCCGAAAGACGCCTGAGCGTGCCGGACAACCAGAAGTTCAGCCATGATTCACCCGGTGAACTCGGATGCCAGCCGTGCACCTGCAGCGCGGTATTCCTGATCGATCCGATCGACCAGCTCCCCTGCAGTTACTACGTCTTGGACGTCGCCAATACCTTGCCCCGATCCCCAGATTTCTTTCCAGGCTTTTGGTTTGGAAGACCCCTGTCCGAAATTCATCGACGAAGAGTCTGCAGATGGCAGATCATTTGGATCCATTCCCGCTCGTTCGACGGATTTTTTAAGATAGTTGCCATGTACACCCGTAAACAGTGACGAATAAATGATGTCTTCCGCTGTGCTGTCCACGATCATCTGTTTGTATTCTTCTTGGGCGTTGGCCTCTTTTGTCGCAATAAAGGGAGAACCTGCGTAGCCAAAGTCAGCCCCCAAAGCGCGCGCTGCCAGCAATGCCTCGCCACTAGCGATGGCCCCGGACAGGGCAAGAGGCCCGTCAAACCACGACCGGATTTCACGGATCAACGCCAACGGCGATTGTTGGCCAGCATGACCGCCGGCACCCGCGGCAACAGCAATCAAGCCATCCGCACCTTTTTCAATCGCCTTTTTTGCGAATGTGTTGTTGATGATATCGTGCAGAACCACGCCACCACAGGAATGCGCTGCTTCGTTTACTTCGACCCGTGCACCCAACGACGTAATCCAAACAGGCACCTCCCATTTGGCGGATATCTCCAGATCTCGTTCCAGACGCGTGTTTGACCGATGCACGATTTGGTTCACCGCATAGGGCGCGGCTGGATTATCTGGATTTTGTTGATTGTGACGGTCCAGTTCTTCGGTGATTTGCTTGAGCCACGCATCCAGCAAGGGAGGTTCACCCTCGGCTTCGCGGGCGTTCAGTGCGGGAAACGACCCGATAATGCCCGCTTTGCATTGTGCAATCACCAATTCGGGAACCGAAATGATAAACAACGGTGAACCGATCAATGGGATCCGCAGCCCACGCAGGGCTTTCGGCAGATGGCTGTCGTCGCGTGTCCAGTTACTGTCTTTCATTTCAACACCTTGTCGTGAAAAATTAAGGTCACTCACCCCAAGGGAGAGAAAGGCCACGCGCTTCGGCAGCTTTGCGGGCATATTTTTTTGTTTGGCTAAAGGCATCTGTCAGCTCTTGCTGATTGATTGCATTCTGCATTTGGTCCATCTGCGCGGCCACGTTTTCAGGAGTGATTTCATCCCCCTGCAACAAGATTCCATCCGTTTCATAAACGCGCGTTTGAGCGAAACAGCCAGCGCCTGCCGACATAATCACACGAGACGGAGCATCTTCGCTGACAAGATATAGCAGACCGGGAGTGATGGTTTCTGGTGCGAGCAATTCAAGGGCTTCAGGTGGCATTAAGCTTTCAGTCATGCGCGTGGCGGCCGTCGGAGCCAGACAATTCACGCGGATATCTTCGCGAGCGCCTTCCAGATGGAGAACATTCATCAGGCCCATCATGGCGGCCTTGGCGGCCCCGTAGTTGGCCTGACCAAAATTCCCATACAGGCCGGACCCGGATGAGGTCAGCACCACGCGCCCGTATCCTTGGGCACGAAAAATTGGCCAACACGCGTGCGTGCAGTTCGCGCTGCCGATCAAATGGACATCAACCACTTTTCGGAAATCATCCATCGTCATTTTGCCGAACGTTTTGTCGCGAAGAATACCGGCATTATTGACCAGAATGTCGATGCGGCCCCATGTGTCCATGGTTTTAGCGACCATATCGGCCACTTCCGCCTCAGAGGAGACATCCGCTCCGTGCGCAAAGGCTTCGCCCCCGGCTGCACGAATTTCTTCGGCCACAGCTTCAGCGGCATCGGACGAACGACCCTGACCATCTGTTGAGACGCCTAGATCGTTGACCACAACCTTTGCACCGCGTGCCGCCAGACCCAATGCATGACTGCGTCCAAGGCCCGTTCCAGCACCCGTTACAATCGCGACGCGATCGTCAAATCGAATATCCATAACTGCGTCCCTTAATGCATTGCTTTTTCGAAAAGATTATGACCCGACATCACATTAATACCGCCAGAAACGGGGATAACCGCGCCTGTGATATAAGCGCCGCCGCGTCCGCAAAGGAACAACATGCATCCGGCGATATCTTCGTCACGTCCGACGCGCCCCAAAGGAACATCGCCTCCAACTTTTTCACGCATATCCTCATCTGCAGTCGCAAAGGCGGTCATCCGCGACACAAAGGGGCCCGGTGCAAGAGAATTGACAGTCACGGCTTGTCCCGCCAATTCTTTAGCTAAAATCTTGCTCATATGGATCACCGCGGCTTTTGATGCGGCATAGCTATAAGCGCCATCTCCCATAGGGATTTCGCCCATGACAGATCCAACGTTCACAACACGCGCTGGATCATCGACAGATCCAGATTCAATCAACATTGGCAATAGTTTCTGAGTGAGATCAAACACGCCAGAGACGTTGACGGCCATCACTTTTTCCCACGCTTCGTGCGGAAATTGGCCAAGCGGTGCGCCCCAAGTAACCCCAGCATTATTCATAAGAATATCAAGTGTTTCAGTCCGCTCTTTTACGCTAGCAACGAGCGCATCAACCCCTTCTTTGGTGCCAACATCGCCAGCGAACCCTTCGGCGGTGCCAGGCGCATCTAGATCGTTCAGTTGCTGCGCCACGGCTTCGCAAGCGTCTGCTTTACGAGACGCAATAAGGACGCGTGCCCCTGCACGCACGAGCGATTCGGCCGCCATGCGACCAATGCCAGTTGCGCCGCCCGTAACCAGAGCTGTTTTACCGTGAAGTGAAAAAAGTGCTTCGGGTGTCATAGTTAATCCTTAGAATCCGCGCGCTTGCGCGATAATGTTAGCGTGATATCCATAGTCGCCCAACCATTCCGTAGCGACACGTGCGCGCTTCATGTAAAAGCCCATATCAAAGGCGTCGGTCATGCCGATGCCCCCATGCATTTGCACGCCTTCTTGAACCGCGAGCTGTGCTGTCTCTGTTGCGCGGGCTTTGGCAAGAGACACAGCCATAGAGGCGTTCTCTGGGTCTTGGTCCAATGCGCGACCAGCGTTCAAGATCGCTGAAGCTGTCACTTCACACTCGCACCACAGATGCGCAGCACGGTGTTGCAAGGCCTGAAACGCTCCAATCGGAATACCGAACTGCTTGCGCTCTTTCAGGTATTCAACCGTCATTCCAAACGCGCCAGCGGCAAGGCCAGCCATTTCAGCCGCAAGTGCGGCCTGCCCGGCTTCGAGTGCTGGTTTCAGAACACGCATTGCGTCATCGACCTCTCCCAACACATCCTCACCGTTCGCTTCGACATTGTCGAAATTGACCAAAGCCGCATTTCGGTTATCAATCATCGCTTTGGCTTCGCGTGTGATACCTGGTCGATCGGTCGGTAAATCAAATAGGGTCAACCCATCATTGGTTCGAGCCAGAACCAGCATGCGATCCGCGTTCCCACCATCAACAACAAACCGCTTTTCACCTGAAAGACGGAAACCATTGCCTTCGCGACGCGCTTCGAGTTGCGAGGCTTCCGGATTGAACTTGGCGCTTTCGTCAACAGCAAGCGCATATGTAACGTCGCCCGACGCAATCTGGCGCAGAGCCTCGGTTGCGCGTGTATCACTGGCCTGTCGCAACGCCGTCGCAGCGATCACCGCTGTCGCAATAAAAGGTGATGATACAAGCGTTTTGCCCATTTCACCAGCCAGAACACCGGCAGCGGCATGGCCCATATCTGAGCCGCCCGCGTCTTCGGGAACAAGAATACCAGCCCAGCCCATTTCGGCCATGGACTTCCACAATGCCGCATCTTGAGTTTGCCCAGAATCGCGCAATCCGCGCAGATGTGAAACGGGTGCAGCATCGTCAAGAAAACCGCGTGCCGCATCCGCGAGCATGACTTCTTCTTCTGTTATTACCAGTTTTGCCATTTTCTTACCCCGGAAGCCCAAGAACGCGTTTGGATAGGATTGACAGCATCACTTCGGATGTCCCGCCTTCGATTGAATTAGCTTTGGTGCGAAGCCAATTGGGTGCGCGCCCGTCATCCCATTCCAAAGCGTCTGCACCACCGGCCGCCATAACAAGCTCCAACCGTCGTTTGTTCAGCTCGGTGCCCATGTATTTCAACATGGCCGAAGCATCGCCCGTGCCCTGCCCGGATTCGGATTGATCTTTGTAGCGTTCCAGCGTCAGCTCGACCGCCAATGTGTCAACTTCGGCGCGCATCGCGTCTCCGCGGAGTATCGGATCGCTAAGCCCCGTCTCACTGTCAGCCAACACAGCCCCCAAGGCACGACCACCGCCCATGGATCCGCCACCGGCTGAAATCATCTCGCGCTCGTGGGTCAGTAGGTATTTCGCAACATCCCAACCCCGATTGATTTCACCAACAACTTGTTTCTTGGGAAAGGGCACATCATCAAAGAACGTTTCGCAAAACGGAGATACACCAGAAATCAGCTGGATTGGTCGTGTAGAAACACCCGGTGTTTCCATATCGATCAATACAAAAGAGATCCCTTTGTGTTTGGGCGCATCCTTATCTGTGCGAACCAGTGCAAAGATCCAATCAGCTTTGTTTGCGTATGAGGTCCAGATTTTTTGACCATTGACCAACCAGTGATCGCCATTGTCCTCACATTTGGTTTGGACGTTGGCCAGATCCGAGCCAGCACCCGGCTCAGAATAGCCCTGGCACCATCGCACTTCGCCTCGTGCAATCGGTGGAAGATAGTGCAGTTTCTGCTCATGAGTCCCAAAGTGCAAAAGAGCGGGTCCAAGCATCCAAATGCCAAAACTCTGCAAGGGATAGCGGGCGTCAATCGCCGCCATTTCTTCGTGGAAAACCTTCTCTTGCGCCCGGCTCAGACCTGCTCCACCGTACTCGACCGGCCACGTCGGCACTGTATACCCTTTGGTGACGCAGCGTTGTAGCCAGGTACGCTGGTCATCTGACGTAAAGTCCCAGTTCTTTCCGCCCCAGCAGATGCTAGCCTCGTCATTGCCACCATCACGCATCGATGCAGGGCAGTTTTGTTCAAGCCAGTCACGCAATTCGCTGCGAAATACCTCTAGCTGATCCGCGTCCTCTGTCATGCTTCCTCCTACCCGCATATATCTGTTTCGCTATGCAGAATTGCATTTCGAAATTCGGTTGACAACAGGCAGAGCGGTCCCAAGACTTCACGTCAAATGGCAGTACGGTGGTTTTTCCACCAAGGAGATTGACGAATGGAAGCGATGTTGAGCGTGGCCGTAGGTGGCCCCGAAACACTTGAATTGACTAAAATGGCAGACCCGACACCGGGTAAGGGCGAGTTGTTGATCCGGGTTCGTGCGGCGGGTGTGAACTTTCCAGATACATTGATAATCCGGGATCTTTACCAGATGAAGCCGCAGCGCCCGTTTGCGCCGGGTGGGGAGATTGCGGGCGAGGTTTTGGCCATTGGCGAAGGCGTTAGCGGTTTCACCGAAGGGGATCGCATTCTGGCCCTCACAGGGCATGGCGGCTTTGTCACGCATCTAAACATCAAAGCCAGCGCAGCAGTCAAAATACCCGATGAAATGACTTTTGAGGATGCCGCCTGTTTCATTTTCACCTATGGGACGTCGCACCATGCGCTTAAGGATCGCGCTCAAATTCAACCGGGTGAAACTTTGCTGATCCTCGGTGCGGCAGGCGGTGTTGGTGCGGCTGCTATTGAATTGGCTAAGGCTGCCGGGGCCAAAGTCATCGCCGCAGTATCGTCAGATGAAAAAGCTGAGTTCTGCCGCCAGATTGGCGTCGATGAAACTATCGTATACCCGAGAGAGTTAGACCGCGATGCCCAGCGTGCCCTTTCAGCCGAAATCAAAAAGCTATCAGGAGGCCAAGGTGTCGATGTCGTTTATGATGCTGTCGGCGGAGATTATGCAGAACCCGCCCTACGCGCGATGGCTTGGAAAGGACGTTTTCTGGTCGTTGGCTTTCCTGCAGGCATCCCAAAAATTCCATTGAATCTGACCTTGTTGAAAGGCAGCCAGATCGTGGGCGTTTTCTGGGGGGCATCCGTATTTCAGGAACCCAAGGGTCATGCCGAAAATATGGCAGACCTGTTCCGCCTCTATGCAGAGGGTAAGATCAAACCGCAGATTTCGGCGCGTTTCCCATTGGTTGGGGTCCCGCAAGCATTGGAGATGATGCAGGACCGCAAGGTGATGGGCAAAGTGGTTATCACGCTGGACTAAAGGCTCAGGTGAGATGCGCGCAATCGTTAAAGCCCCGGATTTCCATTCGATCGCCCAGGATAACCAGGCGGCTAATGGACCCATTGGCGGCCCCATTGAACGCAAAGGGCGCGGCACCGCTGGCAACCGCCATCGCCGCGCCAATTACACCACCGTGAACAAACGCCGCGACCCGTTGATCCCCATGGTTCTTGGCAATGCGAAGCAATCCCGCACGCACACGTTGGTGCAAAGTAGCTGTGGTTTCTGCGCCGGGGATTTCGCCCCACTCCTGCCCTTCTTTGGCACGCTGAAATGCCGGATCGTTGTTTGCTGCACGAACCCGGTATTCCCCACCGTCCCAATCGCCCAGGTACACTTCGCGCAGGTCGGGTTCAATAATCGGTTCAATCCCCAAATGCCCTGCCAAAGGGGCGGCCGTTTGATGAGTCCGTACCAACGTCGTGACATACAAGGCGTCCAGCGGTTCAGATTTCAATCGATTGCCCACGGCAATCGCCTGCGCTTCGCCATTGATATGCAACGCCGGATCGCCATGGCCATCCTTCAACGGAAAGCTTTCACCGGGACGTGCCGGTTGGCTTTCTCCATGACGGACCAGCAAAAGATCTACGGCGCCTTTGGGCGGTTGATACACGTGCTGCCTGTATTCCTGAGCCATCTCGGCCTCCCTTATTTTGTTTCTCGCATCCTGCGCCAAAGCTGAAAGGATTTGCAATGACCACTCGAACCTTGGACACGGGCACCGATATGTTGCTGTGTTCTGTCACCGATCACGTAGCAACAATCACCCTGAACAATCCCAAAAAGCGCAATGCGTTGGGGGATGAAATGACCCCTGCCTTGCGCAAAATGCTGACCGAGACCGAGGCCGACCCCGATGTCCGTGTGTTGGTTCTGACCGGATCGGAAGGCGCATTTTGTGCCGGGGGTGACATCACCAGCATGGGCAGTGCACTGGCCGGTGGAGGATCACCAGACGCAGATGCTATGATCCGTCGACTGCGCGAAGCGCAAAATACCTGCAGTTTGCGGCTGTATGAATATACCAAGCCCACTATCGCGGCCCTTCCTGGCGCTGCTGCTGGGGCTGGCATGTCGATTGCTTTGGCCTGTGATTTACGGATCTGCGCGGCAAGTGGCTTTATGCTGCCCGCGTTTGGGGCGATTGCGCTCAGTGGTGATTTTGGCGGCAGCTGGTTACTAAGCCATTACATCGGCCCTGCGCGCGCCAAGGAATTCTATTTTACCAATCGGCGTATTCTCCCCGAAGAGGGCTTTGAATTGGGGCTTTTCAACCGATGTGTCGCAGATAAAGACCTGCAAAAAGAAACGCATGCGATGGCCCAAGAGATTGCGCAATTTGCGCCAATGGCCCTGCGTTACATGAAAGAAAACCACAATCGTGCGCGGTCAGTTGATCTACGCACAGCATTGGACATGGAAGCTGATCGTATGATCCGCACCATGCTAAGCGCGGACCATTCCGAGGGCGCACGTGCCTTTATTGAAAAGCGGCAACCTGATTTCAAAGGACACTGAGACATGCAAAACCGACAAATCGCTGTGGCTGAATTGCCAACCGGCACGCTGACCGAGGCCAACTTCGCACTCGAAAAGGCGATCATGCCAACGCCAAAGGACAATGAGGTTTTGCTACGCACAATCCTGATGTCGATTGATGCCGCGAACCGCTCTTGGATGCAGGGTGCAACCTACCGCGCGGCGGTAAAAGCCGGAGACGCAATGCCGACCTATTCAATCTGTGAAGTGGTCGAAAGCAAATCTGAACGTTTTTCCGCGGGTGATATCGTTGCAACTGAGTCTGTATGGGCAGATTATGTCGTGTGCCCTGCCCGACAGTTGCAAAAGCTGCCAGACATGGCCCCGCTATCTAATTTGATGTCTGTCTATGGTATTGCAGGGAAAACTGCGTTTCACGGGCTGGTTGGCGTTGGCAAACCTATCGCCGGTGAGACAGTTTTGGTTTCAGCTGCGGCTGGGTCTGTTGGCGGATATGTTGGGCAAATCGCTAAGGCGCTGGGCTGTCGTGTTGTTGGCATCGCCGGTGGACCCGATAAATGTGCCAGTGTTGTGCAAGACCTTGGGTTTGACGCCTGTGTTGATTACCAAGATCCTGGCCTGTTCAAAGCACTCAAGGCCGCTTGCCCAAATGGGGTCGATATCTATTTTGATAATGTTGGCGGCAAAGTTCTGGAAACAGCCCTGTTCCACATGAATGAACGCGGTCGTGTAGTGTGTTGTGGGGCGATAAGCCAATACGACACCAACAATGCAACGGGACCCCGCAATTTGCCCGGACTAGTGGTGGTCAAGCGTTTGCGGATGGAGGGGTTCATCGTCATGGATTTTGCCGATCAAGATGCGACTGCCCTGCGTGCGCTAAAACATTGGGTTTCGACGGGACAGATCAAAGTTCAGGAAGACATAGTTGAAGGGCTAGAAAACGCGCCTTCAGCCCTAATCGGTCTTCTGGCTGGGCAAAATCGTGGCAAGCGCATGGTTCGAGTCTCAGCTGACCCTTCTTAATAGCCGAAAAGGAAATGACATGACCGCGATAGACGCAGCGCTTGCCGCAGAAGAATTGAAACTGAATACCGAAATTGGTGTCGCCAACTGGATAACCGTAGATCAGGCAATGATCGACCAATTTGCAACGACGACCCAAGATGAACAATGGATCCATATTGATCCAGATCGTGCTGCAACCGAGACCCCATTTGGCGGTGCGATAGCACATGGGTTCCTGACGCTCTCGTTAGCAAGTCGCTTTGCATATGACTGCTTTGAGGCACATGATGGACAAGTCATGGGGATCAACTATGGCTTTAACAAACTGCGCTTTCTTTCACCGGTTCTAGCTGGTTCGAAAGTTCGTGGCCGTTTCGAACTCAAATCCGTGCGAAAACGGTCAGAGACAGAACTGCTGCGGGAACATCAACTCACCATCGAAATCGAGGGTAAGGAAACTCCAGCTTTGATTGCCGAATGGCTGGGATTGAGCATTTTCGAGGCTTGAACTTCGACAACCCCATTCAAGGGCGTGAATCTGTTTCTTATTAGCGTCACCTTCGCAGGAACACGCCCTCTTTCTGTCAGGAAATCTAGACAGATCCCTTTCGAGGTGACTATGACAGCATAGAATGGGGAAATGGCTGTTATGAATAGAATTTTGGTCTTGAACGGCCCGAATCTGAATTTGTTGGGGAATCGTCAACCCGAAGTGTACGGACGCACGACGCTTCAGGATGTTGAAACAGCTTGCACGTCCCACGGAGAGAGCCTGGGTTTCGCAGTTGAATGCATGCAGTCCAATCATGAAGGCACATTGATCGATGCGATCCATGCTGCCAAAGGCGTTCAGAATGGTCTTGTTCTGAACGCTGGCGCCTACACTCATACGTCGATCGCCCTGATGGATGCCATTGCTTCGGTAGAGTTGCCATTGATCGAAGTCCACCTGTCAAACATTCACGCTCGCGAACCCTTTCGCCACCGATCCTACATTGCACCCGTAGCCGTTGGGCAAATCTGCGGGTTCGGGGCACATGGGTATATTCTGGCACTAGACGCTCTGGTTGAGCATCTTGGAAAGAAGCGATTCAATGACGCTCAGTGAATACCTTCAATTCATCAGTTATACGACAACGCTCGAAGAGCTTTGGGCAGCTCACACCGAACAGATGGCCGAGTATGGGTTTGACCGCCTTTTGTATGGTTGTACACAACACCGTACTGAAACCTCTTTGGGTGATCCTGAAGATTTCGTGATCCTGACCAACCATAGTCAGGACTATATCGACGGGTTTCTGCATTCGGGGCTGTATTTCCACGCCCCCATGCTGAGATGGGCATTGGACAACGATGGTGCGGCAAGCTGGGCCATGATCGGGCGACTGATGTCCCAGCAGGCCCTAGGAAAGAAAGAGCAGCAGGTTTATGATTTTAACCTGAGCAAAGGTGTAACCGTCGGCTACACTGTCAGTTTCAATTCCGTTTCCCAACGCTCCAAGGGGGCCATCTCACTTTGTGCCCAAGTTGGAATTACCCAAGAAGAACTGGATGCGGTTTGGGCAGAACGTGGTCAAGACATCTTGCTGATGAACAATGTTGCACATCTCAAGATTCTGACTCTTCCTTATAGCGCGCCCAATCGGGCACTGACAAAGCGTCAACGCGAGGCGTTAGAGTGGGTCGGAGACGGTAAAACGACGCAAGATATCGCGCTACTTATGGGGCTCACTTCCGCCACTGTAGAAAAGCATCTGAGGCTGGCGCGGGAATCCTTGTCAGTGGAAACAACAGCCCAAGCGGTGCTGAAAGCCGCATTGCACAACCAGATGTTTATCATGGAAGCTTGACCTAATTTGACTGCTTTTGCCGGTAGTTTACCCAAGGTAAGGAATACATGACTTTCAAAACGAGCCTAGCCGCCGCAATATATTTAAGTTCCGTGAGTGGTGGCTTTAGCCTGGGGACAAAGGGAAAGACCCCTGCGATTTCAGGGCACTCTTTCTTGTTCGGTGTTAGGTACGTATTGTTCCGTACCTGCCCCGGAAAAAATTGAGGGGCTCCATCCATCCCCATCGTTGGGGTCCCTCATCTCAATCCTGTTTTGATCCGGGTCGCGTTTTCGCGGCCTTTTTTGTTTACTTTCTGACCGCCTATTTGGGGGACACACAAAAAAACCGGCCGCAAAAGATGCAACCGGTTTTCTTAATCTTGCGGGCTATCGCGGAACGTCGGCGATAGCCGGATCAGGAAACTTAACCCTGAGCGACTTTGGCAACTTCTGCTGCGAAGTCTTCTTCTTTTTTCTCGATGCCTTCACCAACTTCGAGGCGAACAAAACCAGTGATTTCTGCGCCTGCTTCGGCAGCAGCAGCACCAACAGTCAGGTCAGGGTTCACAACGAACGCCTGGTTCAACAGAGTCGCTTCGGCAACGAATTTCTTCATCCGGCCAACGATCATCTTTTCGATCACCTGCTCTGGTTTGCCAGATTCACGAGCGATGTCCATCTGGACCTGCTTTTCTTTCTCGATGACGTCGGCGTCCATGTCAGCTTCGGACAGAGCGGCAGGGTTTACGGCAGCGATGTGCATCGCAATCTGCTTGCCCAGTGCGTCGTCGCCGCCTTTCAGGGCAACCAGAACACCGATTTTACCCATACCTGCGGCTGCGGCATTGTGTACATAGGATACAACAACGTCACCTTCCAACGCAGCCATGCGGCGTACAGACATGTTTTCGCCAATTGTGGCGATCTTGTCGGTGATGGTCGCTTCGACGGATTTGCCACCCATGTCCGCGGCTTTCAGCGCGTCGATGTCGGACACACCCAGAGCTGCCGTAGCAATACCTGCAACCATTTCCTGGAATTCGGCGTTCTTACCAACAAAGTCGGTTTCCGAGTTCACTTCGACGGCAACACCTTTGGTGCCTTCGACCATGACGGCCACAAGACCCTCGGCGGCGGTACGGCCGGATTTCTTGGCGGCTTTTGCCAGACCTTTGGTGCGCAGCCAATCAACTGCGGCTTCCATGTCGCCATCAGTTTCGGTCAGCGCTTTTTTCGCGTCCATCATGCCTGCGCCGGTGCTGTCGCGCAGTTCCTTAACGAGTGCTGCTGTGATTGCCATATCTTGGCTCTCCTCAAATCAAAACGGATTTGGGGCAGGTCATACCCTGCCCCATGTATCAAATCAGTGACAGGCGATTAAGCTTCTGCAGGAGCTTCTTCGGCCAGAACTTCTTCGACAGGCGCGTCTTCCATTGCACCCAGATCGACGCCAGCAGCGCCCAGCTGAGCGGACATGCCGTCCAGAGCTGCGCGCGCAGCCAAGTCACAGTACAGAGCGATTGCGCGTGCCGCATCGTCGTTGCCTGGGATGATGAAATCAACACCGTCGGGCGAGCAGTTGGTATCAACCACAGCTACAACTGGAATTCCCAGTTTGTTTGCTTCGGCGATGGCCAATGCTTCTTTTTTCACGTCGATGACGAACAGCAGGTCAGGAACACCGCCCATGTCGCGAATACCGCCCAGGGAAGCTTCGAGTTTAGTCTGGTCACGTTCCATGCCCAAACGTTCTTTTTTGGTCAGACCTTCGGCGCCGCCTTCCATGGCTTCGTCGATTTGCTTCAGGCGGTTGATCGACTGGGAAACAGTTTTCCAGTTGGTCATGGTGCCGCCGAGCCAACGGTGGTTCATGTAGTATTGAGCCGACTTTTCAGCTGCTTCTGCAACTGGCTGTGCCGCCTGGCGCTTAGTGCCAACGAACAGAACGCGGCCACCTTTGGCAACAGTTTCGCGGATGACAGTCAGAGCCTGGTCCAGCATAGGAACAGTCTGTGTCAGATCCATGATGTGGATGCCGTTACGCGCACCATAGATGTATGGTGCCATGCGTGGGTTCCAGCGCTGTGTCTGGTGACCAAAGTGAACGCCAGCTTCGAGCAGCTGACGCAATGTGAACTCGGGAAGAGCCATGCTCAATATCCTTTTTCCGGTTTGCGCCTCGGCGGGGGTTCAGAGCGGATGCTCCAACCGGCGGTCACGTCAAGGATGTCTCCCCTGAACAGACCCAAACCCCGCCTGCGGGTTTGAATGGCGCGCGTATACGACAGGTCGGAAACGGGTACAAGTGATATTCACTCGTTGCCGGTTTCTTTCCTATCTACGCGCGCCAATGTGTGGGCGTGACGGACCGCTTCTTCGCAATGAGCGGCAAGTGCTTTTCGATTGTCAAAATCGGAAACCTTGGCGGGGCTGTGATAAATGAGCTCTACCCACCCCTGCCGTTGCGCCGCAAGAGTTTTAAGAAGATGGGGTGCGAACTCCATATCGCCCCACCACCCGTAGAACCGATCCGGTTCTCCTTGAGGCGCATGAAACACCGCAGAAACCGGCTGAACGTACATGATTTCACGGAGTTGTTCTGAAAAGAACGCAGCAAACAGGGTTGTTTTAAAGGGGAGAACTCTCAACCCGTCTGTCGACGTTCCTTCGGGAAAAAACAACAACTTGTGCCCTGCTTTCAGGCGACTTTTGAAAACTTCTGTCTGTTCCCGCGCTTTCTTTGGGTTACGCTCGATGAACACAGTACCAGTAGCGCGCGCCAACCACCCAATTCCGGGCCAGTTTGCGACTTCGGATTTGGACACAAAGTAGATCCTCTTGCGGGCATTGAGCGCAAAGATATCCAGCCACGACGTATGATTTGCGACCACGGCTCCGCGTTGTATCATCAATTCACCGGTGGTCTTGAAACCAATTCCAAGAATTCGAAACGCATTCCGGCATACAAATTGAGTAATGAACGGTGTGACGGGGCGGTGAACTCCGCAGATTGGGCGTTCAACTAGTCGAATCAACAGCAAGAGTATCAACCCGCCAAAGACCAGCCCCCCTAGCGGCACACCGCGCAGGATGACCAAAACCCATCCCAACGGTCCGATAACGATTGGTTCTGCGGCTTCTTCGCTATCCCAAAGGGGTGCCATTCTTAGGTCCCACCATAGATACGGCGTTGGCGGGCATTCATTCGGTTTGTGTCCAAAACCAAACAGACATCTGTGGTGTTAAAGGCATGATCCAAAAACGCACCATCACCGACAAATCCCCCTAAACGTAGATACGCCTTGATCAACGCCGGAACCTGTCGCATTGCCTCGCGGCGATCCAAGTCCATGACTGCAAGCCTGTTCATGTCCACATAATGGTCTGGCTGAGTGCGGACGCGCAGCTCTTCGGGTGCGAGATGGTTGTGGTGCAACATTGAAAGCGGTTGTGCCAAATCGTTAAGGTCAGTCCCATGAAAGCTGGCGACCCCAAACAAAATTTCGATCTCGTGTTGGGCGACATATTGGGCCAGACCAGTCCACAAATGAAACATCGCCGTGCCACCGCGATAATCTGGGTGCAAACAGGAACGTCCCAATTCCAAAAGTTTACGGCCACTGTTTCTAAGCGAAGTCAGATCATATTCGTCTTCGGAATAGAACTGCCCCATCGCCTGTGCTTGCTCGCCTCGCAACAGTCGATACACACCAATTACCTCACCTGTGTTGATGTCCGTCGCAAGCATGTGGTCAAAGAAAGGGTCAAAGCGATCTTGTTCTAATCTTTGATTATGGTCGACCATCTCTCCGCCGCCGCCGAGTTCCTTAATAAAAACATCATAGCGCAAGCGCTGCGCTGCGCGCAGCTCCTCATTGGTTTGGGCGATTTTGATGGTAATATTAGGACCGTCAGTCGCCATAGGATTTCACTACATCAGAGAGGTTGCCTGCTGATACCTCAGTCTTGTCGGAATTGGCAACACATCACCACAACTTCCATATCGGCGTTAACCTTTCATCAACCAGTTTCACGGATCAAAGACAGGTAACAAGGCGATGCGCGCGCCATCAATCACGACCTTTCCTTGATCGCGGAAATTCACGGTGATTTTGCCACCGATGTTGGATTGGACTTGGCCAATCCCCCATTCATCGAAATCGGGATGGCGCACGAACATGCCAGGTGCAAGGATGGCATTAAGGTCTGTCATATTCGGCTCCTCGCCGATGGGGATGGACACACGAGTAGGAGGTAACGCATGGGTGAAAGCAACGTCAACCTGGCGGCATTAATTGGTTCTCGGATCTGTCATGATCTTATCAGCCCCATTGGGGCAATAAACAACGGGTTGGAGCTGCTGGGAATGGGTGGAAACACCCAAGGCCCTGAAATGGATCTTATTTCAGATAGTGTTGGCAACGCTGGAGCGCGAATCCGATTTTTCCGTATCGCTTATGGTGCAGCCAGCGAACAACCTGTGGGACGCGCCGAAGTTGTAGGCGTTTTGCAAGATTTGAGCACCGGCAGTCGTTTGGTTACACAATGGGCATCACAAGGTTCCCACCCAAGATCCGAGGTGCGATTGGCTTTTTTGGCTTTGCAATGCTGTGAAACAGCCATGCCCTTTGGCGGGACAGTGCATCTCATGTGTGATGCTGGAAAGTGGATGATCATGGGGACGGCGGATAAGCTAAAAATCGATAATGCCCTGTGGTCTAACCTAACCTCGTCAGAGAATGCTCAAAACGTGACCCCTGCACAGGTACAGTTTGCGCTGCTGCCACTCTATGCAGCTGAACTTGGCCGGGTAGTCTCAACCGATATCACTGATACAAGCGTGACAATTCGGTTTTAAAAGCAGCACCCGGCCTGTGATCAGGTGCTGCCCATAAGCTTTTTAACGGCGAACTGTCCCGTTTCCACGCACCAGATATTTAAAGCTGGTGAGTTGTGCCGCCCCAACGGGTCCGCGTGCATGCATTTTGCCTGTTGCAATGCCGATTTCTGCACCCATCCCGAATTCACCGCCATCTGCAAACTGGGTTGAAGCGTTGTGCATCAAAATCGCACTATCGAGACGTTCAAAGAACCGAGCTGCGGTTGAGTTGTCTTCGGTCAAAATGCAATCCGTATGGTTTGAACCATAAGCGCGGATGTGATTGATCGCGTCGTCAACGTCTGCAACAGGTTTGGCCGCAATGATCATATCAAGGAATTCTTGCCCCCAATCCGCATCACTTGCTGGTGTCGTTCCGTCCAACGCCAACGCGCCTTGGGTGTGAACATCCACGCCTGCGGCAACCAGTGCTGCCACGACATCGTGCCCAATAGTGTCAACGATATCTTGGTGTACAAGCAAACATTCGGCCGCTCCACAGATCCCAGTGCGCCGCGTTTTGGCGTTCAACACCACGTCCATCGTTTTTTGCAAATCCGCAGCTTTGTCGATGTAAATGTGCACGATACCTTCGAGATGGGCAAAAACCGGCACGCGGGCTTCGCGTTGAACCAACCCGACCAGCCCTTTACCGCCACGCGGTACAATCACGTCAACGGTATCGGTCATCGTCAACAACTCTTGAACAGCGGCGCGATCCCGTGTTGGCACCAATTGAATGGCTCCTTCAGGCAGGCCAGCAGTCTTGAGCCCTTCGACCAAACACGCATGGATTGCACCTGAAGAATGGAAACTTTCAGATCCACCTCGCAGTATGACAGCATTCCCTGATTTCAGACACAGGGCCCCGGCATCAGCAGTTACATTGGGGCGGCTTTCGTAGATCACACCAATTACACCCAATGGCGTGCGAACACGCTGGATGTTCAACCCTGATGGCATATCCCATTCAGCCAGAATCTCACCCACAGGGTCAGCTTGTTCGGCGACGGTGCGCAAACCATCAACCATCCCCAGAATGCGGGCTTCGTCGAGCATCAGGCGGTCCATCATTGCCGGGCTCAACCCTTTGTTACGCCCAAAATCAAGATCTTTGGCGTTGGCGGTAATGATATCTGCACGGTTGCGCCACACGGCATCAGCCGCTCCAATCAGGGCCGCGTTT
This sequence comes from Phaeobacter sp. NW0010-22, assembly GCF_040365955.1. Lineage (NCBI taxonomy): Bacteria > Pseudomonadati > Pseudomonadota > Alphaproteobacteria > Rhodobacterales > Roseobacteraceae > Phaeobacter > Phaeobacter sp. NW0010-22. The sequence continues at coordinate 78,973 of NZ_BAABWT010000005.1, forward strand.
TTGCGTTCAGCGGAGGCAAAGGCCAAATCTTTTGAGGCTTCTTTGGCCCGCGTTCCAATGTCGGCCATCAGGGCGGGAATGTTATCGAGATCTTTCATATTGTGCGCCTTAGGTCTGAGTTGGGGCAACTGAACGTTATGCCGCTAGAAAGAAAAGAGAAAGCATTTGAGAGGATCGGTTTACAGCGCCATGTCGTCGCGATGGATCAAAGCTGCGCGTCCCGGATACCCAAGCGTTGGTTCGATGTCCGCAGATTTGCGCCCCTTAATGGCTCGGGCTTCCTGTACGGTGTAGCGCGTCAAGCCCTGCCCCAGAATACGCTGATCCGGTCCAACAATCGCAACCGGATCCCCGCGACCGAATTTTCCGGTCACCTTGGCAACGCCCGCAGGCAAAAGACTTTTCCCATTCCCAAGGGCCTGAGCAGCGCCCGCGTCCACGTGTAGCTCACCGCGAGGCTTCATGGCAGCAATCCATCGTTTGCGGGCCGCTTGCGGATCTTCGGTGGCGCCAAACCAGGTAGAATTAGCACCGTCTTCGAGTGTTTTCAGTGGGTTGAGAGGCGAACCTTCGGTGATCGCCATATCACACCCCGCCACCGTTGCCATCTTGGCCGCAAGCAGTTTTGTTTTCATTCCACCTTTTGACAAACCAGATCCCGCATCACCGGCCATGGCTTCGATTTCAGGCGTGATCTCGCGAATTTCGTCATACCGGGTTGCGGTTGGATCTTCGACGGGATTGCCCGTGTAAAAACCGTCAACATCGGACAAAAGGATCAATTGATCCGCCCCAACGGTGACCGCAACCTGTGCAGCCAGCCGATCATTGTCGCCATACCGGATCTCATCCGTGGCGATAGTGTCATTCTCATTCACGATGGGAACCACACCTAAGCCTAGCAAGGTTTCCATGGTGGCCCGAGAATTTAAATACCGACGTCGATCTGCGCTGTCTTCGAGCGTGACGAGGATTTGTGCGGTTTTGATACCATGAGGGGCCAGCGCCTCCTCATAAGCGCGCGCCAATCGAATTTGCCCCACTGCCGCGGCCGCTTGGGATTGCTCCAAGGGTAGCTCTACAGCGGGTAATCCAAGAACACCCCGTCCAAGGGCGATAGACCCCGAAGACACCAAAATCACATCCGTGCCCAATGACTTGAGCCAAGTAACATCTTCTGCCAGTGAATGCAGCCAATCCGACCGCAACGCCCCGGTGTTACGGTCAACAAGCAAGGCTGATCCAATTTTGACCACCAAGCGTTTGGCCTGTTTTAGGGATGCCACTTAGGGGCCTCCTCAACGGGTTTGTGGCGCAGGCGATCTTCGTCAATCTCTGACCGTAAGGCACGCAAAACCTCAGGAACGCCCTGATGAGCGACACCGGACATGACCATCACAGGCGCACCGACTGCCTCTTCAAGCTCTGCTTTGGCCTCGGAGAGTTCGTCTTCGTCCAAGGCGTCAATCTTATTGAGCACAGTGATGCGAGACTTGTCCGCTAAATGCCCACCATAGGCTTCGAGTTCGCCAATGATGGTATGGTAATCCTCCGCGACGGTTTCCGACGTGCCATCCACGAGGTGAAGCAACACGGCACACCGTTCGACGTGACCCAAGAACCGATCTCCGATCCCGCGCCCTTCGTGTGCGCCAGCGATCAAGCCCGGAATATCCGCAATCACGAACTCCACACCATCGATGCCAACAACACCCAAATTTGGGTGAAGGGTCGTAAAGGGGTAATCCGCGATTTTTGGACGCGCATTGGACGTTGCCGCCAAAAAGGTCGATTTCCCGGCGTTAGGCAGCCCCAACAACCCCACATCCGCAATAAGCTTAAGTCGCAGCCAGAGGGTCCGTTCAACCGCTTCTTGACCAGGGTTTGAACGCCGCGGCGCTTGGTTGGTCGACGATTTGAAGTGGAGGTTGCCAAACCCGCCGTTCCCGCCACGTGCCAACAAAAAGCGTTGACCAACTTCGGTCAAATCCGCGATGATCGTTTCTTGGTCTTCATCCAGAATTTCAGTGCCAACAGGGACGCGCAAAATGATGTCATCACCATCTTTACCTGTACGCTGCTGCCCCTTTCCGGGTTGGCCATTGTTGGCAAAAAAATGTTGCTGATATCGGAAATCGATCAGCGTATTCAGCCCATCAACAACTTCGGCCCAAACCGATCCACCAGTACCACCGTCCCCACCGTCAGGGCCGCCATATTCCATAAACTTTTCACGCCGAAAACTGACGCAACCGCCGCCGCCAGCCCCGGATCGAATGTAGACCTTTGCAAGATCGAGAAATTTCATCGCTTAGGCCCCTGAACCAATGGAAAAAGTGGGTTTAAGACGGAGGCAGCAAAGCGTCAACTCTGTTTTTCTCCGTCCTTTTAGGCACTGGCTGCTCAGGCTTTCGTTTGCCCATGCTCTCCAGCACCTGTTTGGAGTATTTCTGTATGTTTTGAAGGACGACGGTCCTCACTCAGATCAGCTTGTGGCTGTACGTCCATGTCGGAACCGTAGCATCGCGCGCAACAGCAAAGCTTTCGGCGTCGCCCAGATATTGGAACCCGCAATGGGTCAGGACTCGCGCCGAGGCGGGGTTGTCCTGAAAGACACTCGCAAACATTGTATCGTTCTTCATCGGGTTGGCTGTAACCAACGCTTCAACCGCCAAGGATGCGATGCCACTGTTCCAAAATATCGGAGCAACCCAATAAGCAACTTCAGATTGGTTGCGATCAAGTTTTTTCAAGGAAATCACGCCCTTCAGCTCGTTGCCGCCATCTTTGGAACCATCGATCGCCCAGACATCTTCGTCACGACTTTCCGTCATGGCCCGCGCTATGAAACCTTCGATCAATCCAGGGGGCAGAGGATGAGGAATAGATGTCGTCATTCGCGCCACCCGTTCATCCGATGCATAGTGCTCAATCAGACCTAAATCCGACCGGCGCAATGGACGCAGATCAAACCGTTCCGTTTCAATCACGGGCTGATTTATTATTGCATCAAGTTTCATGTGTGCGCTCCTCCTCCGAACAACACAAAAAGAACAGAAGCGACGGTTAACCCCGCCAATGTCCACATCAAATATTTCTCCGAAGGCCGACCTTCAACCGCATGCGCGATCCGATCCCCAGCAAATGTCCAGATGGGGTGCAAAACCACCTGACAGCTCAACAGAACGAGAGCAATGACTGCAGTAGCCTGAAAAACAGGCGTTCCAGGTTCAACAAACCCCGTAAATCCCGCAATGATCATCCCCCAAGCTTTGGGGTTTAACGGGTGCACCAAAAGCCCAGCTGCAAATCCAGGCGCTTTTTCGGGCCCTGTACCACTGCTGAGACGCAAGTTCGCGACCTTCCACGCCAGCCAAAAGATGTAGGCTGCCGAAATGTATTTCAACGCTTCAAACAGCCACGGCACCTGATCCGCTATTGTCATCAAGCCAAAACCGACAGGCCAGATTACAAGTTGCTTCCCCAAAGCGACACCAGCCACAAAGGGCAAAGCAGCCCGAAACCCAAAGCGCGCGCCTGTTGCGAGCAAAGCCATATTGGCAGGGCCCGGTGTGCCGACCTGACTGGCGGCGAAAATCAGGAAACTTGTGGCAGCTACGGCCATGATACTCACTTAGGGTAACAATAGGGTGAAACGGGAAAGGGGACCGGCGTTTATCGCCGATCCCCCTGAATTTTTCTTAACCTTCAGGTTACGGCTTATTCTGCAGCTTCCGCCACTGGCAGAACCGAAATAAAGGTGCGGTTTTTGAGACCTTTGTGGAAGGTGACAGCACCTTCGACAGTTGCAAAGATCGTGTGATCTTTACCAAGGCCTACGCCTTCGCCCGGCCAAAATTTGGTACCGCGCTGACGCACGATGATGTTGCCCGGGATAGCCGCTTGGCCACCATAGAGTTTCACACCAAGGCGGCGACCAGCAGAGTCGCGGCCGTTACGGGAGGAACCACCAGCTTTTTTATGTGCCATTCTTTCTCTCCTTAGCCTTGAGCCAGCTCTTTGGCCTGCTCAACCCACTCGGGTTTGATCTTGACCGACTCGATAGCAGCAATTGCGTCATCCGACAATGCCGCCAATTGAGCGAACGAAGTCACGCCAGCATCAGCCAGCTTGGCAGCGGCCGCGGGGCCAACACCGTTCAACTTGGTCAGATCGTCCGAACCAGCAGCGGCAGGTGCTTCTGCTTTGGCAGCAGGGGCAGCCGATGCAACAGCGCCAGAGGCGATGATGTCGGTGATTTTGACCAAAGTCAGCTTCTGACGGTGACCTTTGGTGCGCTTCGAGCTGTGCTTACGACGGCGCTTGACGAAGTGGATAACCTTTTCGCCTTTGATCTGGTCGATTACTTCGGCCTTAACCGCTGCACCGTCTACCAGAGGAGCTCCAACAACTGGGGCGTCGCCGCCCAGCATCAGAACTTCGTCGAATTGTACTGTTTCGCCAGCATCTGCAGCCAATTTTTCAATGCGGAGGATATCACCCGCCTGAACTTTGTACTGCTTGCCGCCAGTCTTGAGGACCGCAAACATGCGTCTTTTCCTTTTCTACCGCGTTCTTCGGTCCCCTTGTGGGCGTTCCCGATCTTGAAACCCAAGATCACCTACGAACAGCGCGCCCGATGTGCGGGCGTATTTTCAAGCCTTGCACAAAGCGAAGGCCAAACGATAACGAAACCCGGCGCGGGAATCCGTGCCGGGATGCGCGCTTATTGAGGATTTAGGATAGCAAGTCAATCGCTTTATCGCACAGTACTGACCTGATCAAAGATCTTGGGCGACCATTGAGCGTCCAATCACAAGACCCAGCTCAAATGAAATTTCATTATACATCTGTTCAAATCCCACGAACAGTGCCGAATTCAAAGCCCGCCCAGCATCCGTTTTTGAAAACGCAAGGTTTTCCTGCATTTCACGATCGTTTAGCGGTTGGTAGGCGAGCAACAAGAACCCAAACAACCAATCGCGGGTCTCTTGCCGCGTCACATCCTTTTGGGCCCAAAGATCAGAGAGCACGGCCTGATCGTCTTGCCGCACCCCCTGCCCCTGACTGATGCCTCGAAAAAACTCGTAGTCTGCGCGAATGGCAGAGTCGACATTCTGCCCGATCAGATCGTTTGTGGCGATATACTCTTCGATCAAACCATACAGTGGTTTTGATCTATCCATCTTCTGGTACTGGGTTTTGGCGATGTCTTCGACTGTTGGGTCGGAATACGCTCGACGCGCGGAATTCTCGAGCGAGATAATCGTTTGCCCCAACGGGGTCTCAAAAAACAGGACAGATTCTTCAATATCTTTTTGCGTCATGCTGTCTGCAAGAGCGTGACGTAGAACGCTTTCCATTCTGTCTGAGGAATAGATTTCATCTACTTTCTGATCAACGAACGCACCACCTGTCCCATCAAGCAGCTCATCGTTCAATGTCTTGCCGTATTGGATCCCCTCGTCCCTGAGAATAGAAACGACGTCTTTCAAACGCAGAGCGCGGGATAAGTCGTCGACGTTGTTCTGGGCCAGGGCAGACGTGGCAATACAAAGAACCACCCAAAAGCAATAAAAGAAACGCATACCTAAATGTCCTGCCCTGTTTCCAAGTTTTTCATTTTTTGCGCCAGGGCTTCGAACCGGTTGGCCATGATCTCATACTGAACGGCATTCAAGAGTTCGTAAACTTCCTGCATCAGCGGATGTTCCAACTCCTCCGCATAGGTCTGAATGTCCTCATCAGGAAAGACCTGATATGTATACGCTGCCCCAGCCAAAGCGGACATGCGCAAGGCCGTTCGCGTCGCGGATTCGTTTTGTTTAATGGCTTGGCGTAAATCGTCACCGTCAAGATCGAGCTCAATAACGCCTGCAGAATGCGCTGCCAGTAGAAATCTGATCTGAATTTCCTGCAAAGCTCTGAGCGCGGAATCGCTTGAATCGATGGCTCGGTTCATTCGATTCAAAATCTCAACCCTGGGCGCTCCATTTTTGACTAAGTCGGCAACGATTGCCCTGCCTTGCTCTTGTTTATATGTGTCATCTTCAATTTTATGCGACGCATTTTCGACCTCGACCAATCGCTGCCCCAGCTCGCTGGAGTAAAAGGTTATAGCATGTTCTAATGCAGTTTCAGTCAGGGTTTGTTCCAAGATCTCAACGGCGAGTCGGTGCATGATTTGAACATCAAACACCTGCTTCGCTGCACGGGCCCAATCCGTCCCAAAATCATCTGGCACCATTCCCAACATCTGTGGGGCGGATGTCGAGGCAAACGCAATGCCATCCAAGGCCACATCAAATCCAGTTGTTTCTAAAAAAGCTTCGATCCGTTCGCGGCTCGTCGCCTCGGCTGTTGTCGACAACTGTAGGCTAAAGCCCACAATCAGCAAAAGACGAAAGAAACCGGAAAAAGAAAATGCATGTTTCATGATCCCAGCCTAAGTGATTTGCGACTATGGGCAACGGAAAACCAGACATTGTCGAAAAACTACAAAAATTCCGCTTGCGCCCCCGGACATAGACAACTAAATCCCCTCCTCACAGACCCCCGCGGAGAGGTGCCGGAGTGGTCGAACGGGGCGGTCTCGAAAACCGTTGTGGGTGCAAGCCTACCCAGGGTTCGAATCCCTGTCTCTCCGCCATCATCCCTTAGGGTCGGCTTTTCTTATTTTTTAGAAAGATAAGTGAATAGATACATACGCTCACCACTCACTTTGATGAGAGGTGAAGTTTCATCGTATGTGATTAATCCACCAGCACCGTCTTCGCGGGAGCCAACCACAGATGACATGTTCGCGGGACATGTCGGGTGGGTTCAGCCAGTCGCTGCAAGTGTTCGTGCCTTTACTCAGTTCGATGAAATCAATCATTCTAGGTTAAACTGTTTAGCGGACACTGCGATCTGCGCAATGGTTGACGTTGTGAAGAAGCAATCATTGCGCAAATAGGCAGAACACCCTCACCGGACTTAGGCCCACGATGTCAGGCGGAAAATGAAACGAGGCCCTTAGTAGGAGCAGGTAATAGGGAGAAGTTTGCTCCTTGCCCGTCTGTTAAAGGGTTTATCCTACACAACCGTTACATCGTCCTGCAGTTGGGCAAGGGTGGCATTCTCCACCAGCAAAAGATCCTGTGCGTCAAAATCAAACTGGACGTTGGCACCGATCTGGGTCGCATAGCTAAAAGCGCTATTGCCTGAGGCGATCAAGGCCCGATCCAACTCGATGATATCCACATCGTCCTGATAGTCTTTGATAACATCTGTTTCGCTACCTCGGTTGAAGACAAATAAATCTGCACCTGACCCACCCCTGAGCTCATCAGTTCCGGCATCACCGACTACTGTGTCATTGCCGTCGTCACCTCGCAATCGGTCATCACCACCGCCACCAAACAAGATATTGTCTTCGGCATCACCGTAAACGTAGTCATTGTAATCGGTTCCGATGACATTCTCGATGGATGTGAAAGTGTCATTTGCCGCATCACCGAAGGTCCCGCGTGACCTGAGATCAAGGTTCACCCGGCCCGCCGCACCCGCGTAACTCGCGACATCGACACCTGACCCTCCATTCAAATCATCCGCCCCGGTGCCGCCAATCAACGTGTCATGGCCATTGTGCCCCCGCAAGCGATCATCGCCGTCGCTGCCATTCAGCATGTTCTGACCATTATCGCCATAGACATAGTCATCAAACTTCGATGCCATAACATTTTCGATCGCGTGGAAGGTGTCGTTCAACGCATCACCAGAAGTCCCTCGCGACCGCAAATCAAGGTTAACGTGAGATTGAGCTGTCTCATAACTGGCGGTGTCGATACCCCCACCCCCATGCAGATCATCAGCGCCGGCACCACCGATGAGCGTGTCGTTGCCGTTGTGCCCGCGCAACCGGTCAAAACCATCGCCGCCATCTATCACGTTGTCTTTATCGTCCCCGTAAACATAGTCATCAAACTGCGAAGTGATCACATTCTCGATTGACAGAAATGTATCCCCTAAAGCGTCTCCTGACGTACCCTGCAAACGTAGATCAAGATTGACGCGCTGAGCGGCTCCCGAATAGCTGGCCGTGTCTATGCCTGCTCCTCCCAAAAGGGCATCCGCCCCAGAGCGGCCCCTGAGCGTATCATTGCCAGCATCGCCATAAAGAGAGTCGTTGTCGAACCCGCCATGCAGGTCGTCATCCCCGTCATTGCCGCGCAAAATGTCATTGCCTTCATCACCGCGGATGCGATCGTTGCCCTTGCCCCCATAAATCGCATTATTGGCAACATCCCCATAAATGTAATCGTCGTAATCGGTTCCGGTGACATTTTCGATGGACGTGAAAGTGTCATTTGCCGCATCCCCAAAAGTCCCCCGAGACCTGAGGTCTAGGTTCACCCGGTCCGACGCGTCCGCGTAGCTTGCAAAATCGATGCCGGAGCCGCCATTCAAATCATCCGCTCCGGTGCCGCCAACCAACGTGTCATGACCATTGTGCCCCCGCAATTGATCATCCCCTTCCCCACCGATCAGCAGGTTCTGACCATTATCGCCATAAATGTAATCGTTGAAATTCGTCCCTACGATATTCTCAATTGAGCTAAACGTGTCACCGACAGCGGCGCCCCCGAAAGTGCCAGATCTCAGGTCAAGGCTGAGGGAACGTGTGGCCGACGCGTAGCTGGCCGAATCTGATCCCGCGCCGCCTATTAATTCGTCCGCACCGGTACCGCCATCCAGAGTGTCATTACCACCGTCGCCGCGTAGCGTGTCATTTCCTGCACTCCCCAAGATGAGGTCAGCTGCGCCACCCCCAAAGAGAGCATCTTTGCCAGAGTTGCCGCGAATAACATCCTTGAAAGCCGATCCAATGATGGTGGAGTTTGAAGTCCCGGCTATCATTTCGACCAGATCGCTCGTCATATTCCAGCCGACAAAGCTGACATAGCTAGGAAGAACAAAAGTGCTCAACGATTCCAGGTGAATCTGCAAACATTCAGCAACTGCATCATTGCTGTCCCCGTCGATGAGCCCGCTTGAGCCAAAGTTTTGAATCTGGACCGCTGTTGCGATAACTGTTCGGCTGCCTTCTGAAAGTGATCCGAATTCGATTTCTTCGACACCGCTGATGATATGTGACCGCAAATCGTGCACGACATTGCCGCTGCCACCTGCCAGCAAAAGCGTGTCGTACCCGGTCCCGCCATCATAGGTTTCTTGCCCCATGTCCTGCCCGGCGCCAATGACAATTCTGTCCGCCCCGGCCCCACCGACAATGGTATCCTGCCCCTTGCCAGCCCGAAGGGTGTCATTCCCGCCTCCGCCGTTTAGGGAATCGTTCCCCGTATCAGCGACAAGGCTGTCATTTCTTGTTCCCCCTATGAGGTTCATGTCCTCGGGACCATAGGCGATCATTGTCAGATCTTCGACGGCCGCGCTGGCGTCAAAGATTTCTCGTGCAACGTCATTCACCTCGATCGTGAACGTCCGGGAGCCAGACAACAATTCGGCCGTCGCTGTTTCCGTCGCCGTCACCTGAACGTCGATGCTGCTTGCCTGTTCAAAGTCAATGTTGCTGCCTGCCCGAACGGCCAACTCAAACTGACCTGCTGTTGACGTGGTATTGATTGTAAAGCGGGCATCATTGACGCTGAAATCAAAAACATCTGTTTCGGGATCTGTTGCAGTGAATGTACCGATCAAGATTTCAGTATCAATCCAGCCTTCGGTGACCAAAGTACCGGACAATTCGTCAGAGATGACTGGGGCATCGTTTACAGCAGTGATGTTCACGTGCGTGGTACCTGTGGTTGTTTTTGCACCACCGCTGCCTTGTGCACCCTGATTGCCATCATCGAATGTCCATTCCAAATCGATGGCCGAGACGGGCGTGTCCGCTGTGTTGGCATAGGTGATGGCCTGCATCACCTCATCAACAAAAGCAGAGTCGGGAATAGCTCCGTTTGCATCAGTAAATACAATGCGCAACTGCCCACCAATCTGAGCGATATCGGCGATGACCATGCCGCCCACTTCAATGGCTAACCCGTTAAGCATTAATGCGCTTTCAGGAGTGAACTGAAAGCCAAAAAAATCCTGGGGCTCGGAACCCGCGCTGCGTTCCAAAGTCAGCGACGCGCCATCAAAGTTTCCGTCTCCTCCGTTCGCTGCCGACAGTTCCTTGTCAAAAATTTGCACACCCATATCAAGGTGGATGGCCACACCGTTTTCGGTAAAACTAACTGTGTCTCCCAACGTGTCATCACCGCCGAATGGATTGTCTCGATCTCCGCCAGGATCCAAGCGCAGCACTGACATGCGGTCTCCAGTGACCAAGATGCTGCCATCAGCCTGTATCGCAACCTTTCCCAGGCCAAAATTGGGCGTGTGTGCAACGCCGTTGTTGCCATAAGTCGTATCAAGCACGCCACTTCCGTCATAGCGGGTCGCAACAAAATCATGCCTGCCGATGTTGGGGTCGTATTTGAACCCTGTCACGGTGATCGTGTCATCATCGTCAATAAACACCGCCCGCGCGCTGTCACCGATCGTCCCGACCGGGGTGATCACAATGCCATCCCCGCCGCCAAAACTGGTGTCTATACTTCCATCCGAGTTGTGCGCAACCAGTGCGAAATCGCCACCAATTTCGCCGACCATAACAAAGCCGCCGTCGGATCGCAGGGCCATCGAGTGGCCAATGAAATTGATTGCACCGATATCCATCGCCAGCTTGCCGTTACCCCCGGCAAAAGTCAGATCGCGATCAAGAGTTTCGGTCAAACGAATGACGCTCCAACCCGTCGTCAGTTTGACAGCAACAAGTATCTTTCCGTCAGGAAGAAGGGACATATCTCGCATATCAGGATCAGACGAGATAGGCATGTCACTGCTGCTAAGCAGACGATTTATCTGTTGCTGATTACCCTCTGAATCGTATTCGACAAAGCCATAAGGGCCGTCGGCAAGACCGCCGACAACAAAGCTGTCATCATCGAGGACCACAATATTCTTCGGTATATTGTCGCCAGCGGACCCGAATTGTTCAACATATCCGCGTCCGTTGGCAAAATCTCGATCCCGTGATCCGTCTGCATTGATGCGATATATGCGCCAGTAAGAACACGGCTCTGTCGAGCAGTTCCCATATACGGAAGCCACCAGGAACTTTCCGTCTGACTGTGCAACAATGGTGGTTGCTGAATTGCTACCGTAATCAGGCCCGCTAACGTTGGAACCACCAATCAGCCCCCCAACAGGATTTATTAAACGAATTAGGGAATCAGGGTCAACATTAACAGCGTTTGTGAGAATTCCGATAGTTCCGTCCGGTGCAACAGCGATGTCCGCCATCCGTGGGTTACGATAATCATCGTTACCTGTATAGTCCGGCGTCTCACCATCACCGACACGAAAACTGGGGGCTGCATTGGTCATCATTGGTTTCCTTAAAGAAGGATTTCCAGGAAGGTCGGAAAATTCACTGCTTTAAGATAAGTAATACAATTCATAGCGACAAGAGAAACACCGTTGTGTTTCTAGCGACCACATTGTCGTGGGCCTTTTCATGTAAACCTTCATGGCAACATCTACATTGGCTCGGACTGAAGTTCTCGCATATCTTGCAGGGTGTTAACGGCATTTTCGAATTTCGCAAAACAAATTGTTGCGCAAGTTGGGTTAGAGCCTAGCCAAAAATTATGGACGCTAAAATGAACGAACATTGATACCGATTTCCGCACCGTTCTTTCGAGCCGATGATATGCACATTGGTTTTCACTTGATGCATGTCGGGGCTAATTCCTCATTGAAGTACCCATTCATTGTATGGGCTGGGGTATAATCGGCACATAGACACCCTTGAACTGCTTGTGATTACTAGAAACATAAGTCGTGGTCAGGTACTGGGCGTTGCCCACAATATCTGCGTGGCAAAATTTTTGAACTTCCGTTTGTTCCTTTCAAATTTGACAAGAGCCAACAGGCACTTCGTCAAAAATGTAAGTGAATGCTGAGGGTCGACGTATGACAACTCGCGCCGATTTTGCGAAATTATACACGGAATGCCAGTACCGTGACCGAGCCTGCCAGCGAGCCTAGTGACGCCTTTCAGGCATTGGGTTGGGCGATTGACTCTCGTAGAGACAATGAGGCGATTGTTGCGAGAGATGCCTGCCTCAGAGGTATTGAGGTAAGCCGTCTGGGAAAAGATAAATGCAAGCATTAGTCGATTTTTGAAAAATGATTTTTAATAGGCAAAGACAACCGTTCTTCTCCGATGTAACTGGAAAAACGGATGTGCTTTTCCATTTTGGATGTCCCGACAGTGAGGAAATGGTATTTTAAGTTGTTGATTTAGATTTTAATCGACTGCTTCGTCGCTTTCTTTCCGGCCAAAACTCGTCAACAACCACGTAAGCCACGATCACAAAAATCGAGGCACTGGCAACCTGCAGAACACGCGTGATACTTTTGACGTCTGCATCGTCTGAGAAGGGTGCAATTGAGCCGCCATAAACAACCAAAGCAGTCGTAATTGCCGAACCCGCAGCGGATGCGAATAAGTTTTGAGATTTACCAAGCGCTCCCAATGACAAGCAAAAGAAAAAGCAAAGGAGGATTGGCGTCATGATGACCGGTGCAATGACATTGATCTCGTAACAGACTATCGAAACTGCTGCACCTAATAGGTTTGCTGTCAACATCGCCTTGGCAACAGCTTTCCCTGCTGCAGGCAAGGCGGCAAGCTGCTGGCTCAACAAGGCCACAAAAAACAATACCAGCAAGGCTGACGCACCGGACAAAAAGAACACCAACGCAAACGGAACCGTGACCAGCGACATCCTGACAATACGCCGATATGGGTCAAAGTCCTGCGCTGCGGCAGCCGCTTTTTTCTGAGCATTGGTAGGTGGTGCAGCAGGAATGAGTACAAACATTAAGGTGGAAGCAAACCCGGCTAGAAACAGATTTGCCGGAATCCAGAGCACCAGGACAAATGCAAGATCCGATGATTGTAAGACAAGATTGGGGATCATCAGCGCGCCCATCAAGGCGATGACACCCGGTAAAACTCCGGCCCCTGACACAGACCAAACAAACGATAAAATGATCGCACTTGCCACCAGAATGAGAAACACAGCCGGATAAGGCGCGGTGATAGACGCCAATACAAACGAAACGAACATCAATCCGATCGAGAATACGAACAGTTTTCCGAATGCGGCCAATGGCAATGCGTTGGGTGCTTGCAGAAACAACGCTGCAAATACCGCCCCGATGACAGAAAGCGGCCACCCCAACAGCAAGCCAAGGGAAAAAAGGCCCGTAACGCCGATTGCGAGCCTCAGAACTGATCGGCGATCTTCAATACGCATAAGACAGAATTGAAACCACGCGGATGTAGGCGCGTCCAACCAAGTTCAACAAAGAGTTGTCGCTGAGATACATGATCACATCAGCCTGGCCGTTCAATTGAAACCTCAGATCATCGTCAGCGTTTCCGGCCTCGTATCCTGGCAACACAATACGCACTGGGAACCGCTCTGGTTCGCGCAAGAACCCTTTGGTGCTCGGCGGGCTGGCCAATTGGCCCGGCACGTCTCCACCGCTCATTGATACGGCAGAACTAAAACTTTCGATGACACCTGGTATGATCTGGCCCGGGTGCATATCCAAAACCACATCAACAGGCGACCCCACTCCGGCACGACCAAGGTTGTTTTCGGTGAAATATGCTTCGATCCAAATGTCCGTTGCATCAAGGAATGTCAGCAGATCCTGACCTGACCGTGCATAGGTGCCCGGCGCAATGAGCAGGTTAGACACGACCCCTGTCGCCGGGGCACGCAATTCCGTCCACTCAAGGTTCAGTTCCGCATCGGCCAATGCGGCAAGAGCACGCTGAATCTTTGGATTGTCCTGCCCTTTTGACCCTAGTCTTTGTTTTGCTTTTTCCAGATCAGCCTTGGCATTTTCCAGATTAGCCTCGGATTCAGCCAGTTGACCACGCGCGTCATCTGCGCGTGTGAGGGCGATCAACCCTTTCTTCTCAAGCGCGAACACACGTTCCGTTTGAATGCGCATGGTATCGAGATCACTCTGCGCTCGGGCCAACTTGGCCTGCGCGCCGCTGACTTCGGCCGAAGATGCCCCAACGTCCTGCGTTGCGGCCTCGAGGTCAGCTTCGGCCTTGGATTTTTCAATCTCGTATGGACGCCGATCAATACGCAGCAACACATCGCCTGCGTTAACAATCTGTCCGTTTTCCACCAGAACCTCGGTCACAGTGCCCGTCACCTGTGGTACTATCTGGGTCGCAATAGCCTTAACTCTGGCATTGCCGGTAAAGGGAGTTTTGCGGTCCGCAACCAGATACCAGACAAGGAAAAACAGAATGACCGCAAGTGTCGTCCAAATCGTCTTCCTCATTCTGCCGCTCCCTCGGCAGGGGTTTCGGCCTCTGGCGACTCATCGATCCAGACTTTGAACAACTCATAGAAGACCGCGAACAAGACTGGCCCCATGAATATCCCGATCAGACCATAGGCCATCATTCCGCCAAGAACGCCAATCAGAATGACAAGCATCGGTGTTTCCAGCCCTTTTGAGATGAACACCGGACGCAGGAAACTGTCCATGATCATCGTAGGGACAGCAAGCACTGTAAACGCAAGCGCCGCGCCTCCAGACATCGAACTCCATGCGTAGATGATCACTGGTATCAGAACCAAACCGGGTCCAATCTGTACGATTGACAGGATGAGGCTCACAAACGCCAACGTCGCCGCAGATGAGATCCCGAACACAGCAAGCAATGCCCAAACGACAAAGGCTTGAATTGCGGCGACCCCGATCACGCCTTTGGTCACATTCCGGATAGTCGCACCGGCCAATGTAACAAACTCACTGCCACGCGGCGCAAACACGCGATCTGCAAACCGCTGCAGCCCCTGAACCACTTGCGGTCCGGGAGAAAACAGAGCGCCCATGATGATAACCGACAACGCCAGCCCAAGTAGGCCGATCCCAATTCCTAAGACTTTCCCAAAGAGCGATTTGGTGACTTCCAGAATTTGAGCGCCATATTTTGCAAGCGCACCGCTTAGGTTGCTTTCAAACATTGTCCAGACATCGGACACCTTGCTGCCGACCAACGGAAATTCCTTAAGCCCCTCTGGTGCGGGTGGAACTTTCAACTCTCCGCTTGCGGCCTGTTCAGCAAATTCTGATCCAAGCTCGGCGGCCCCTGAGACCGCAGTTGCAACCGGGCCTAATGTAAGTAAAAGTCCAAGCAAGACTAAAATCGTTGTAGCCAGCGATTTGCGCCCGCCCAGTTTTCCTTGAAGCCAATCGAATGCAGGGTAAAGGGCAACGCACAAAATCGCCGCCCAAATGACCACGCTGGCAAGCGGCGCGACCATTGCAAGCGCGCTATAGAGAAATAATCCAAGGAACAGCAGGCGTATTGCGAGATCGATGATCTTAGCGTCTTGGGTCTTTTCCATTCCGTCCCTCCAGAACATTGTTTTCTAAATGTTACACTCAAAAACCTTGATATGTATATGCTTTTGATTTTTTGCATTTTTACATCAGGTCTAGGGCGAAATCGAATAGCATAAAATCATCGTTTTTGGGACGATGAAACCATCGACGGACGTTAGAAAACAGCAAGGTAAAACTGACGTCAGTTCTGTATTTTATTCGTCTTCCTCTTGAGACAGGATCGCGTCTGCAACTGTGGTGGCTGCCGTCACAAAGACACCCAGACCGACAATAATGTAGAACATGGTAAAGATCTTACCAGCCGCCGTTTCGGGGGAAAAATCACCAAACCCCACAGTCGAAATAGTCACGACAGAAAAGTACACAGAATCAAGCCAACTCCAGCCTTCTACATATCGATAAAAGATCGACGCCCAACAAATCATGCCAACAGTAAAGGCCAAGATACCTTTTACCCTTCCGTCGCTCAGCGCGACGCCGACCCCTCGTGTTATTTTAGCTATTGCGTTCATGGCGCCCTCTTTGTTCCATGAATCTATTTGTATCAGGTTTTTTAAAAATATGAAGAATAGGCTGAAATATAAGTGATTTGTTCAAGGAATCGCCTCTTTTCTTCCATTCTAGAATCTTCTCACTGCCAACGCTGGCTTTTCTAATTGAACAATTGGTTCAGGTTTTTTCGTTCGTGAAATCATTGCCACTCAGCCAGGAGTTCGACCTGAGATCAGGCCGAGCAAAAACGGTCCAAGCATCTAGTCACCTTGGATTCCTATCTAGTCACCTTGGATTCCAAAGTGTAATTCAGACGGTCCAAAAGATGCACTATTTGCGTGCCAAGCATCCGATGGCTTTGGGACATCCTACCGGCGAAACAACAGCGCAGCCAAACAACCAAGCCAAAGCTGTTTCAACGCTCAAACGCTTCCGGCGTCCCAAATTTGGGACGCCGGAAACTTCTGAATCTCGATACGTTCTGTCGTGCTGTGCGGATGTGCGTTCAGCTCTTAGACCAAAGCCAGATCCCAAATCGTTACATCCATGTCGTCAAATCGGAAATACTCCACGTCGATTAAGCTGTCATTTCCATCCGCCCCACTAACCGACACTTGGTTCGCTGCGGTCCTCGTAAGCGTGTAGTCGGCCCTGTTCCCATCAAAAAGAGCATAATCCGAAGATCCACCGCCATTGATCGTATCGTTACCAGCGCCCCCTTTGAGATAATCGACATTGCCATATCCGAACAAGAAATCATCTCCGTCCAATCCTGACAACTGGTTGCGCTCGTTCGAACCCGTTAGGTTGTCGTCAAACTCAGACCCAACAAGGTTTTCGACTTCAAAGTACAAGTCCCTTGCCGCCCAACCTTGAGTACCGTAGCCCGTTTCGCCGCCATTGACCGTGGCCCCATTTCGAAGACTGGCTGTCACCGCCCCCGGCGCGTTGAAATAAGTGACCGTGTCCACGCCGTCGCCACCGAAATACCGTTCACGACCACCATCGGAAGATACGAACCAGTCAAAATCGCCAAGGCCCCGGAAGTCGTTTTGGTTCGCGTCGCCGTAAAACACGTCCTGACGCCCTGAACCCGTCACTCGCTCAACACTGTTCAGTGTTAAGCCCGACGCTAGGTTTGTATTTTCTGAGGGGTTTTCCAGATTCACAACAACACCAGTAGCTTGTGTGCCTGAGGGGGGAGCGCCAGTTTCGGTGAACGCATCACCGATGACGTTGGCAGCTGTGTTCATCCATTCGAGGAACGAAATCATGTCCTGTCCGGTGCCGCCATCGATCGTATCCCGTCCCTCGGAGGCAACGATCCAGTCATAGTCACCCAAGCCTCGAATAGAGTCGTCACCTGACGTTCCGTGGATGCGGTCTGCAAAAACCGTGGCCGTCAAACGTTCTATATTTTGGAACATAATACGTTCCATTCCGTCGTGGCTGACAGCGGTGCCCGCTTCCATATCAATTTCGAGGCGATATTCCGTGTTTGTACGTCCTGGTGTGTCTGGTAGGTTGAAGAAGCTGAGCATGTCGTTGCCACCTCCACCATCCACAGTGTCTGACCCACCACCTGGTGAGATCCAATCAGCGCCTCCCAGCCCGTTCACGACCTCTGCCGCTGTCGTCCCATTCACGTTTTCACCGGCGTCGGTGCCGTTGACGATGCTGGGGATTGTACCCATGAGAGCCCCTGCAGCAGCAAGTGTTAGCGTCCCATCATTGAATTGGACCCTCTCAATATCTGACGCTAGGAAGTCAACGCCTTCGGAGGACGTCAGTTGGATGCCACCTGTAACCGTTTGGCCAATGACATTTGCTTGAGATGTGTTCAAAACTGCCGTGTCATCACCAGAACCGCCGGAAAGTGAATCATCGCCGAGCCCGCCTATCAAAGTCTCATCACCGGAACCCGCGATCAGAGTGTCGTCACCGGAACCACCGTCAAGTTGGTTCATATCGGTTGTGGAGGAAGGCGGTATCGTTATTCCCGTGGCCGAGATATTCAACGTTGCGGTCTGGGTGTTTGAAATTGGACCGCTGGAGTATGGGTGCAATGCGATAATATAGGTGCCGTCAGCAGTGAAATCGTATTGTATGAACGAATCCCGCCCGCTCGTGGATCCGCCGGCTCCGGTTGAGGCGCTGCTGTCGTCGTTCGTGGTGATTTGCACCCCGGCAGAGTCATAGAGGGTCAACCGAGTATCATAGTCCGCCCCATCAACATCAAAGGTCCATTGCTGACCTGCTGTTGCGTCAAATTGGAATGCTTCGTGGGTATCCCTTGATCCAGTAATGACAAGTGTTTGGTTCGGCACAGTGGTTGGATTTTCGACATCTGAAAACGGAGCAAGCGACCAGTTCGACGGCAGGGCCATTGGGCTTGCTACTGGATTGCTTACGGTATCGCCGATTTCCGTTGTCGCACGTGTTTCGGAAACACGCAGCACATCGTTGCCATCTCCGCCAAGCAGGGTGTCCTGGCCACCTCCACTGAGAAGCTCATCATTGCCGAAACCACCTTCAATCAGGTCGTCACCGTCCAAGCCCGATACCGTATCATCACCGTAGCCGCCCGCCAAAGTGTCGTTGTTCGGTGTGCCAAGGATTGTCTGATCCCGCAATGCAGCGACATCCGCGATAGACATGCTCCCATCTGTAAACCGAACGTTCTCGATGTTCCTTAAAGTGACAGTACCTTGGTCCGTCTGGATACTGAGCTGACCTTCGGGGCCATCGACAACAGCGTTTTGACGTGTAGCATCTATGACGACGGTATCGTTGTCCGCGCCACCATCAAGGGTATCGTTGCCTCCACCACCTGACAATTCATCCGCGCCCGCGCCGCCGTTGACCATGTCATTGCCCAAGCCGCCGTTCAGTGTATCGTTGCCGCCCAACCCCTCTAAGGTGTCGTTGCCACCACGCCCCCAGAGCCGATTGGAGAGTTCATCACCCTGCATCAAATCATCTCCGGCGCTGCCGAAAGTGTTGGTGCCCGCCAAACTGTCAAGATTTGCAAAAGCGACAGTCCCATCAAGGAACCTTACATTCTCAACGTTCCGGATTGTAACATCACCGTCAGCGCTTTGAATGACGACTGGATCGGTAGAACCGACAACATTGACGTCCCCTCTGTTTGCATTGACGATTGCCGTATCATCGCCTGCGCCGCCATCAATGGTATCATAGCCGGCGTTACCGCGAAGGCTGTCGTCGCCTTCGCCACCGCTCAGGAGGTCATCCCCTTCGCCACCCGACAGAGTATCGTTGCCTCCTAACCCGTCGATGGTATCATTCCCGCCTAGGCCGCCAATTGAGTTGGCCATAGCGTCACCAGTCAGAGAGTCCGGGCCATCCGTGCCCGAACTTGCATTGATCGCCGCGATCACGTTCTGAGCAGCCTGTGACGGATCACTTGATGAGGCATTAAAAACTTGCCCGTTGGTTTGATCTGCAAGGGCTTCGAGGTCGGCATTGGCAGTGCTGGAGTTGCCAATCACAACTGGGAGGATCTGTAGCGGACTTGGGCCATAGGGATCTGAGAAGGGCTTGTCATTATAGTCTACAAAGCTAGCCGATCCTGCTGGCGCACCTGCGCCGGCTGTTGATGAGGCACCTGACAAGCCAGACGGATCAATTGCAATATCCCCACTCAACGATTTTGCAACAACTTGCGCGCGCAATTCTGGATCGTCCGCGTCCTCATCCGTGAATACGATGATTTTGTTAGATTTGTTGCCAATATCCCAAGTTCCGGCATTGCCGTTAAGTGCGTGCAGTAGGGCCGTATTGAGGTTTTCCGTACCACCTTGCGTTGACGTTGAAAGAGCGTCGAGCGCAGCGAGCGCTGCGGCCTTACGGTCTGCCACACTGGCTTGCTTGGTAAAGCTGAGATTGGTTACAGTATTGCTATCCCAGTAGGTGACGATAGCCAGCGTACTTGCCACCGGCTTTTCCGTGGTGCCAAACAGAGCATTTGCAATTTCAATGGCTGCGGCCTTGGCAGCTGCGATATCGTTGTTCATCGAACCGGTCCGGTCAATCACGATGACAACATTTTGCCCAGGGCAGGCAAATTCACCTGTTGTAAGGTCTATCTCGCCATCCGAAAATCGAGCGAATTCCACATCTTTCAGGGTATCAGTACCATCGGGGCTACCCGCACGGATGTCGGTTACCGTGATCGTTCCATCCGCATTGCTTGTGAAGGAATAATCCTCGCACTTGCCACTGAAAACTGCACGGTCTGTTCCGGCGCCACCATTGACAGAGTCATTTTGACCACCGCCCTCGAGCACATCGTTACCGCCATTACCGTAAAGAAAATCTGTACCATCACCAGACTTGAAGTAATTGCTGCCATTGCCACGCCCCCAAAGTAAATCTTTGGTAGCGGGATTGTTGGCAGACGTATCTTCGTTCCCCGAACGCGCAAGAGCGATATCAATGGCCGCTCCACCGGTATATTCGGTGCCCGGTACGATCGCAGTATCGATATCTACACCTTCATAGGATAGCCGGTTAGGCAATGAGAGCTGATCATTGATTGCCTTTTCGAACACCAATGTCGGTCCCTTGGCATTATCTGTGCTCGCGGTGCCTCTTGGCGTATCAGATAAAGATTCAAGTGCATGTACCAGCTCGTGACGCAGCACATGTTCGATCTCGACTTGCACACCTTTGCCATTGGCGTCGAAATAAGAAAGATCTTCAACGGCGGCAAAATCAAACTCAACCCTACCGGTGCCTCTAAAGGCTTGCGCCTTTCCATTCACAAATTTGATGTTGAGAGGCAAAGCAGCTGAAACGTTGTCGAGCAGAGTTTTACCTGTGGCCGAACCCGAGTACATGCCTCGTAACGCGGCCTCAAGCGTCGCCTGCTGCGCTGCTGTGTAACCAACGAATGTTGTATGTGATAAAACTGTTTCAATGGTCATGGAAAGTCCCTTTCCCTTAAAAATGTGGGGCAACGCTGCCGCACCAACAGATTTTTGGTTTTATTGCCCTTCGACACCAGGTACCGAAAGGCGGTCTAAATTAGCTGGTGGCTTCGCGCAGGGCTTTGTGCCACCAGGTCAATTCGGTGCCAGCCTCGTGGTTCAAAGCTGAAATCCCAGACCGGATTAATCCGACGTACAATCGTTCGTAGAACTTCATGCTCTCGTAACGCTCAGTTTCAATCCGGCCCATCACGGATATTTCGAACGGAGCAAAGAAATTTTGAGGTGCTGATTGAAACAGCCACAGAAGATGAGAGGCAAAGCTTTTTGGTACGCAATCGGTGCTGATCTTGATTTGCTCCGATATGCGTTCTGAAGTGACCTGTGTCACATATTCTTCAGTGGCTTGGGCTAGGCAAGTGTACGGCATCGCCGCCCATTCTGGCCCCGTCTGATAGCTTGTCGGCGCTGCCCCTCGGTCACGCAGCGCACTGTCCGCAATCACACGTAAATCTGACACAAAAAGTGTCAATCGAATTGTGTCAGATCCCGTCTTGGTCATCGCCAACCACGGCGATATTATAGTCTCGCCTAAAGGCGGCCACGGAATAGGTCCTAAATCCGCATCAGTGAATGCGTCCGCGAAGACAACCGACATATCTATCTGAGAAGCATCGACACCCCCATCCGCAATCGCGGCTGTAATCACTTTGGCATGCCTTTGTGCCAAAGAAATCGCATCAGCGTCCAGATCGCTCTGACCGTTATGCACGTATTGAATTTCGTAGGGCATTTCCCAAGCAGCCATTCCTATATTTGATCCTTTGTAAAATGTGCCTGCCGCATCAGCACTGATGCATCCCAGGTTTAACACTAACGCGGATGCAAAAAGATGCTGGTGTTTAAAGGAAGCAGTCCGGAAACCTTCACGTGCCGAACAAAGGCGGCGAGCCAACTGCCCTAGCCAGAAAATGTTCAGCCTATTTTTCACCGACCCAAACTGCATTCGTGTTAGTTTACCCATGACACCTCCCCCAAAGAGCCAATTAACATAATATTAAAACAAATATCCCCGGTATCGCTTGATTCAGATCAATTTTTGGATGATCCATTCAGGATTCTTAATATAAGTTGCCTTATTGCACAGATTAGTTGCAGGCCGTTCTTACCTGTTTCCCAAAGGGATTCACCCGGTTTCCCCGTTGCCAGATAGGCCAAGCGCTGTGTGGCGGTTGAGGGGGAACATGCGGGTTTGGACCTCTGCGAGTTATCTTTCGAACTCCCCTCCCATCACTTACACGTCAGATATGTGTGTCTACTGCCCCGCAGGCGTTTACCTGCATACCATGCGAGGGAGGCCGTTACCTCGTGGAAGACACAGGGGTCATACCAAGCTTTCAGGACGTTGTTTCGCGATTCTCCATAGGAAAATGGGTCGAATATGACCCGCGCGGCGCTGAAATACCAACGTCGGCTTTTAAGTTTGTGGTCTTGAAACACGTAAGAGCCAAACTGCTCGTGCCTTCGCGCCATCACGCAGGTTTCATAAACTGCATCCCATCAGTCGATTTGTGCACCAAAGACCTAGAAAACAAATGGTTTTAGATTCTTGAACCTATAAATGCGTTCTGTGCTGTTGATTTTTTGACACCAACAGCAGCCTAAACCAAGCGAGAAAATCGCGGATCTGGTTGATTTGAATTTGCACACAGGAAACCTTCGTCCAAGGTCTTTCATGATTTGATCTAAGCCAAACAAATTGTTCGCTCTGCGGCGTAGCTCTTTGACTCCATTGATCTTAACCCGAGGGGCGTTATAGCTAGGCACCGGATGCTCTGTGCCTTCTTTCTCGCCCCAATGGCTTTGACCGCGAATATGCAAGACATACCTTCCTGTGTTGAAACATGCACAACCAACTAAGCTAGGACTATTTTCAATAGACAGGTTCTTTCCAACTAAACGCGTTTCGCGTTTGATTTTGACTAGCCTTAGCTATGCCCTAATCCGGTGCTTCATTACGACTTCGATGTTATATCCAAACAGGCTGTTATGGGCTTTATGAGCAACATAAAGTCATGGCCCTACACCCCAATCAGGCGCCACAGGCGTCCTGTGAAAACGTTTTTTTTCGCATAATTGGAACCTTAACAGTTCGAATGCACCCGCCATCGTGTTCGACGCTTGGCTGGTTCTCAAACTCAGCAGAGATTAACAAATCACATTCTACCAAACACACCATTTCACCGTAACCTTGGAACGGATGTTGTAGATTGGCTATCATTGTACAGCGTATTTGGTGTTGGGCTCCACAGGTATTGTGTCAGTCAGATGCGACTAAGAAGTTGCATGTTAGTTGGCCCTTCAACCGTTAGAATGTTGCACGTGCGTATCTGTTTCGCCTGCATATGCGTTCCGGCTAAACAGTGGCTACTGGCCGCCCCTCAAAACGCTTGTCAGGTCCACTGTATGGTACAATTCCCACGTTTTGGACACCACGAGGCAATCCACTCCAAACCTTTCTAGCTGCAGTGCAAATTAGTGGTGCGGATAGAACAAGAGCCTCAGCCAAAACCACCCATCTATATGGGAATTCAGTAACTGGTTGAGGGCAACTCTATAGAACAATGGCGGTCCAGATAGGATTCGAACCTATGGCCTTCGCCTTCGGAGGGCGACACTCTATCCAGCTGAGCTACTGGACCGCATTATTCTCTCGGACCTTCTGAGCGGGTTCGCCCTGCAAGGATACCATGGTTCGGGCTATAAAATACCAGCACAGATACCGCAATCAGAAAAGCCAAAATTCAATGCCTTTTCTGGATGTTTTTGATGTGACTAAGCAAACAGGTCGTGCGCAAGCTCGAGCGCATCAATCAGAGTGTCGACCTCAGCTTTGGTGTTATACAAGCCAAAGCTGGCCCGACACGTTGCTGTCACACCTAAGAAATCCATCAACGGACCCGCGCAGTGATGTCCAGCCCGAACAGCCACTCCCTTTTTGTCCAGAATTGTTGAAATGTCATGGGCATGTGCGGCACCGTCCAACGTAAAGCTGAATATAGCAGCTTTGTCATGGGTCGTGCCCTGAACATGAAGCCAGTTCAAACCATTCAAACGCGAAACGGTGTAATCCCTTAGCATTGCCTCATGCGCGGCAACGTTTTGCATCCCAAGGTCCATCAAGTAATCCAACGCAACACCAAACCCTATGGTTTGAACAATACCCGGTGTCCCTGCTTCGAATTTCATTGGGGGATCGTTGTAAGTTACCGCATCTTTGGAAACTTCGCGGATCATATCACCGCCACCAATAAAGGGGCGCATTTCCGCCATTCGTTCGGACTTGATATAAATCGCACCTGAACCGGACGGTCCATAAAGCTTGTGACCCGTGATCGCGTAGAAGTCGCATCCGATATCCGTGACATTCACAGGCATATGAACCGAACCCTGACTGCCATCCACCAGAACAGGAACACCCTGAGCATGCGCACCATTCGTGATCGCCTTGACGTCAACCACTGTTCCCAGAACGTTGGAACACTGTGTCACAGCAATCAATTTGGTTCGCGGAGTTATCGCGTCTAAAATCGCTTGGGGATCTAAGTTACCCTCAGCATCGACATCAACCCACTTAAGCACCACACCCTGACGTTCACGCAGGAAATGCCAGGGAACAATATTAGCGTGGTGCTCCATGACACTCAGGATAATCTCATCACCAGCCTCCATCCTGGGCATGGCCCAGCCATAAGCAACCAGATTGATACCCTCGGTGGTCCCTGAATTCAGAACAATTTCGGATTCGTCTGAGGCGTTCAGGAACGTGGCGATTTTTCCGCGTACGGATTCATATTTGTCCGTGGCTAGATTCGAAAGAAAATGCAAGCCCCGGTGGACGTTGGAATATTCCATCGAATAGGCTTGGGTGACGGCATCGATAACCACCTGCGGCTTTTGCGCCGAAGCCCCATTATCTAGGTAAGTCAAAGGCTTCCCGTTCACTTCTCGTGAAAGAATTGGGAAATCAGCCCGGATTTTTTGGACATCATACATAAGGAGTAGAACCCATTATCGGCCCTCCGATGAGGGACAGAAGAATGAAAAACGTAGCAGCAATCGCAAACAGGGACGCCAGCAAAACCCCACCAGCGCGCATCATAGAGCCGAGGCGATGTGCCTGATCTATAAAATGTAGAAAGATAAACAACCCAACGATGGTAGCACCGAATATCAGAAAAACCGATAAAATTGGTATCGTGAGAACCAGAAGCAAAGCCAGCGCCTGTACCGTCACCCGCAAAAATTGCATCCAGACCATCAGGATCATAACGTCATCGAACGATCCAGTTCCGCCAAGCATCCGACCAACACGATGGAGGGAGAAGATCGTTAGAACCAATCCGCCACCGACAAACCCACCGTAAAAGACGGGATTGTCTAGCAACCCCGGAATTGGCGACGGCCCAGTTGGCAAGACTATATTAGACAGTGAAAAGATCAGCGTGTTCAGCACCACCGCTAAAGCAAGAGCAATCCACAACACATCCCTGCCAACATTCAAAGTCAGGATGACTTTAGCTGCTTGAGCAGGTTGCTTGATCGTCAACAAGGCCAATGAACCAAGATTTGGAAGTGTCATGCCCGAGACCTTTCTGCCTGTCGCAAACCTGATATCCAAAACCAACTGAAGACCGCAACCCAAAGTCCGCCAACAATATTCAATTCCGTTCCCGGACCGATGAACCCCGCAACCAAACCCTGCAACAACAATAAGGGTGACGCTGCAAGCAACGCCCAGAACAAGGCTAGTCGCGCCCCATACCATTCGCCTCGCCCGCCAAAGATTTGCGCCACGATGTGGCTAACGGCCGCGATGATGTAAAACATCAAAGGCGCAATAATGACCCACCCCAACAACGCCCCACCCAAAAGCATGTTCAACTCTTGTCCAGTCAAGTGTGCCTCGCGGGCCAAGCGTGGCATCTGGGCGACGAACACCATGCTGCAGCCTGCCATCAAAATAGCCAGCGCGCGATCTTCGCGCTGCCCCATTTCAAGCAAGCGGTTGATGACGCGTCCGGGACCCCGATACGTCGCCAAAATATCCGTTGTTACCGGCATCAGCTTCGACGTTTAAGCCAGGCTTCAAGCCGCGCTACGATGTCCTCAGCCAAAGCGTCGTCTTCGATTTCTTCGACAGCTTCCGCAAGGAAGGCCAATGTCAGCAGATCGATGGCTTCGGAATGTGGCACACCGCGAGACCTCAGATAAAACAACGCAGTTTCATCAATCGCACCGGATGTTGACCCGTGAGAACACGCAACATCGTCCGCGTAAATTTCGAGTTCAGGCTTGGCCAAAAACTGACTGTCGTCATCCAGCAAGAGCGATTGGCTAATCTGGTACCCGTCTGTTTTCTGAGCGCCAGCTTTCACAAGGATTTTGCCTTGGAAAACGCCAGTTGCCCCGTTTCTCAGAACTTTTTTAAAGACCTGACGGCTTTCACAATTCACTGCATCATGTGTCACGAACACTGTGTCATCATGCAGAAAATCACCATCACCAACGCAGGCACCTGCCACATGCGCCACCGCATCATCACCGGTCAATTCGATAACGCATTCATTGCGGGTCAGGACACCGTTGACGGTCAGCGTAAAGCTCTTGAAGACTGACTCTGTGCCCAACCGCGCAAACATGTGCGTAACGGCACGGCGTTCGTGGTCGCGGCCCTGCGCACGAATATGGTGCAATTTACCACCATCGGCGATGTCAATTTCCATGCACTTGTTGAACCGTGATGCCGCTGGACCGTTCTCAAGAATGGTCACTTCGGCACCTGTTTCTACACGCACTACATGATGCAGAGTGGCGTCCGAAGCGGTATCTTTATGAACATAGATCAAGCTGATTGGCTTGCTTGGTTTACCTGTTACATGGATCGCAACACCATCCGCGGCGAATGCAGTATTCAATGCTGCCAAGGGACGCTGAACGGGCGATTGTCCGCGCTCTTCCAATACGCCATACAGGTCTTTTGCCCAATGGATGTCGGTACAACAGATGTCTTCTAGTCGGTCAATTTCAACACCCTCAAGCGACAGATCATCTGACACTTCAGGATCAAAGATTCCATCCACGAAAACAATCTTCAACCGATCAAAGGTGCTGAACATCATCGCTTCATCGTGTTCAAAAACAGCAGCCTCTGGGGCTACGGGTTGCACGAGGGTGTCGGGACGGGTGTATTTCCAATACTCGTCCCGGCGATCTGGAAGCCCCATTTTGCGCACGCGGGCCACTGCCGCCTCTCGGGCCGCTCTGGTACAGCCAGCATTTGGGAACTCCATCGTGGCCAACCGGGCCTCGGTAGCCGTTTGTTTCAGTTCGGGAAGTGCCATTAGCCCACCTCAGCCAAAATGTCGGCATAACCGTTGTGTTCAACTTCCAGAGCCAATTCTGGTCCGCCCGACTTCACGATACGACCATTGGCCATGATGTGAACGACGTCTGGTTTAATGTGGTCCAACAAACGCTGATAGTGAGTAATAACGAGGAAGCTACGACCCTCGTCCCGCAACGCGTTCACGCCTTCAGAGACCAATTTCATTGCATCTACGTCCAGACCTGAGTCTGTTTCGTCCAAAATGCACATCTTTGGTTCTAGCATCGCCATCTGCAGAATCTCGTTACGCTTTTTCTCACCACCTGAAAAACCAACGTTGACCGGCCGCTTAAGCATGTCTGCATTGATCTTGAGTGACTTGGCCCGCTCGCGTACGATTTTTAGGAAATCAGCCGCGCTCAGCTCTTCTTCGCCACGGGCCTTGCGCTGCGCGTTTACCGCCGTCCGCAGGAACGTCATGTTGCCGACGCCAGGGATCTCAACTGGGTATTGGAAAGCAAGGAACAAACCCGCTGCTGCGCGTTCCTCTGGTTCCAGATCCAGCAAGTCTTGATCATCCAAATGAGCGGATCCATCGGTCACTTCGTAGCCATCACGACCGGACAAAACATAGCTGAGAGTTGATTTTCCAGACCCGTTCGGGCCCATGATCGCATGCACTTCACCGGCACCAACTTTCAGGTCAACACCTTTGAGGATCTGTTTTTCCTCATCTTCAAGTTTCACGTGCAAGTTTTTGATATCGAGCATTTTTTCCTCGTTTCTTTTCAAGCCATAACCTAAGTTAGGCGGTATTTACTGACGTCCCTAAAGACGCCGGGAAGGTGTTGATCAGGTCGTCACACGCACGGGCAACCCCGTCACGATAGATAAGACCATCATTGTCTTTCAATGACTGCAGCAATTCTGGTATGTCGGTCAGTTGAATCGGATTGATCATCGGACGACCAATTGAAGCTGCATAATCGTGATATTTCAGATGCGATTGCTTGCCAGGGCTTAGCCAAGTGTTTGGAACACCGTAAGAATCCGCTACGATCAAGCCATGCAGGCTAGCCGAAATCACATGCCGGCACTGCGCAATTTGACGACAAACCGTTTCTGGACTTTGTGCCACATCAATAACTTGCAACGCTGGTTCATCCTGCGCGAGGCGTGCAATCTCAGGATCGTCCATTTGGCTATGATGGGGCACCAGTGCGACACGATCATTCCTACCTGTGCGCTCACGCAAAACCTTTGATGCCAATAGCCCTGGATCACCAAATTCAGTTCGACGCAGCCCAAGCAGCGCCGCTGTGATTGGTCCACGTACAAGCGCAACGCGAACATGTTTCAAGAAATCACGTGGCACGGGGTGCAACAACCCTGCCCCCCAGATCCAAGGTTTAAAACCACCTGCCCTAGCTTCGGTGTGATTTCTGCGCATGACTTGAATTAACGATCCAATGCCAAGCATATCACAATCCAAAGGGCCCCCGTGTGCAATCTTTCGATCAGACACATGCGCAACGATCACCGAGGACAGCACGTCGCCGAAATTCGGTTCGCCTCGCCACCAGTACAACCGCAACGGCCCTGCATTTTGAACAGTCTCGCCCATACTCATCGCACCTACGGTTGCGTCATTTGCCGGATCACCTTGGTCAGGCGATTGGCCGGGATAGTTGTGGGTTCAACATCAAAAACGCCGAGGCGTCCAATGATGGTGGGTGTGCCTAAAAACTCTTCGACGCGGTGCATCCATTTGCGAGCTGCATAATCATCGAACAGCAACGTGACGGGACGAGTGATATTGAAAGCAGTTGCCAGTGCGCAGCCAGTCCGAAAGCGGCCATCGACCAGAACAACATCAGGGTGACGAAAGTCATCACGTTCCCAAACGCCCAATGGGTAATTAGGATAGGTCCGCCAATAATCGTCGGTCTCAGGGTGGCCCCAATCGCGTGTGGGTCCAATATCGACCCAAGAAATGTCAATTTCGGTGCCTTGCGCCGGTGGGTTCGCCTTAAACCATTGTTTCATCATGTTGGCCCAGTCTCGGTCACTTTCGACCGAGGTGACGTGTTTTCCTGCTAGTTCCGAGGCCAGTACCGTGGATCCACCAGATCCATATTCAAGGATCACTTCTGATTCTTCATAGGCCATTTGCAATGCCGCCGATTCAGCCGGCGGCATTGTCAATTTTGGGCGGGTCATGGTTTCAGATAGGGCAGTCACAGGACCCCCTTGACCGGTCTCACCGGCTCCTGAAAACGCAGCCCGCAGAGGATCATCCAACCGACCCTTCGAGCGAGATCGCAACCAGCTGCTGTGCTTCCATGGCGAATTCCATCGGCAACGCCTGCAACACGTCTTTACAGAACCCGTTTACGACCAAGGCAACGGCCTCTTCCTCGTCCATTCCCCGTGAGCGGCAATAGAACAGCTGATCGTCATCCACTTTGGACGTGGTTGCTTCGTGTTCGACACGGGCCGAGTTATTTTTGACTTCGATGTACGGAACCGTATGAGCCCCGCATTTGTCGCCAATCAACAACGAGTCACACTGCGTGTAATTCCGGCCATTCTTGGCTTTAGGGTGCATGGAGACAAGCCCGCGATAGGTGTTCTGCGCTTTCCCTGCGCTGATCCCTTTGGAAACGATACGGCTCTTGGTGTCTTTACCGAGATGGATCATCTTGGTGCCTGTATCAGCTTGCTGCATATTGTTCGCAATCGCGATTGAATAGAACTCACCTTGGCTCTCGTTGCCACGCAGAATGCACGATGGATATTTCCAAGTCACGGCCGACCCGGTTTCAACTTGAGTCCACATGATCTTGGCACGATCACCACGGCAATCCGCACGTTTGGTCACAAAGTTATAAATGCCGCCTTTGCCGTTCTCATCACCGGGATACCAGTTCTGAACTGTTGAATATTTTACTTCTGCATCTTCTTCGATGATGATCTCAACCACAGCGGCGTGCAGCTGCGCAATATCGCGTGCCGGAGCGGTACAGCCTTCCAAATAGCTGACATAGCTACCTTTATCCGCAATGATCAGAGTGCGCTCGAACTGGCCTGTGTTTTCCGCGTTAATACGGAAATATGTGCTCAGTTCCATCGGACAACGTACACCCGGTGGCACGTATACAAACGATCCGTCTGAGAATACGGCCGAATTCAGCGTCGCGTAGAAGTTATCGGATACTGGAACAACAGTACCAAGGTATTTCTTGACCAATTCCGGGTGTTCTTTGATCGCTTCTGAAATGGAGCAGAAAATAACGCCCGCCTTTTTCAGCTCAGCTTGGAAGGTTGTCCCGACGGACACAGAATCAAAAACCGCGTCAACCGCAACTTTGCGACCTTCGGCTGGCATATCCTCAGCACCTTCGACGCCGGCCAAAATCATTTGCTCTTTCAGTGGGATACCAAGCTTTTCGTATGTTGCCAAAAGCTTAGGATCGACTTCGTCTAACGATTTGGGTTTGACTTCCATCGATTTGGGGCGCGCGTAATAGTATTGATCCTGAAAATCGATTTCGGGATAATCTACCATTGCCCAAGTTGGCTCTTCTTTCTGCAACCAACGCTCATAGGCCTCAAGACGCCAATCCAGCATCCACTGGGGCTCTTCATTCTTTTCAGAAATCAGCTTCACAATATCCGTGGTCAGCCCTTTTGGGGCATATTCCATCTCAATATCGGTCTCCCAACCATATTTGTATGTACTAACCTCGGCCACCGCTTCTACGGTTTCCTGATCAACACCATCTTTTACCTGTGTCTGGTCCAAAGCGGCCATGACAAACCCTCCGTCAGATCACGCAGCACGCGCGCGATGCTTCTTTTCTTTTGCAAGCCACGCATCCGCAAAGCGCAGCACATCCGTTTCTGTTGTCAAAGGCCCGAGTGACACGCGGATCGCGCTCTCGGCTGTGGCCTCATCATACCCCATCGCGCGCAACACACCGCTGGCACGAACCTTTCCACTAGAACAGGCGCTACCGGCGCTAATCGCAAAGCCGGCGAGATCCATCTGCATCACCTGTGTTCCGCCCTTCCACCCCGGAGTCGCAAAGCACAACGTGTTCGGCAGGCGCTGTTGTTCTTTCCCGACAAAAATAGTCTGTACAGTTGTGGTAGCAAGGGCCTTTTCTAGAATATTTCTAAGTTCTGCAACCCGTTCCCACACGCCATCGGCTAAATCTTTCGCCGCAGACTGGGCCGCCGCACCAAACCCTGCAATGCCGATCACGTTTTCGGTACCTGAGCGCCGTCCCATCTCTTGGCCGCCGCCTTTGATTTGCGCAGGCAAATCAGTGCCCCGTCGCATAACAAGCGCGCCGATGCCTTTTGGGCCGCCAAGCTTGTGGGCAGAAACAAGTGCCATTTCCGCGCCACACCAATTAAACGCCACCGGCAATTTACCAAAAGCCTGCGTCGCATCCGTTACGGCAATACCCTGCGGCAGTGACTGAATCACACCGGTTTCTGAATTGGCCAGTTGCAATACTGATCGTGTAGGATCGCTTACTGTTACGAGTCCCTGTTCGTTCACAGGCAGCCCGTTCACAGCCCAGGCCCGGACCGCATCGTGTTCAATTTCGGACCCCATTAGGTCTCGACCAGCCATAGCCAAAGCGGCGCCTTCGGTTGAACCCGAGGTGAACACAAGATCAGCGCCATCCGCGCCAAAAGCTGTGGACACCTGTGATCGTGCCTTTTCGACGATGGCTTTGGCAGCGCGCCCTTCAGCATGAACCGAAGACGGATTGCCGCACAGATCCATAGCCTTGATCATTGCCTCCCGGGCAGCCGAACACAGCGGCGTCGTGGCATTATGGTCAAGATAAACACGCATTATAGAAACACCATTTGAGTGGCACCCCTGCACATATCAAAAGTTAAGAGTGGCTTAGACATCAGTCGTCGACGATCGCAAACAAGGTAGGAACAGCGGGGCATGGTGCCAGATCATTCTTGATAACATCAGACAACCGCGTTTGGTGGAGAAAGACATATACATTTGCACTTAGCCCCTCCCACAACCTGTTGGTCAGAGATTGTGCACGGCTCCCCGACGCGCCCCCCGAGGCACCTGCCCCTTTGTGCATCGCATCAACGGTCTCATCCACGGCTGCCAAGATCTCGACAACGCGAATTTCTGAAGTTGGGCGAGACAGACGATAGCCACCACCTGGACCACGCACCGAGTCAACCAGACCTGCACGCCTTAGCTTGACGAACAGTTGTTCCAGGTACGGCAGTGAGATATCTTGCCGGCTAGAGATTTCACCCAAAGTCACAAGTGCTTCAGCAGGTTGCAGGGCAATATCGGCAAGCGCGACCATGGCGTATCGACCCTTTGTGGACAATTTCATATGGCGCCCCTTACACCTGTGACATTTACGCGCAATCATTGACCTTTTGGCTGCCAATGCGTATTCCGCATCTACAGCGTAGCCAGTCGGCGCGCCGCATTTAGAACCGTTCTAAAGTGCCTTACAGATTTCGTCAAGAAATTCTCGGGTACTCCCGAAAAAGAAACAGGATAAACGCACACATGCCCGAGGTGATTTTTCCCGGACCCGAAGGCCGCCTTGAAGGCCGCTACCACCCACAAAAGGAAAAAGACGCACCGATTGCTATCGTTCTACATCCCCATCCTCAATTCGGCGGGACGATGAACAATAAGGTGGTCTACAATCTCCACTATGCGTTCTACAACATGGGCTTCACCGTTTTACGGTTCAATTTCCGTGGAGTCGGACGGAGCCAAGGTGAATACGACCAAGGTGTTGGCGAACTTTCGGATGCCGCCTCGGCGCTTGATTACCTGCAATCGATGAACAACAACTCAAAGCATTGCTGGGTTGCGGGTTTTTCGTTTGGAGCATGGATTGGCATGCAGTTGCTTATGCGCCGCCCAGAGATCACAGGATTCATTTCTGTTTCTCCACCGGCCAACATGTACGATTTCTCGTTCCTGGCACCCTGCCCATCTTCTGGTTTGATCATCAATGGCAGCTCAGATCGCGTTGCACCGCCAGCCGACACCACTGCGTTGGTGAACAAGCTGCATGACCAAAAAGGGATCACCATCACTCATCAGGAAGTCGAAGGCGCTGACCACTTCTTTCAGGATCCTCACATGGACACCCTGATGAACAGCACTACAGATTATGTGAAACGCCGCCTGACCGAGAATACCCGCTAATGGGAACTATCGAAACCTTGGCCGCTAAATTGGCCGAGGACACCCTTAAGGTGATGGACCAAATCGGAGATGACCGGTTTTATGTCGAGGTTGGCAATGTGCTGGCTGCGTCATCCCAATCGCTAGAAGAAGCTTTTCTAACAGAAATTCGTGTTCGTTTATCTGAACGTATAGCACGTCGTTTTCTGGTCAAGAAAGTGACGGAATACAAAGCCTCGTTAACCCAGAAAGATCCCACCGAATGACCGACCGCCTGTCCGCCCAAATTGAATTCCTCAAAACAGCGGACAGGTTAAAAACGGTGGAACGGGCAAGCACCCTGTTGGATCAGTCACGCCCTGAGAATTCTGCAGAACACAGCTGGCACCTAGCCCTTTATGCGCTGATACTGTGCCCTGTGAATGCGCAAGGGGCATCTGTGGATCGGGCAATCCGAATGTTGCTCCTGCATGATTTGGTTGAAATTGTGGTCGGCGATCACCCCATACACGAAGAAACAGACTGGGCTGCTGTGGCAAAAGCAGAACATGCCGCGGCGGTTGAGTTATTCAAAATTTTGCCCAACGATCAAGCAGACACGTTTCTGGCGCTTTGGCTTGAATTCGAAGCAGATGAAACCGCCGATGCGCGATACGCCAAGCGGTTGGATCGCTGCCAGCCCATGTTTCAAGCTCTTTATGCTACGCCTCAACAGGCTGATCACATTGACGTTGTACGCGATAACATTGCCGGTGGGCGCGCTGCCTATTTGCAAGACACATTCCCTGAAGCCTTTGCCCTTGCGTCCTCTCTCCTAGGCAATCCGTGCACTATCGATGTAACCGCCCTGACGGATCGGCTAGCGTTTCTGAACGAAGCGGACCAGCTGAAACGCATCGAACGCGCATCCAGATTGAATGACAATTCACGGTTTGAAAACTCAGCCGAGCACTCTTGGCATATCATGTTGCATGCTATGGTGTTGGAAGATCAAGCAGGAGCTGGGGTTACATTAGACCGCGTTCTAAAGATGCTGTTGATCCACGATATCGTTGAAATTGATGCAGGCGATGCCCCCATCCATGGTGTGGTTGATCACGCAGTTATGGCCGTGAAAGAACAAAAGGCAGCTGAGCGCCTGTTTGGCTTGTTGCCAGATAGAGAAGGCCAATCCTTGATCGCATTGTGGCAGGAATTCGAGGCAGCAGAAACGTCCGATGCCTTGTTTGCCAAAGCAATTGATCGCGTTCAGGTCCCTATCAGCAATCTTGTGAATGGTGGCGGATCATGGGTCACGTATCAGGTCTCTCTGGCCCAACTCGATCAACGGGTAGGCATACCGGTAAGTCGAGGCGCTCCGCATGTTTGGGCTTGGTTGCGCCCTCAATTGGAATCCTTCTTTCGTGAACATCCTGCACTGACAGGATAACTGGCTAACATTTCAATTTTCCCGGGTGAGAAGCGTTGTAATTATTCAATTGTATACCATTGCATACTTTGTTAGTTGAGCCGTATTCTGCTAATAGATCGTCGTCTGACGCTCACAGCCCGAAGGACCAACCCATGTCCAAAATCAAAGTTGAAAACCCGATCGTCGAAATGGATGGTGACGAGATGACCCGGATTATCTGGCAGTTCATCAAAGACAAACTAATCTTGCCATATTTGGATGTGGATCTACTATATTTTGATCTGGGTATAGAAGAACGAGACCGCACCGAAGATCAGATTACAATTGATGCCGCTGAAAAAACCAAGGAAGTTGGTGTTGCCATCAAGTGCGCCACCATCACACCGGATGAAGCACGCGTTGAGGAATTCGGTCTGAAGCAGATGTGGCGTTCGCCCAATGGGACCATTCGCAACATTCTCGGTGGAGTTGTGTTTCGCCAACCTATTATTTGTAAAAATGTTCCACGTCTTGTTCCCGGTTGGACCAAACCGATCGTAATCGGCCGCCATGCCTTTGGGGATCAGTATAAAGCCACCGACATGAAGTTTCCTGGCCCCGGTAAGCTGACCATGAAATTTGTCGGCGAAGACGGCACTGAAATCGAACAAGAGGTCTTTGATGCCCCATCAGCTGGGGTTTTCATGTCGATGTATAACCTCGACAACTCAATTCTGGATTTTGCGCGTGCGTCGTTGAACTACGGCCTTCAACTCGGGTGGCCCGTCTATCTTTCAACCAAAAATACAATTTTGAAACAGTATGACGGGCGTTTTCTCGAGCTTTTTCAAAAGGTCTATGAAGAGGAATTCGAGGACAAATTTAAAGCTGCAGGCATTTGGTATGAACACCGCCTGATCGACGACATGGTCGCCTGCGCGATGAAATGGAATGGCGGGTTTGTTTGGGCTTGCAAGAATTACGATGGCGACGTGCAGTCGGACACGGTTGCGCAGGGGTTTGGCTCACTTGGTTTAATGACTTCACAGCTGATGACACCCGATGGAAAAATCGTCGAAGCCGAGGCGGCCCACGGAACCGTCACACGCCACTATCGACAGCACCAAAAAGGCGAAGCAACATCAACAAATTCGATCGCATCAATTTTTGCTTGGACTGGCGGCTTGAAGCACCGTGCAAAACTGGATGGGAACGATCAACTCAAACGTTTTGCAGAAACACTGGAACGGAATATCGTTGATACCGTTGAAAGCGGCCATATGACCAAAGACTTGGCATTGCTTGTCGGGCCTGATCAGGGTTGGCTGACCACAATGGGTTTTCTAGAGAAGGTCGAGGAAAACCTGAACAAAGCGTTGGTGGGGTGAACAATCGCGACCTGTGACATGAATTCACAGGTCGCGCACACTTTTATCGCTAAAGGTTCAACCCGATCCCGAACTGTAGTGTTGCAACGTATCTGGAACATCTAGTTTCGCCTCTCGTTGATCGGCAAACCATCCCCCGATGGCAAGTAAGGCTGATAGCAAGACAACTATTTTTGCAAAAGGTGGCATAACAAAACTCTACAATAGAAACATTTATCAATCAAAAACGTACCTAAAATTACAAAACAAACCCTAAACCGGAAAGTCTGGTTTTCATCACCTCCAAGGGATTTTGTATTCTGATATCCCATTCCTACTTGCCGAACCGGCCGTGAATGTGCTGAGTGACCTTGCAAGGGATCATGTTCCCTGCCCTGTTCTGCTCGAGTTGGATCAAAGCGATGCCCAAAGCTCTTATCATTCTTTTCTTTGCCGTAATTGCTGAAACAATTGGCACCACTGCATTGCAGGCCAGTCAGCAATTTTCTAGGTTTTGGCCTTCTGCTCTGGTCGTCGTCGCCTATGGAGCCTCTTTCTACCTCTTGGCGTTGACGCTCAGAACGATGAATGTCGGCGTTGTCTATGCCATCTGGTCTGGCTTAGGCATCGTCCTAATCGCCATCATTGGTTTTTTTGTATTTGGACAAAAACTCGACCTACCTGCGCTGGCTGGCTTGGGGCTCATCATTGCAGGTATTTTGATCATTCAGCTTTTTTCCACCTCGGCCGGCCACTGATCAACGACTGATTTCATACCGTTTGGGGGGCTAGAATCCTTATTACCCCTTCGAGATGCGTATTTTCGCTGGTATCTTTTCCCGTGCCGCGGTATGGGCGCGGCAACTTCCCGTTCAAAGGCTGACCTCTCATGGACCTGCGTAATATCGCAATCATTGCTCACGTGGACCACGGTAAAACGACCCTGGTTGACGAGCTTCTCAAACAATCCGGTACATACCGGGAAAACCAGGCGACGACTGAGCGCGCTATGGACAGCAACGATCTGGAGCGTGAGCGCGGCATCACAATCCTTGCCAAAGCGACTTCAGTCGAATGGAAAGGCACCCGGATCAATATCGTCGACACCCCCGGCCACGCTGATTTCGGCGGTGAAGTTGAGCGGATCCTGTCTATGGTTGATGGTGTTGTTCTTTTGGTGGACGCGGCCGAAGGCCCGATGCCACAGACCAAGTTCGTGACCTCTAAGGCGCTGGCCCTGGGTTTGCGCCCCATCGTGGTTCTGAACAAAGTCGACAAGCCCGATGCCGAACCTGATCGTGCGCTGGATGAATGTTTCGATCTGTTTGCCAACCTCGGCGCCGACGACGATCAACTGGATTTCCCATCCATGTACGCGTCTGGCCGCTCTGGTTGGGCTGACATGGAGCTGGATGGCCCACGCAAAGATTTGAACGCGCTGTTTGATCTGGTCGTTGATCACGTTCCTGCTCCTAAGCAGATCGAGCAGATGGACGAACCGTTCCGCATGCTTGCGACCACGCTTGGCAGCGACCCGTTCATCGGACGCCTACTGACTGGTCGTGTCGAAAGCGGCACGCTAAAGGTTGGCGAAACGGTCAAAGCTCTGTCCCGTGACGGCACCCAGATCGAAAGCTTCCGCGCCACCAAAATCCTGGCATTCCGCGGTCTTGCTCAGACCCCGATTGACTTGGCCGAAGCGGGTGATATCGTCTCGCTGGCCGGCATGACCAAAGCAACGGTTGCGGATTCCCTCGTGGCGCCGCAGGTCGAAGAGGCCCTGCCCGCACAGCCAATCGATCCACCCACCATCACCGTAACCTTTGGCATCAACGATTCGCCGTTGGCGGGACGCGATGGCAAAAAAGTTCAGTCTCGCATCATCCGAGATCGCCTGATGAAAGAAGCGGAATCGAACGTTGCGATTCAGATTTCTGACACTCCCGGCGGTGAAGCCTTCGAAGTTGCCGGTCGTGGCGAATTGCAGATGGGCGTTCTGATCGAAAATATGCGCCGTGAAGGATTCGAACTGTCAATTTCACGTCCGCAGGTATTATTCCGTGAAGAAGACGGCAAACGGATGGAACCTGTCGAAGAAGTCACCATTGACGTTGACGACGAATACTCCGGCGCTGTGATTGAAAAAATCACTGGCGTGCGCAAAGGTGAGCTTACTGAAATGAAGCCTGCCGGTGCTGGCAAGACCCGCATCATCGCGCATGTACCTTCGCGTGGTCTGATTGGCTATCACGGCGAATTCTTGACTGACACCCGCGGTACCGGCGTTCTGAACCGTGTGTTCCACGGTTGGACCCCGCACAAAGGCACGATCCCAGGTCGTCGCGCTGGTGTTCTGATCTCGATGGAGAACGGCACTTCGGTTGCTTACGCTCTGTGGAACCTCGAAGAACGTGGCAAGATGATGATCGGCGCACAAGCCGACGTTTATCAGGGCATGATCATCGGTGAACATTCACGTGAAAACGATCTGGAAGTGAACCCGCTCAAAGGTAAGAAACTGACCAACGTGCGTGCTTCGGGAACAGACGATGCTGTCCGCCTGACAACGCCAATCACATTGTCTTTGGAAGAGGCGATTGCCTACATCGACAATGATGAGTTAGTTGAAGTAACACCAAACGCTATCCGCCTTCGGAAGCGGTATTTGGATCCGCATGAGCGCAAGCGCATGGCCAGAAGCATCGCCTAGTACTGCGGTCATTAGCTAACACAACGGGGCGCTCTGAGAGCGTCCCGTTTTTGTTTGGAAATAACCCAACATTTACGTGTGAACCTAGTCCATCCCTTGCTGGAAAAAGAAAAAGGCCCGGTCAAACCGGGCCTTTTTCTTCAGTGTCACCTCTTATTCCGAGGTTTCGATTACCATCAGTTCTCGCTCTGATGCGCCTCGTGCATGGTTCAGAGCCTCCTGATATTCTGGTGAATGATAACAAGCTACAGCCACGTCAACAGACGGAAATTTTGCAACGACATTGCGGGGCCGCTCTTTGCCCTCAAGCTGCACGAATTTACCACCTCTTGCGACAAATTCGCCTCCATGCTTGGCAATGGCAGGCCCTGCCAGTTCCGCATATTTGCTATACGCATCAACGTCTGTAACAGTCACATGCGCAATCCAAAGTGCACCCATTTTATTCTCCTATCACCTGTTCTGCGGCTTTGATGGCTGCGTCGGCATTGCTGGCATCTTTACCACCGCCCTGTGCCATATCAGGACGACCACCGCCGCCTTTGCCGCCCAATTCACTGACTGCAGCCTTGACCAGATCAACAGCAGACAGTTGCTTAACCAAATCCTCGGTAACGCCAGCCGCTACAGCAGCCTTGCCACCGGTGTCCGCAATCAACAAAACAGCACCCGACTCAATGCGGGATTTGTGTTCATCAATGAGGGCAGGCAAATCTTTTCCAGTTACGCCGCTCAAAACCTGAGCCAGAAATCTAACACCATTGATTTCCGCAGCTTCCGGATTCGACTGTGCCCCTCCGGACATCGCCAATTCACGGCGCAATTGCGCAATTTCATTATTCAGATCTTTGATTTTGGATTGATCGCCCTTGATCCGCTCCAACAAACGATCAGGAGAGGTTTTCAGCTCAGTTTGGACTGCGTTAAGAACGGTTCGCAGTTGAGCTGAATGCGCTTGCGCATCGATACCTGTTAACGCTTCAATCCGACGCACACCTGCGCTGCTGGCACTGTCGCCCAGCAGTACAAACTCACCAATGTCACCCGTCCGCTTCACATGGGTCCCACCACAAAGTTCGAGCGAATAGGTTTCGCCATCAGCCCCTTTGCCAGAGCCCGGCTGCACACCCATCGAAACAACACGCACTTCATCGCCATATTTTTCGCCAAACAAAGCCTGTGCACCCAAAGCGCGGGCATCATCAGGGGTCATGATCCGGGTTTCAACGGGTGTGTTCTGGCGAATATACTCGTTCACTTCGATTTCAACTTGTGCCAGTTCATCCTGGGTCAATGCCTTTGTATGGCTAAAATCAAACCGCAAACGGTCTTGAGCATTCAAAGAACCGCGTTGAGCGACATGATCTCCGAGGGCACGACGCAGTGCTTCGTGCAACAAGTGTGTCGCTGAATGGTTTGAGCGGATAGCTGTACGACGACCATGGTCGACCTCTAACGTTGCAGCAACCCCAGCGGAGATTACACCCTCGACAACTTCTGCGAAGTGTTGAAAGACACCGGCCGTTTTGCGTGTATCCGTTACCTGCGCCATTCCAGCATCTGTCCGGATCAGGCCACTATCGCCAACCTGACCACCTGACTCAGCATAAAACGGTGTTTGATTCAAAGCGATCTGAACCTTACCACCCAGCTTAACCGTTTCTACCTCAGCGCCGTCTTGTATCAAAGCGACGATCTGACCTTCGGCAATTTCGGTATCGTAGCCAAGGAAATCAGTTTTGCCATGGGTATCAGCGATATCATACCAGATTGTCGCATCTGCTGCTTCACCGGATCCGGACCAAGCGGCACGTGCTTTGGCTTTTTGTTCCGCCATCGCAGTTTCAAAACCTTCGGTATCTACATCCCGGCCCTTCTCGCGCAATGCATCCTGCGTCAAATCGAGAGGGAAGCCAAAAGTGTCATACAACTTAAACGCCGCCGCACCAGGCAACGGCGTCCCATCAGGCAAAGAACCCAGTTCATCATCAAGCAGCTTTAAACCCCGATCCAGAGTTTGCTTAAACCGCGTTTCTTCAAGTTTCAGCGTTTCTTCAATCAGCGACTGCGCCTGTCCTAGTTCAGGATAGGCCGCACCCATCTGTTGCACCAGCGATGGAACCAGGCGGTACATCACCGGGTCCTTAGCCCCTAGCAGATGAGCATGGCGCATTGCGCGACGCATGATCCGGCGCAGAACATACCCACGACCATCGTTCGACGGCATAACGCCGTCTGCCATCAGGAAAGAAGTTGAGCGCAGGTGATCCGCGATCACCCGATGATGAACGTTGTGATCACCATAGGGATCGATACCCGTCGAATCCGCACTTGCTTCGATCAAGGCTTTGAACAAATCTGTGTCATAGTTATCGTGGCTGCCCTGCATAAGCGCGCCAATCCGCTCAAGCCCCATGCCCGTATCAATCGATTGCATGTCCAAGGGAACCATAGATCCGTCTTCGAACTGCTCATTTTGCATGAACACGACGTTCCAGATTTCGATAAAGCGATCGCCGTCTTCGTCGGGAGATCCCGGAGGGCCGCCCCAAATGTGTTCCCCATGATCATAGAATATCTCGGTACACGGGCCACAGGGTCCGGTTGGGCCCATTTGCCAAAAGTTGTCACTGGTGGCTATGCGGATGATGCGATCTTCTGGAACGCCAACTTTTTTCCAGATTTCATAGGCTTCATCATCCGTGTGATACACGGTGGTCAATAGACGGGACTTATCTATCCCAAATTCCTTGGTGATCAGATCCCATGCAAAGGTAATAGCCTCTTCTTTGAAGTAATTCCCAAAGGAAAAGTTCCCCAACATCTCAAAAAATGTATGATGGCGCGCAGTATAGCCCACATTATCAAGATCGTTGTGCTTGCCACCAGCTCGAACACATTTCTGCGCCGTCGTCGCCCGGTTGTAATCTCGCGTTTCAAGACCAGTGAACAAGTTCTTGAACTGGACCATACCCGAGTTCACAAACATCAAAGTAGGGTCATTTCGTGGGACCAAGGGACTAGAGGACACGATTTCGTGCCCTTGCTTGGCAAAGTAGTTCAAAAAGGTGGAGCGGATATCATTCAGCGTCGGCATGAGGCTCTCTCG
Source organism: Phaeobacter sp. NW0010-22 (assembly GCF_040365955.1). NCBI lineage: Bacteria > Pseudomonadati > Pseudomonadota > Alphaproteobacteria > Rhodobacterales > Roseobacteraceae > Phaeobacter > Phaeobacter sp. NW0010-22. The sequence continues at coordinate 121,090 of NZ_BAABWT010000005.1, forward strand.
GCTGGCAATCTATTGGTTCCGAGCAGGTTTATCGCCCTGCCAACAGACTGTCCACAGTCCGTAGGCCCTGAAACGAAACAAGACGACCTGCTAGGCCGCCTTGTCTTGCCTAACAATAATAGGCAGTCAATATCCTTCGTTTTTCAGGCGTACCGCCCAACGCAGGCATTACCCTTCAAGGATATCATCCTCTTCCGCTGTTTCAGGTGGCATCTCAAAATCCAGCCCATGTGCTGCGCGGATTTTGTCTTCGATGTCGAAGGCCATTCGTTCGTTATCACGCAAGAACTGCTTTGCGTTTTCACGCCCCTGCCCGATCCGTTCGTCGCCATAACTGAACCACGAACCCGATTTCCCGACGACCCCCGCTTTGACACCAAGATCCAAAAGTTCACCCATTTTAGAGATTCCTTCGCCATACATGATGTCAAATTCAACCTGCTTGAATGGTGGCGCGACCTTGTTTTTAACAACTTTTACACGGGTTGCGTTACCAACAACCTCGTCACGGTCCTTGATCTGACCAATACGACGAATGTCCAAGCGTACAGAGCTATAAAACTTCAGCGCATTACCACCAGTCGTCGTTTCTGGTGAGCCAAACATAACACCGATTTTCATCCGGATTTGGTTAATGAAAATGACCATACATTTAGAGCGGCTGATAGAACCGGTCAACTTACGCATAGCTTGGCTCATCAAGCGCGCTTGAACACCAACGCTGCTGTCTCCCATATCACCTTCAAGTTCTGACTTTGGGGTGAGAGCCGCAACCGAATCCACAACAACCATGTTTACCGCACCGGACCGGACCAACGTATCAGTAATTTCCAGAGCCTGTTCGCCTGTATCTGGCTGCGAAATCAGCAGTTCATCGAGATCAACCCCCAACTTGCGGGCATATTGGGGATCCAGAGCGTGTTCCGCATCCACAAATGCACAAACACCGCCTCGTTTTTGTTGTTCAGCAACACAGTGCAACGTCAATGTTGTCTTACCAGAACTTTCTGGGCCGTAGATCTCAACAATACGCCCCATCGGCAAACCGCCAATCCCAAGCGCAATATCCAACCCCAAAGACCCGGTAGAGCTGGCTTCAATTTCCTGGATGGCATTACCATCCCCCAGCTTCATAATTGACCCTTTGCCAAACTGACGTTCGATCTGTGCCAGAGCGCTGTCTAACGCCTTTTTCTTGCCTTCGTTCTGCTTGTTGCTCATCGTCAGAAGATCCGCCATTATCTCGTTCCTCTTCCTTGTGTCACACCCGAAGTCGGGCGGCAATCCTAGGTTTGTTCCGCTAATGTTCTTGATAGGACCAAAGCAAGAACATTTCAAACAAATATTGAATTGTGCGCTATCTTTTTCACTTCGCCAGTTCTCTCCTGGTCGGATCACACGCCAATTCTTCCAAAAAGTTTAGGATACGAGGGTTAAGACTTCATAAACCTTAAACGAAGACGGCCGCAAAAGTTCTCCACCCATACTCCTCATCCGAACTTTACAAGAGTGACCCCACCGGAAATCCATTGCCTATACGACGAGCTTGGGCCAGTATTTGGAGTAGCGATATCCTAACAAGGCTCAGCAAATGCTTGTTTTCTTTAAAGAACGTTTGGTTCTTTTTTCGGTGCCTAAAACTGGCACCACTGCGCTTCAAACGGCTTTGCGGGATCGTGCAGAAATTGTCATAGCCAATCCGCCTGAACTGAAACACACCCCCCTTTACAGGTACAACCAGTTCTTCAAACCCATGTTTTCAGAAGTCAGCAGTGTTGAAATGGAGACCATGGCAGTGGTACGGGAACCCATAGATTGGCTGGGCAGTTGGTATCGTTACAGGCGACGCCAATATATGAAGGGCCGTCCCAATTCGACGCACGAGGTCAGTTTTGACGACTTTGTACTAGCCTATATGAAGGCTCCGCGCCCTGGATTCGCAAATGTTGGTAGCCAAGAACGATTCTTGCGGCCTCCTACTGGGAGCGCACCTGTAACACATTTATTCAAGTATGACTCTCTGCCTTTAGCGATACAGTATCTTGAAGGACGACTTTCCGTGAAACTAACCCTAGAACGCGAGAACCTGTCGCCCGAGATGACGTTGTATTTGTCGCCAGAGATTGAGCGCAAATTTCGTCAGCACCACGCTAGAGATTTCGAAATCTACAATTCGGCTTCGTAAAACCCACCTACAGAGCGGTGACGGGTGGCGCTTGGATGTTGTAAATTTCTTAAAGGCCTTCCTTTTGCCATTAGACAACGTCCGCAATGGCGTCCCAGCACAACTCCTTCCTGGCGCAGATACACTGCAATCTGGCGCTGAACGCACGCTCGATCTTTTTCATTCCTTCCTGCTTAACCGCATATTTTCCAACGGCGAGTAATAAAACGCTGAGCAGAACCGGCTTGCGCTGCAGGCTGTTACTAAGCTTGGGATGGTCGTGATGAACATCGACCATTTCTTTGTCGGGCTCGCCTATTGAGCCCTTCCGTCAAAAAAGCTCTCCATTGCCAACCTCCCAATCTTGTCATGAAACTCCTTAACCTTTGCCACAGTCAGGCCGTTCAGCTTCCTCCCTCAGAACCCGTCAGCCATGCAGTAGATGGCCCGCTGTTTCCACGTGCTTAACCCGTTAGGGTGAAGCTGTTTCTTCTTCGCGGCAATCTCTTGCACCGCCTTGTTGCAGCGCATCGCTCCCAACGCTACCTTGGCCTTAAACTGATCTGAAAAGTTCTGGCGTTTGGCCAAGTTCGCATCCTTTCAAAGGTATGGGACACTCCTTAGCCAACTGTTCGATCACAAGGGCTACTTCACTTGGTGTGTTTGGATCTCCAAAAAAACTTGGGTAATTGTACGCCCTATACTGTTTCAGATTAGCGGTTTCTTACTGCCAATCTTACTCGCAGTAGCCTTGTTATCGGGTATTATAGGCCTATTGAGAAAATTACCTAAACTCGAAACCACCCTATTACTCACGTGTTAGAGGGATTTTCTTTGCCAAGAAAGGATAATGGCGGACAGACAGAAAACACTACAGTTCTCGAAAATAAACGGAAATAAATCAACCTGAACAAAATTCGACCATCTTAGTTTTCAATATCTTATCTAAGGCGCTGTTCAGGTGTTCTACATCAGAGCGGGTGAAGGACGAAGCCATCGGGATGTAAGCGTTTCGCGCCCCGATGAGACCACTTACCGATCATCTGATAGCATTGCGCTGAATGACAGCAAACAGCCCAAAGCGGACATTCGGAGCTCCAGCAGCAAACGTCCGCCTGGAGCTCGTTTTCTAAGTTGCTACAGATCACGGCCTGAAGGCTCCGCACTTTGGAAACTAGATCCGCAGACAAAAAAATGATTAAGACAAAGGTGTGTTTTCAAAGTTTTGTTTGCCGGTAGAGGTCAGATAGTTCTCCTCGCAATTCTATGAGGCAAACAATGCCATCGGATGGAAACAACTTGCCCTACACTTAGACGCCTTCGTCTCCCTCATCATCTTCATCACCCTCATTTCCTTCATCTTGCTCGTCATCCTCGTCGCCTTCGTCATGTTCGTCGCCTTCGTCATGCTCGTCGCCCTCGTCGCCTTCGTTACCTTCGTTGCCATCAGCGAACCGAGACGGGTGTGCAGGCTCTTGCTGTTCGTCGCCTTCATCGCCTTCATCGTGCTCGTCGCCCTCGTTCTCTTCGTCGTCCTCATCGCCCTCGTCATCTTCGTTGCCTTCGTCACCTTCGTCGTTTTCGGCCCCTTCGTTGTTCTCGTCACCCTCGTCGCCTTCGTTGTCTAGGCCGCCTTCATCTCCCTCATTGCCTTCGTGGCCTTCATTACCCTCATTTCCCTCGTTGCCTTCGTCGGCCTCGTTGCCTTCGTTGTCTTCGTCGGCTTCGTTGCCTTCGTTGTCTTCGTTGCCCTCGTCGCCTTCGTTGTGTTCGTCACCCTCGTTATCTTCTTCGCCCTCATTGCCCTCATTGCGTTCGTTGCCCTCATCCTCCTCGTCGCCTTCGTTGCCTTCATTGCCGTCGTTCAGCGCATTGCCCACGTTGCGGTCATCATCTTCGTTGCCTTCGTCGCCTTCGTTGCCCTCGTCACCCTCGTCGGCATAGACGATTTCGTCGCCCTCATCGCCCTCATCTTCGAGAATGACATTGGCGTTCTCGTCGCCCTCGTCGTCTTCGTTACCTTCGTTGCCATCAGCGAACCGAGACGGGTGTGCAGGCTCTTGCTGTTCGTCGCCTTCATCGCCTTCATCGTGCTCGTCGCCCTCGTTCTCTTCGTCGTCCTCATCGCCCTCGTCATCTTCGTTGCCTTCGTCACCTTCGTCGTTTTCGGCCCCTTCGTTGTTCTCGTCACCCTCGTCGCCTTCGTTGTCTAGGCCGCCTTCATCTCCTTCATTGCCTTCGTGGCCTTCATTACCCTCATTTCCCTCGTTGCCTTCGTCGGCCTCGTTGCCTTCGTTGTCTTCGTCGGCTTCGTTGTCTTCGTTGCCCTCGTCGCCTTCGTTGTGTTCGTCACCCTCGTTATCTTCTTCGCCCTCATTGCCCTCATTGCGTTCGTTGCCCTCATCCTCCTCGTTGCCTTCGTCGCCTTCATTGGCAAAGCTGACAGGGCTAAACAGGTCGATATTCTGCAGCGTGGATTCCAGGAGAGTTTCGAATTCGCGTTCAGATAGATTGGGCATGAAGGTCTCCAAAATGTGTTGACTTGCAATGGGCCATTTGTCAGACACTTCCACTGAGAAGCCAAAGGAAAAAACAAGAATCTCAAACCTGACCTGGCCAGAAACGAACACTCCCGGGCCAAGTTGAAGGTAACCACACCCCCAAATGCATCTTCAAAGGGGCCGGTTCAGGATGATTTCCTAACCCAGTTCGCCTGAATTCGAACTATAGTGATGACAGACTACTGCGTAGCTAGGCGATTGATTACAGAAAATTTGCAAAGGTCGCTAACTGCGTAAAGCAGCTTTACGCAGCGACACCTTCAAGACCACGATAAGGCCCGTCAAAGGCTCTAGGAAAGCCGCACCTTCTGGATAGTTCAGCACCACCCCCAGCGAAGCCCGCGCTCACGTCAACCTTACCCTTGAGGCAACGCCAGTGCTACGCGGGGAAGAGATCCGCAACGTCTACGAAGCGCTTGGCGTGTCTCGCGAAGAATTCGCTACGGTCCTTGGCTATGGCGGCAACAGCAACACCCTGCACAAGCAGATTATTAAAATTGAGAATGAATCCACAGACAAGAAAAGCGGCAAACTGCGCATCATGAACGCATCCGCGACCTTGCCTTTGCGTTCCCTGATGGCTGAACACGGGTTGCTTGGTGAAAAAATAGAGTCAGTCTAGGTCATCATGACCCTTGCCGCCCAGCAACCGATCATCACCGGCTTCACCATTCAAGTGATCTTGACCGATCCCCCCAAGCGCGAAATCATCACCTACACCCGCGTAAAGTGTGTCGTTGCCTTTACCGCCCGATAGCAAGTCATTCGCATCACCAGTGCGCGGTGCATCTTGGCCTTCACGCCCATGCAGCGTCGCAGAAGTTGTGTCATATTCAGGCGTGAGAGTGTCATTGCCACCGCCGCCAACTGCCCGTTCAAAGCCATTTTTATAAAGATTAAAGCTCAGTCCCGTGGTGTCCGTGTATATGGCTGTATCGATGCCTGCACCGCCAGAGATATGTGCATTGATACTGTTAATGTCGGCATGGTCAAAAAAGACGACGTCGTTTCAAGCTCCGCCTGAAATCTGGTCGAAGCCTGCGTCACCCGTCAAATAGTCATTTAACCGTCCACCTACCAGTGTATCGTTTCCGGCTCCGCCTGCCATCACTACAGAACGAGTGTGCCCCGAAGCGGTCAAGGTGTTAGCCTATTCCCACTTGCGCCATCAAGCCACCCAGCAACCAGATCGGGCATGGCAGAAACTGACCCACCCAAAACTGCATACTGTTGAACTGCGCCGCTCTCAAACTCGATACTATAACCGATGGCGGTCGGTGTCCGTCTCCACCCGAGGGTGTTGTAAGACAACGTCATATCTCCAACACCGCCAGACACGGCCTCTCCGTTCCGAACATACGAACTCAGGCCATGAAGTGTATTGCCAAAGACAACGATGTCATTACTGGTATCAGCATACATCGCAGCGGTGTCAGCATCGGTTGTGGGACTTTCACCATCATAGTTCAGATTGATCTGAGTGATTCCCCACTGAGAAAGCGTTTTTAACTCGCCTTCATCCGTTTCACCGTCCTGATCCAGATCTTGCCAGATCTTTAACTCGGACCAGACCGCATCCAGAGCATTGAGAATGTTGTCATTATTGTCATCAAAGGCCCGCGCCAAAGCCTGAAGATCAGTATCGCCCTCATTGCCCCATAATGAAAATGCCAACTCCCGCGCCTGGTCAATCTTTCCATCGCCAGAACCGCGTGTTCCGTCTGTATTCAAGTCAAGAACAAGGAAGCCGTCGTCAGGAGTAACCCAGGATGTTTTCTCTCGAAACCCATCGGCATCCCAATCAAAGTAGGTGGGGTTGTCATAAGTTATTTCAATGCCATTGCCCTCGAGATCAATTACTATCGGATAATATGATGCCTCCGCGTCCAGTGCTTCAGGGTCGAATGAATCTATAGACTCAACTTCGCCTGAAAATTCATTACTCCAAGAATCATCGTGACCATCATTATCAGTATCAATTGTCTCGAAGTATGAGTAAGCATCAAGGTCCAAGCTTAAGACACTGTCGGATCGAACAAGAGTACCATGACTAGTAAGCGAATAAGAAACCCCGTTTATGCTAAGACTCGATGTCGCGGTTAAAGAAGCAAGTGCGAAATCCACATTTCCGGGCGTTACAGGTTGATTAATCTCAGCTAAGAACGAGCCAACTTGCACAGCCAACTCGACAGCTTCACTAGCGCTAAAGTTAGCGTCATTGGAATAGTCGCCAATCGTTGTTACACCTGACTTAGATATTTTACCTAAAAGGTCACCTAAAAGGTCAGTTTGATTATACACATCAGTCCAAGTATCAATATTATCCTTAAGTGTATTTAGTCGATTTTCCAGTTGAGAGCTTGTTGGATTTTCCTTAAAATCCCTCAATGCTTCATTGTATTCCTTGGCTAATTCATCAGCAAATATTCGGCTAGTGGCAGCTTTCATTTCATCTTCTACATGGTCGGTGACCGCCTTACCTATATCTCTTATCGCTTCACCAGGGGTAATAGAAAACTCTGGCTGAGAAATAGATATACTAACCTCGCCGGTCTTTGAAAAACTGGTATTCGTACCCATAGCGATTTACCCCTTCAACTCAATACAATCCAAATATACTTTCGTATTCTTTATATCCCTAATTTTTTTGTCTGGGAAACCTGCCAAAATAAAGCACTCAAGCTCTTGGGTGCTCTTCAAACCAGCCCTCCCAATAGCGTCCTTGAACGCCTTATCAATCCAAAATCCAGAAATGCCGTTTTGAGTTTCCTTCGCCGTCCAGTACTCTGACAAAATATATGAAAGATAAAAACCCTTTTTTTCATCATCCAGCTGATCAAGAAAGGGGATTGACGATAACAATAATCCAAAATCATTATCAAAATCTTCGCTTTGTATTCGGTTAATGCGAAACAAAAACATCCTGACAGGGAGATAGTACCCATGACTCTCCAACTTTCCCGGCACAGACACAACCTCGAAGCCCAGCCAAACACCTAGCCCCCTTAGATACAACTCAACCAAAATATCACACGGCAGGACTTGCTCCATGCTGGTAACATTCATACTTGAAACCGCATCAAAATCAGAGCACTTAGTATCTGCTTTAAGTTCCCCGGAAAGAACAAACACCACGAAAGACACTAACAGCGCTTTCATTAAAAAATACATTCGCAAATATTCAAAAATAGCCATTTCAAAAAACCTAAAGTTGTGGGTTCAAAAAATACTCTCCAACTCTATTTTGTAAACTAGCGAATGAGCACTGGCCAACGTTTTATTTTTTTGGAACTTGCAAATTAACTATATCATGTTGACACAATAGAAAACCGAGGCAAAAGACGATACATTAGAGGAAATTTTCGGGATCCCGGCGTAACTGCAGGCAACCCAAGGAACCTTCTTGATATTTGGATTGCGAGAGCAACACTAGGTATCTGTGAAGCTACGTCACAACCGCCTTAGGAAGAATTTATATCACACTGACACTTCAAAAACGTAGCCCCAGTTTCATTGTGATGGGGCTACGTTAGCAGCGGGCCAAATCGGCAACTTATCCGATAGCTTTGGTCGCCTTCACACGCCCATAGACAACCAGCAAGCCACCCGCCGCCGTGATGATTGCATTCACATGCTGCGCGGCCTCTGCGGCATCGGCCCCGGTCATGTTCAAGCCCCAAAAAAACCCAAGGCAGTTGGCGCAACGGCGATCACCGCGCCCCAGATGGTTTTCGACGCCAGAAAGCTTTTCACTTCGTTCATTGGTTTTCCTTTCGTGGAAATTTGGACCGCTAGTTCTTGGTCCGTGGGTTGAGAATTTGAGGGGGTTGGCTCCAACGCCTTGCCGGGTGTCACTACGACGGGTGCCGGGATGGTCCCGGCATCGCGGGCCAATCGCATGGCGCGGTCAATCACACCGATATCGCGGATCTGGACGCCGGGGTGATCGCCCATGACACGACGGGTCCATCCCCCCTGAAGGTGTCCAAATGGTGCAGGCCGCGCATGCGGCGCTGACACAGGCGCTGGAACACATCGGCGGTGTCTGTCTTTGCGACTGCGGCCAAAGCCTGAACCCCTGAACCCCTGAACTCAATCACTGCCGAAGACATGGCACGGGAAGGGTTTCCAAGCATGATACCCTCGGAACTCATCAAAATGCTGGTTAGCAAAGATTCCAGCGAAACGACTAACCGGATCGAGTTCCGGTATCTGAACGAACCAGAGCGACGGGAGGACTAGTAGAGACACTTCAATTCCCCCCACGCCTCATGCAAGTAAAGGCCGCTGCACACTATTTAGGGGTGTCTGCGTCCAAGCTACGCTCTCTGGACGTGCCTTGCTAACGGGACGGTGGAAACGTTCTATATGATGGAGCAGATCTTAGCGCCCACGCCGATCAAATATCTTATCAGTTAGAACGCATCGAAGGAAACGACGTAAAAAGCAGCGAAGCGGGCGCAGCGTTCGGACCAGCCCGAATCCAAAACGATCAGCACCCCCGAGAACTGGACCCGTTGAGCATTCTTGGTGGAAATTCACGCAATTAGACAATTTCTAAGACTTGTCTAAAGGTTATCGCGCCAGAATGTCGGCTCATGGCGACGAAATAGTTGCCGTTGGCGGCAAGGTGCCAATAGCCTAGTTGCGCACTTATTACATAGAAAACGATATTGCTGATCTCGCTCGAAATGCGGCGCGCGCACGTTTGCAAACTTGGCGGAAATTTCTGGACTGGCGCAACCTCGAATGATCGAAAAGAACTGGGCGCTGCACGTCGAAATGCCAAAACCCCAAACGGGGCAACGCCATCAAAGATGGGGTGACGAACACATTCAAGTGTTTCGTAAGCAGTGGGCCACAGACAAGCCCCAACGCTTAACGATGGAACTGATGTTGTTTACGGGTATGAGAATTTGTGACGCAGTTCGATGCGGCCCCAGATGGGTTGAGTGCGACGGTTGGATAAAGTTCAAGCAAAAGAAAACCAAAGGTGATGTTCTGTTCTCATTCAATCGAGATCTAGCAGAATTCGTCGACAACGAAGCGCACGAATTCCTTGAGTAGCGCATTAACAAAATCTTTGAACGACAGTTAACATGGCTGGCAACAACTCAAGGGAAACAACGGTTTGAAAAAAGCAGCCAGTAACTGGTTTAGTGAAGCCTGACGGGATGCAGAACTATCGGGGGAAGACCCGCGCACAGTTCATGGACTGCGCGACACATGCTGCGCGAAGATGGCCGAACGCGGCGCAACCTCAAATCAATTAATGGCGTGGTCTGGACATGAAACACTTGCCGAAGCTGAGCGATACGCGAAAGAAGCAGAGAAGCAGAGAAGCAGAGAAGCAGAGAAGCAGAGAAGCAGAGAAGCAGAGAAGCAGAGAAGCAGAGAAGCAGAGAAGCAGAGAAGCAGAGAAGCAGAGAAGCAGAGAAGCAGAGAAGCAACTCATTCTCTCTGTAGTCAATACCAGAACAAAAATTGTTCAGGTCGGAAAAACCTGCACAAAACAGACCCGAAGCGCATTGATTAAAGTGTAAACAAAATGAAATGGCGGACAGACAGGGATTCGAACCCTGGAGACGGTCTCCCGCCTACACACTTTCCAGGCGTGCGCCTTCGACCACTCGGCCACCTGTCCACTGCGGCGTTATTTGAAGTATCCTGCGCCGGTTTGCAAGAGGCTTTTTTGTACTTTTATGCTTCAAGATGCAGGTAAATGCGACGGTTTACTTTTCCCTTTTTCTCAACCTTGCCCAAACGGATTTTTCCAATCTCTCCGGTACGAGTAACGTGGGTTCCGCCACACGGTTGAAGGTCGACCTGAGCACCTCCTTCTCCAATGCGGATCAAACGAATGTGTCCTGTTCCGCGTGGTGGAGAGACGGACATAGTTTTGACTAACCCTGGGTTAGCTTCCAATTCTTCGTTAGTGATAGAATCTGCTAAAACAGGCAGGTCTTGGTCGATCAATGACTGCAGTTGTGCCTGTAAAACCGCCTTGTCCTCAGGGGCGTCGGGCATATTGAAATCTAACCGCCCTTTTTCAGCACCTATAGACCCACCGGATACAGGCGAGGGGATCACAACAGACAACAAATGCAAAGCGGTATGCACACGCATGTGCCCATGACGTTTGCTCCAATCCAACTCCATGCTGACTTCTGTTCCAACAGGCGGCAGGCTCTGCCCATCGACGGGGACTAACGCAATCGCTCCACGATCAACCTTGATAGTAGTGGCTACGACCATTTCGCTATTATCCCAGCAAAGAGTTCCACTGTCCCCTGGCTGACCACCGCTGGTGGCATAGAACAGGCTTTTGTCCAGGACAACACCGCCTTCGGATGTATGGGCAATTACAGTTGCCAGTCCCGTCTTTTGATATGCATCTTTAAGAAATAACAACTCAGTGCTCATCCGTGGCCTCCACGCTCAGGTCTGCTTCGGTCATCTCAATCGGCTCACCGACCTGATTTGTCGTTTCGGTCTTTTCTGATGGCACACCGCCGCCAGCCAACGCTTCGGGATTTCGCAACCAGATATCACGTTGCGCAAAGGGAATTTCCAACCCAGCCTCAGTAAACCGCTTAGCAATTTCATGGTTCATGTCAGACTTAACTGAGAGAACCCAATTCACATCTCGCAGAATGGCGCGAATTTCGAAGTCCAGAGAATCTGCGCCAAACCCTTGGAACACAACGCTAGGCGCTGGATTTGCGAGCACCATAGGATGCGAATTGGCAACTTCACCAAGGATTTTCTCAACCAAACGAGTGTCCGTTCCGTAGGCAACACCAACTGGTACGATTGCACGACCGACAGTATTCCCGCGCGTGTAGTTCACAACTGACCCACTAATCAGGTCCGAATTGGGAACAATGACATCGGTCCGATCAAAGGTTTCGATCCGGGTCGCACGCACCGAGATATCACGCACATACCCCATTCTACCACCGACATCGATCCAGTCCCCTTTGGAAATTGGGCGCTCGACAAGGAGAATAATTCCCGAGACAAAATTCGAGACAATCGTTTGCAAACCAAAACCGATACCAACAGAGAGAGCACCTGCAACGATGGCCAGAGAAGATAAATCAAGCCCTGCGCCAGTCACAGCCACTAAGGCAGCAAGAAAAATGCCGACGTAGCCGGTTCCGGCAACAATGGCATTTTGCCCCCCCGGATCGATGCTCGTTTTTGGCAACAACGAATTTCGCAAACCGCCCTGCAATAAGCGAGTCAGGGTATAGCCAAACATGAAAAGCGCTGCGAAGGTCAAAAAGATTGTTGGAGAAATCCGAGTTCCACCAATCTGGAACCCCTCAAGCAATTTGCTCCAGAGTTCGGTCATGACCTCACCTCTTGCCCCCCAAAGGAGCGCAAGAATTGGTAAAGAAAGAAGCGCTAAGGCAAAACCAATTAGTACCGTAAACAGTGAATCACGCGCAGTGTCTCCGCTGCGGGAAATCCAAACATAAAGATTTACCAAAAAGCGTTGTAAGATGATCATGATTGCGATCAGTGCTAACGACGTGACAGCCGGATAAATCAGAGCTTCGGCACCGTGGACATAACCTGCCGCCGCCAAAATGGGTGCAATTAGGCCCAGTAAATAAAGTGCGCGGCGAATAAGTTCGATGAGACGCGAAAACCCTTGCGGGCTTTTATCTCTGCCGCCCGTGAGTGCGTCTTGTCCTGCATCCGAAGACCGCAGGCGTTGCATCCGCAATAAGATCAAAGCAGTCACACAAACCACAGGAAACCCGATGACCGCACGCGTCGCCTCTGATATATTCTCAACAGTGCCAAGTAATTGAACCAAACCATGCAGAATGAGCATTGTTGACAGAAGATCGATCAACAACCTCAATTCGGCGATACGCATCGACGCAAGGACCTGTAGTTCTTCTTGTCGGCGCAGCAGAAAAATTTGCCGCCCAATCCAGTTAAAGACGAGAAAAATGGCGGCCCAGGCTGGAATCCCTTGTAAAACAAGTTGCCCACGCAGTCCCAAAAAACCAGCCAACGAAACCGCCTGCACCAATAGCATTGCTCCAATGAAGGGCAGAAGGATACGGGTCAGCGATACGACAAAGCTCCAAACTCCGGTTCCTGCCCCTCCAAAGCTGCGCAAATAATCCCCGAACCGTTCAGACCATTTGCGTCCTCTGAAAATCAATACAACGCCAGCGAACAGCAACCCCAAAATCATAGGCAACTGATCTTCAATTTTTTGACGCACAACATCGGACCGCAAATTGTTCGCCGTTTCATTGATCAAACCCGAACTGGCTCTTTCGAGGCTTGTCCATGCATCTGGCCAATATGTGGGGTTTAACGGTGATGGGCCACGTGAAAGCAATTTCGCAGCCTCACGCTCGCGAATGATGCGATCAACTTCTGTGATCAAACCATTTGCGCGGCTATAGGCTTCTTCTGATACGATCCGCGGAACTCTCAGCACATCTAACTGTTCAGTCAGTATTTTTCGGAGATGAGCAATATCCGAGGGCTCTTCACCGGTTTCGGGCTTGGGGCCAAGAGCTTCCAGCTGAGACTCAAGCGTATGAATACGCTCTGAGTTTTTAGTTCGCGCAACCGCAAAAATCTCTCGATATTCGGAAATTTCACTGCGCAATTTGCCAAACGCGGCACTTGAGGCTCTGGAGTTATCTACAGCTTCTTCAGCACGCGCCGCTGTCTTTAACCAGGCCTTGTAATAGTCGCGGCTGGTTTCAGAAAGCTGGGCCTCTGCGATACCGCTCAGGCCCAGCATAAATACGGCAAGCGCCGCGACGACTATGCGGCGCATCAAGATCACCTCAAACGTCCTCGAACACACCAGGAATACTAGACGGAGCTTTTGTCATCCAGTCTGGAACCGGCAGATCTTTTTCGCGCAGGAAATCGGGATTGAAGAGCTTCGACTGATATCTCGTCCCATAATCGCACAACACAGTCACGATTGTATGGCCCGGTCCCAGATCCTTTGCCAAGTGGACCGCACCTGCGATATTGATCGCAGAAGAGCCACCCAAGACCAACCCTTCTTCATGGAGTAGATCAAATACGTAAGGCAACGCCTCGGCATCGGGTATCTGATAAGAAAAATCAGGCTTGAACCCTTCAAGGTTCTTTGTGATGCGAACTTGCCCGATGCCTTCGGCAATCGACCCACCTTCCATGGCTAGCTCACCTGTCGTGTAGTAACTGAACAGCCCTGCCCCCATCGGATCCGCAAGTCCAATCTTGACCCCTTTGGGCTGTAGGACATCTGCGATACCGGCCAAGGTTCCCCCCGATCCAACCGCACACACAAACCCATCAACGTTACCTTCGGTTTGTTCCCAAATCTCCGGTCCGGTAGTTTCGATATGCGCCTGACGGTTCGCAACATTGTCAAACTGGTTTGCCCAGATGGCGCCGTTTGGTTCCGTTTTGTTAAGCTCGCGCGCCAGACGCTCGGAGTAACGAACAAAATTGTTGGGATTGCGATATGGGGCTGCGGGAACCTGCACCAATTGAGCACCAGCCAACCGCAGCATATCTTTTTTCTCTTCGGATTGCGTTTCAGGGATCACAATCACGGTCTTGAACCCCATCGAGGCCCCAACAAGCGCCAGACCAATCCCGGTGTTCCCGGCAGTCCCCTCAACGATTGTACCGCCCGGTTTCAACTCTCCACGCGCAATGGCATCCCGGATGATGTACAAAGCGGCCCGGTCTTTGACTGATTGGCCCGGGTTCAGGAACTCGGCTTTCCCAAGGATCTCGCATCCGGTTTCTTCGCTAACCCGACGGAGCCGGATCAAAGGTGTCTTTCCGACTGCGTCTGCCAGATCGCTCGCAATGCGCATGATGACCTCACTTATGATATTCGTAGCTCAGGTGTACTCTTGCTCCGATGTGACCTCAAGCTGAGATCATCCGAAACTGTTCAGCAAATCGCGGCCCGTAGGCGTGATCGATGTCGGTCCAGCCATTGTGCAACTGCCAAAAGGTGCAAACTTTTTATCTGTTGAGCATCGACCATAGCCATCAATCCATCGAATGAAATGATTTGACTTCGGATGTCCTCGCCCTCGGCATCAATCCCCGCGCCACTTACCGTAGCACTAATATCTGCCAAACCGACAAACAGATGGCAAAACTCCCCAGAAGACCCTGTGCTAGAATAGACCTGACCAGCTTCCTCTAACCCAGACAGTTCCAAGTGTGCCTCTTCGATGGTTTCTCGTTTGGCTGTTTCTTCAGGTGTTTCGCCTGGATCAACCAGCCCGGCCACAGCTTCCCAAACCCAAGGTGCCGGATCACCAGCAATAAACGCTGGGGCGCGAAACTGCTGTATCAAAAGAACCGTGTCGCGCACAGGATCATACGGCAGAACAACAACAGCCCGTCCCACCAATAAAGCGCTGCGATTGACAACCGGACTCAGACTGCCGTCAAACTGGCGAAATTGAAGATCCATTTCATCTATCGCAAAAAAATTCAGAAAAGGGCGTTCATGCTTGTGTACAACAACGTCCTTATGCACGTCCCATTCAGCGTCTTTCGCCCTCGCCTGTGCGGCGACACGCGCTGCAGCCCTAATACGGATGGAAGGAAACCGTTCGGCAATTTCTTCTGCAGACTTTTTCCCATAATGGCACATAACTTCTTGCGCGGCGGCCAGCGACATCGCCCCCCATTTGTCTATCCAGCCCTTTAATGACCATGGCTCGCCAGCTTTCCACAGTCCGGGAGCCGGGAAAAAGACTTCTCCTGCTGCAGTGTCTCCCGTTTCGGTCATGAGGCTGTGTTGGCTCAGATCATAATCAAACCCGCCCTCGTAATATACCAGTCGCGCTATATCATCGTCGCTTAACCCACGTACCAAAACCCCCTGAGCCTTGACGTTTGACATATGCAGGATCATTGGAAAGGCCTGATCGACGACAGCGTGCACCGCATGATCTGGCAGATGCGCTTCTATCATATCTATCTCGGAAGCCTCTCGGCCCAAAACAGTTTCAAGCAGCGGAGTGTACCGCAGCGAACCATAAAAAAAGAGATCAGTCACAGGATCGGCTCACCTAGATCAATTATTCAAAATTTACGTTTGTATTCAACGCCATTGGCGCCAAGCTTGTTCAGTCGCCAACCCAGCCAATACACTGCCGACCAAAACAGTAGCAATAATATTGGGAACAAAAATTGTTGTTCCATACTCAAACCCAATCTCAAAGATCGAAAGCAACGCTTCAAAGGGGCCATCATACCGGTTTTTCATAGCTCGACGGACCATTTCATACGTTCCCTGAACGAAAAGCCCCCAAAAAATCAACGCGGCCCCGCCAGTTAAACCGTTATTGATTGCCCCCGTAAGCCCATGTCCAGCGCGCTTGCCCATCACAATCCAACCACAAAGCACCCCCAAAACGACGTTAACCCAAGTGAAATATCCAAAGTCCATCCCCTCAGGCATCAAAGGGATGACCATACCCGACACAATAAAGGCAATCAGCGCAAGGCAAACTGCGGCGACAAGACGAGCGGCTGTGGGCATTTTGAGTGGTCCTGAATTATTCTGGTCTTACGATTGTAATCTGTGTCACATCGCAGTTCCCCGTGTCAAAGGCTGCGCCGCAGGATGTCAGGTAGAAATTCCAGAGCCGCCGAAACCGGTCATCAAATCCCAACTCGGCAATTTGGTCCCATTTTCCGTTGAAGGCATCATACCAACGGCGCAGCGTTTGATCGTAGCTCTGCCCAAATTCACGAGATCGAACCACTCTCAAACCGGCTTGTTCGATCTGTCCCTTCAAAATCTTAGGGGATGGCAACATCCCTCCCGGGAAGATGTACTTCTGGATGAAATCCACGCCGTTTTTGTAAACCTCCCAACGTCGGTCCGCGACCGTAATGATCTGCAAGGTTGCCTGCGCACCGGGCTTCAACCTTTTGTTTACAGTGTCAAAATAGATTGGCCAGTACTTTTGCCCAACAGCTTCGAACATTTCTATCGAAGCGATCCCGTCGTACCGACCTGTTTCATCGCGATAGTCCTGCAACTTGAAAGAAACTTGGTCAGAAAGTCCTGCATTTTCAATTCTCTGCTGCGCAAAGTTAAACTGCTCCTGACTAATTGTAAGCCCGGTCACTCGTAACCCACGTTCTTTTGCTGCATATTCAGCAAATCCGCCCCAACCGCAGCCAATCTCCAAAATGTGGTCACCAGGCTGAACACCCATCTCGTTGATCAAGCTTTCATATTTCGCAATCTGCGCATTTTCCAAGCTTTCCTGTCCAGTTTCAAAAATAGCGCTGGAATAAGTCATCGTATCATCCAGCCACAGGCTGTAGAACTCGTTTCCTAAATCGTAGTGATGCGAGATGTTCTTTTTCGCCTGTTCTTTATGATTGCGCTGTAACCAGAACCTCATCCGTTCATAAGCCCGAACCAACCCCATACCCGGAAAGTAATCATAGACCGTATCTGTCCCCAGATGCATCAGATCCATAAACGCTCTCAAATCGGGCGTGCTCCACCACTCTTCTAGGTATGCTTCTGAAAAACCAAGATCGCCTTCACGTATCAACCGGGTGAACAAATCAGACTTGTGTACTTTGATCATTGCAACGGGGCCGGGCTCCGTCCCTTGAACAGCAAAAACGCGCCCATCAGGCAATTCAATTTCCAGCTTACCGTACTGCAGGTTTTGCAGCATTTGCATGACACGGGCGAAATACCGTGGGAGGTTTTCCTGCCCTTCCGTTGACGTCAGGATCATCCGCTTCCCCTTGAAAGTTCAGTAAGAAGCTAGGACGAGATCCACTTTCTGGCAAGTTTTGTGTGATTATGGGCAGTTTTCCGCTATTGCCAGAAACCCCATTATCACTTGCGCAAGGCCACCCCTTAGGGGCAGCCTTATTTTGCACGGTTACAGCACTTTATCCAAGGCAGTGATCAACTGGTCAACCTCTGCTTTTGACGTATAATGCGTAAAACTAAGGCGCAACACGCCTTGCGTCGGATCAACCCCCATGGATTGCAAAGCCCGCACGGCATAGAAATCGCCGCCACCGGCCATAATGCCCTCTTCGGCCAGTTGAGCCGCCACAGGTTCTGCCGCTTGTGTCAAAGACAGAGAAACAGTTGGCGCGCGTTTTTCAGCCTGATCAGGACCCAACAATCGTACTGAGTTACGATCCCTCACCGCGTCGAGCAAAGGTTGAAGCAATTCAACCTCATGCGCCCGCATCAGGTCATGTACGAACTCGGCCCGACTTGTGAGATCCCCTTCTGGCGCACCATGGTGGGTCGCCAACAGCTCAATATAGTCTGCCATACCCGCGCTCGCCGCGATCTGTGCATGATCCGGTCCAGCTGGCGTAAACCGCTTGTAGAGGGTGTCGGCGTTAAAGAAGTGCCCTTGATTGGGCAATAATTCCGCCAAAGCCCGCCGGATCACCATACACCCTTGGTGCGGACCGTAGGTTTTATAGGTCGAGAATAGATAAATATCGGGGCCCAGATCACTAACATTCGCAAAACCATGCGGTGCATAAGAAACCCCATCTACACAAACAAAAGCCCCTGCCGCATGCGCAATAGCAGTGATTTCTGTGACGGGATTAATCTCTCCAACAACATTTGAACAGTGAGGGAAACAGACCAGACGGACAGTTTCATCCAACAATGGATCAAGATCTTCTGGGTTAAGATGCCCGGTTTTGGGGTCAATCTGCCATTCACGAATTTCGATACCTTCGTCGGCCAAGCGGCGCCAAGATCCGGTATTTGCCTCGTGATCCTGATTTGTCACAATGATAGCATCACCCGGTTTCATCCACTGCCGGAAAGCCTGGGCCAGGACATAAGTGTTTTGGGTTGTTGATGGGCCAAAGCTCAGCTCATCGACTTCAACACCCAATATCGCCGCCATGCGCTCACGGGCTTCGTCCATCTCAGCCCCTGCTAAGCGGCTTGCCTCGTACGGGGCATAGGGTTGAACCTTGCGTTGCGAATAATACCGCATCAGCCGGTCTATTACAGGCTTGCAGGTATACGACCCACCTGCGTTTTCAAAGAAGGCCTGCCCTTGCAAGGACGGCTCGGAGAACGCCGGGAATTGCGCCCGAACAAAATCAATATCCAGTGTCATGCGCACAGTCTTTGCTTCGTTTCGCGCCTTCGTCAAGCAGCCTTCACAAAGCGTGCAAGGTATTGTGACACGGGTCAGAACCGGGATCGGCAGTATTTTCAAAGGACGTGGTCGGAATGGCGAATGACACCACCCGACCTCCGTTCGGTTAAAAGCTCAATCGAGCATCTGCAGCCAACAATGCGCCGGCCATCTCACCCGGTTTTGCAACACCGATACCGTCTAGCAATACATCTGCCTTAGCAGCTTTTCCGGGCAGATATAGCGCACAAACTTCAATCTTGGCGCCCGGTTGCTTCAATATCCCCATCATCAGTTTTTGCGGGCTGACGTCCATCGGCGGTTGCCCAGCAGTCACGGTGTCAGGGGCCGATTTCAACGCAATGTCCCCAGCTGGACCACACAGCAACACATGCGGAGTTGCGCCTTGTTTGGCTGCCTGCATTGTCAAAACCATCGCCATCAACTGCGTTTGAGGTTCAGCAGTAGTTACAACCGTGACCAGTGATTTAGACTCATCTGAAAGAGCAGCAGACGCAACAAGGCTGCCTGCAACAACGGTCATCGCCAGCAATCGTTTCATAACTCAAGTTCCTTTCGAACGAATTTCAATTGTGCTGCCTCAAATTCATCCATCTGAGATACAGCTTTGAACGTCCTATTCGGATCTTACTGAGCGAGATTTGATTTAGATCATTAATATTCCAAACTTAGAATTCATTTGCAGAAAAGTTACGCGAGATCTCGCCCGCGCAACTTATGGCAATCAAAAAGCATTCAGGCGTTTACATCGACGACAACACGCCCTTTGACTTGACCTAGCAGAATATCGGCGCCCAATTGAGGCAGATCGCTCAAGACAGCTGGGTGAACCATGGCTTCCAATTTATCCATTGGCAGATCGGTTGCGATCCGTTGCCACGCACGCAGACGATTGTCAAAGGGTTGCATCACACTGTCGATCCCCAACAGATTCACACCGCGCAACAAAAACGGGATAACCGTTGCAGGCAAACCGGCACCGCCGGCCAGACCAACCGAAGCAACAGAAGCCCCGTATTTCATCTGTCCCAGGACACGGGCCAGCATTGGGCCGCCGACCGCATCAATACACCCGGACCAAGTTTCGCTCTCCAACGGGCGCTTAACAGTTTCATTCAACTCTTCGCGTGCAACGATCGAAGTTGCACCCAGAGATTTCAGGTAATCCCCTGTCTCAGGCCGTCCAGTAACACCGGCCACTTCATACCCCAAATGCGCCAAAATCGCCGTGGCAACCGAGCCTACGCCGCCAGCTGCACCTGTTACCAACACTGGACCATGCCCGGGCTGCAGCCCATGATCCTCAAGCGCCATAACTGACAGCATCGCCGTGAATCCAGCGGTTCCAACAGCCATTGCCTGACGTGCATCGAGCCCCTCTGGCAACGGAACCAACCAATCAGCGCGCACGTTCGCTTTTTGAGAGTAACCGCCCCAATGCGCCTCACCCACGCGCCAACCGGTCAGGACGACCTTGTCGCCGGTTTTATAGCGATCATCTTTGGACGCCTCGACTGTACCTGCAAAATCGATACCGGGAACATGTGGGTATTTGCGAACCAGCCCGCCGCCGTTTGAACTTAGGCACAATCCATCTTTGTAGTTCACTGTTGAATAGTCGACCGCAACGGTAACTTCGCCTTCTGGCAGATCTTCTAGTCCGATCTGCTTTATCGAAGCGCTTGCTTTACCGCTGTCTTCATCTTTGCTCATTACCAAAGCTTTGAACATCATATTCTCCTTTTCTTACAAGGCACAAAGCCCATAAGTTAAATAAAAAAATACAGACTTACATCTACCGATACAAGCCACTTAAATCATCGCCAAAATCGATCCTGAACTTCAGCCAAACGCATGCCGTGTTCTGTTTCGATTTCGATCCGTGTGCCTGGGTTCCAGTGAGTGCGATCCACCATGCCAATCGCCACGTTTACCTCAAACTCGGGTGAATAAACCGCAGATGCAACTTGGCCAACTTGCTGCCCATTTGCCAACAAGGACCAAGATCCCGTGCAGGCCCCGATTTCACCATCGATCACCAATGGACGTATCTGCCGTTTCGGTCCGTTTTCAGCCTGCTCTCTCAAAGCTTGCTTGCCAATGTAGTCGTCTGGAGAATTACAGAATTTCCCCAAACCGCATTCATACGGCGTGTTATCTCGGCGCATGTCTGATCCAAAGCTTAGCAGCCCGCTTTCGATCCGCTCGATGTTATTCGGGCAACCGGCGCGAACATTCAAATCTTCACCCGCCGCAAAAAGCGCGTCCCATAGAGGCATACCATATTCGCTGCCCTCAACGTAGATTTCAAAGCCACCTTGCTTTGACCACCCCGAGCGTGCCACAATAAACTCCTGCCCCTGAAACGGAAGACGTTTATATCGGAAGAACTTGATTTCACGCACAATTTCACCAAATACCCGTGCCATCAGTTCATCTGCCTTTGGGCCTTGTACAGCCAACGGTGAGACATCTGGCTCATCGATTTCAACGTCCAGTCCGCGCCCCACCGCAATGCCAAGTGCATATTGCCACAGATCACCGTCAGCGACCGACAACCAATAGTGATCGTCTGCCAACTTGATCGACACGGGGTCATTCAACATGCCACCCGCTTGATCCACTGCCGGGACGTAATAACATTGATCCGCGGCCATTTTATCCATGTCACGCGGGCTGATAAGCTTCATCAACTTCAACGCGTCTGGACCCTTGATCTGCACTTGGCGTTCACAAGATACATCCCACACCTGAACATGCTTTTTCAAATGCTCGGCATCATCGGCAACTCCCTTGAAAAAAGTCGGCAACAACATGTGATTGTACACAGTGTACCCTTGAACACCGGCGGCTTCGACGCCCTGCGAAAACGGAGTCTTGCGCACGCGGCGCGATGGAAAAATTACGGCCATTTTCGTATCTCCTCTCGGATCAAACCTGTACCTTCAAAGAACGGTACAGAAAGAAAATATATCAACCCATTGAAGATTAACGCTTCAATAGGATCTTACCCTAAGACCCACGACCTTTAGGCGGCAGCGTCCCTTAGACTGCACAATAGATTTCGTGGGGTAACCCAGCTAGACAAGATGCGACTCAAGTCTCTGGGTGAAAATGTCAGACTTTTAATTGTCTGACAATTAAAAAGGACTGAAACCGAATGAAAATTGACCCAAAGAGTTCAGCCGACTTATCAGCACAGATTGCACAGGCCATCCGGGATGCAATCGTCGCAGGTGAGCTTATCGTAGATGAACGCCTGCCGTCCGAAACAGAATTAAGCGAACAGTTTCAAGTCTCGCGCTCAACAGTACGTGAAGCGTTAAAGCGTTTAGCGGCGCAATCCCTGATCCGAACACAGCGCGGGGCTACCGGTGGCGCGTTTGTCAACAGGCTCAGCTTTGAAGATGCCTATACCCAACAGATAACCACATCGACGCTGCTGCTCAGTATGAATGCCGTCAGTTTTGACACCGCTTGCGAGGCTAGGTTTGCGCTAGAGCGCGCGTGCGCGCCTTTGTCTGCCATTCGACGCACAGCGGATCAATTGGCCACTATGCGCGCAGAAATCTTTCGTCAGGGTCAACCGGGGTTAACTGACGAAGCATTCTGCGCTTCGGATGTTGCTTTTCACCGGGCACTTGTTGACGGGGCGGCCAACCCTATCTTGTCTTATCAATTGGCAGGCGCAGTTGAGGCAATGCAGCCGCTGATGAATATGATCACCTTTACCGCACGATCCCGCGAAGAAATAGTTACGCTGCACACGCGGATCACCGATGCCATCGAAAACAAAGACAGTATGGTCGCAGACGCAGCTTTGGCTGAACTTATGACGTATACCATTGCCCTCAAGGACAATGTTATGGCCGCGCGTCGCAGCAAAGCAGATCTTTCTTCGGGCTGACCTTGCATCTGTTAGACAAACAGGCTTTGTCGCCCAAGCAAATTGAAAAGAGGAAATGAACTTTGCGCGCGACCGATCACCTTTGTCAGCTTGCCGCGGCGGACTGGAAAGCAGCAACGACCCACCCATTTACCACAGAATTGGCTGCGGGCACCCTGCCCTTAAGCAAGATGCGCTGGTATCTTGCGCAGGATTATCAGTTCATCGATGGTTTTGTACGCCTATTGGCCAGCGCCATAGCGCACGCGCCCAGTCTCGCGGATTCAGTTCCAGCGGCACAATTTTTGGCTGTGATTACGGGACCTGAGAACACCTATTTCCTACGGTCATTTGATGCGCTGGATATGGATGAGGCAACACGCAATGTGCCCCCAGTAGCCACCACCCGAGATTTTCAAGACCTAATGGCCGAAGCCGCTGCATCAGGTCGGTATGAGCTGATGCTGGCGGTGCTGGTTGTGGCGGAATGGACCTATCTCAGTTGGGCTACGCGGGTAAACCCGCCGCGAAATGATTTGCCGTTTTGGTTTGCTGAATGGATCACGCTGCATGCGGGTGAAGGGTTCGAGGGTGTTGTCGAGTACCTACGCGCCCAACTGGATCAGGTCTGGCCAACTCTTTCCGCACCCGCGCAACAAGAGGTAGAGACGCTGTTCATCCGTGCCGTTGCTCTGGAGTGTGCATTTTTCGATGCCTCCTACGCCGCCTGCCCTCAAAGTTAAAAATTTTCAGAACCGAGGTCTGCAACCCTTTGCATCCCCCGGCCCGGTCACCTATATAGAAGATGTCCTTCGGGACTATGGACATAAATGCGCTCGTAATAAACGGATCGGACCCGGGGGCGGTACCCGGCGACTCCACCAAACATGCTTCATTTGGGCATCATGGGGTCGAAACAGGATCGACGGACGTCTAAAGGGGTTAGCTTTGTCTCGGCTGTCTGCCACCGTTATCGGCGAAAACTGTACAATTGCAAATGACAATCGTGCTCCGGTAGCAGTCGCTGCGTAAGCAGTGCCTAACACCGAAAATTAAGTCCTAGTGCTTTGCAGCGCTAGGCGGGGTTCGCAGGTACCTGGCAACAGAAACCTGCACTTCCACAAAAACGTGATCTATCGTTCAGGAATTGTTCACGATTGTGTCTCATTTTGGGCCTTGCAACCCAGGAGGGACAACATGAAAAAATCCCAGTTGTTAAAAGAATGGTATGACCAGGTTTGGGTCCACGGCGATCTTGATGCGATCGACAAGTTTTTTGATCCGAGTGCGATGGCAGAAGGGATTATTCCCGAAATGCAGGTCGGGCCGGATGATTTCCGAGAACTCGTTATGGCTTTCCGCCATCATGTCGGCGAGATCAAGGTCACGCTGCCGAAAACAATCGAAGATGATGAATGGGTCTCAGCCATTTTACATGTTCACACGTCGCGTGCTGACAACGGCGCCCCGATAGAAGTAACCGGCCAGGTCATGGCCAGGTTTTCCGGGGACAAACTGGTGGAAGCGTACAATCAGTTTGATTTCATTTCGCTTTTTGAGCAGTTAGGACAATTGCCCGAAGATTCACTGCCCATCTGTATGACCGGTCAAAAGCTAGAGTGGGCATAATCCGGCACTGGTTCCGGTCACTAGATCGGATCTTGCCCCCATTTACGCCACTTTCGGTTACCCATGGCGTTGGGGGCAAGGCATTCCCAGCACACTAATTTCCACCTTCACTCGATTTCCTCAAAACAATCTCTGTACGTGATGATCTATTCAGCCCCATGTACGCGTGCGGGGCATCACCTTCGGCTCTTTTAACACCGACGCTCAGAACGAGAGTCGCTTTCCGAACGTGGCGGAGCACCGGGATTCTTAGTCTTGTTCTTCATTTCAATTTTCGACATAGATCAATGAGAACCCCACTTATTAAGAGGCGGGGCACTTAGCCGTGACCTGTGCAGATCGGACCAATGCCACGACTGACCCCGAGGGCACTGACGTGACCCCCAGCTATCTTGAAATGACACAAATATTTGGCCGCATCGGCCTGATGTCTTTTGGAGGTCCAGCTGCTCAGATCGCCTTGATGCACCGTGAACTGGTGGAAGAACGTCCCTGGTTAGACGAAGACACGTTTCTACGCGCGCTCTCATTGTGCATGTTGTTGCCGGGTCCTGAGGCGATGCAGCTTGCAACATATGCTGGCTGGCGTCTGCGTGGAACCATCGGGGGATTGATTGCTGGCCTTCTTTTTGTGGTACCTGGTGCGTTTGTCATCGCTTCGCTTGTTGGCCTCTACGCGGCCTATGGTGAGCTTTCTCTAGTGCAGTCGGTGTTTCTGGGTATCAAAGCCGCGGTTATTGTTATCGTTCTTCAGGCACTAAAGGGTCTCTCGAAACGTGCCCTTACATCCCGACAAGCATGGGTCATCGCAGGCCTTGGGTTTCTTGCAATTTTTGCATTTGATCTTCCATTTCCAATCATCATCGGAGGTGCGGCATTGTGGGGATACTTTACTGTGCCCTCGGCTCCCCCCAGTCCTGCAGTTTCCATTCGAAATGGCCATCCAATAAGAACCGCCATATTTTGGCTTAGTCTGTGGCTACTGCCTTTGGTTGCCATAACAGTGAGTGGTCCTGTTCTGCTGGCAGACATTGGCTGGTTTTTTGCACAGTTGGCGGTTGTCACTTTTGGCGGAGCCTATGCAGTCCTCGCCTATATGACGCAAACAGTTGTCGATCAGTTTAATTGGATTTCAACGGCTCAAATGATTGATGCGCTTGGATTGGCCGAAACCACGCCAGGGCCTCTGATTCTAGTCACCCAATTTGTGGCCATGCTAACTGGACAACTAAACGGTGGCCCTCAATTGGCTCTCGCCGCTGGGGCTGTTGCGCTTTGGGCTACGTTTGTCCCTTGTTTCTTATGGATTTTTCTTGCTGCACCCTATCTCGATCACATTGCAGCACGCCCACGTCTGGCAGCTGCGCTAAGGGCAATTACCGCGGCAGTAGTTGGTGTTATCCTCAACCTTTCGGTTTGGTTTGCCCTCCATGTGCTGTTTGATCAGGTGTCACCATGGAATGCGGGTCCTATATCAATCCCTCTGCCAAACTGGGAAAGCCTAAACCTGCTTGCCTTACTCCTCAGCTTCTTGGCGGTCATGCTCATGGTGTTGACTAAGCATCGCCTTGCACTGGTGCTTGGGCTCATGGCAGGAGCCGGTGCATTGGCGCACCTCCTGTAGGTGAAATATGTGAGGGTGGCCTTTTGTTTCCGCTAGAATCCACTATGCTAGGGCCAAGTATTTTTTGGGGAATTACAATGTCGCAAGACATCGACTACGGAAACCTGATGCACAGTGCGATGCGCGGTTTGATCAAGACCGTGCTAACGGATGTGGCTGAAACAGGCCTGCCCGGAGCACACCATTTTTTCATCACGTTCGATACAGGGCATCCTGATGTAGAAATAGCCGATTGGCTGTCAGATCGCTACCCAGGCGAGATGACTATTGTAATGCAACATTGGTTTGAGAACCTAGTGGTGACGGATATTGGTTTTGCCATAACGTTGAACTTCGGCGATGCCCCGGAACCCCTTTATGTTCCTTATGATTCTATCAAAACCTTTGTTGATCCTTCGGTTGAATTTGGTTTGCGGTTTGAAACTGCCGAAGATGACGATGACGTAGAAGATACATCAATCGAGCAGCTCGAAGAAATCGCAGCCGAACCGATTGAAAAAGGTGATGCGGAAATCGTATCTTTGGATAGTTTCCGTAAATCCTAAGGAACCTTGACCGTCTGCAAGAAAGCTTAGGCCTGCTACGTTGCGGGCCTTACTCTTTCTCCAGAAACGTCTGAACTGATTTCGCTTTTTCGCCGTTGCTAAGCCGTGAAAATTCCAAAACCAGCCCATTTTCAGCGAGCGTTCGGTCAAATTGCTGCATCTCATATCCTCCATTTGCATCCACAAAGAGTGAAAAGACAGTCAACGTATCACCGATGATCCGTCCCCAAACAAAGGGCTCACCCTTCATTGGGTCCAATTGAACAGCGTGACCAAATACGTTGCGCTTCATCGCTGCAGAAAAAATGCCATCTCGGCTTGTTGGCAGAAAATCGACTGAGTATGCGCTTTCTTTGACGCGTCCGTCGGTTTTATAGCTGATCGTTCTCCAGCTGACGTTAAATCCATCTCCTGTTTCCACAATTTCAACGCTCATATCTCGCGGAGATTTGGAACCATCTGCGTTCACGACTTCGGCAGATCCATGGTAGGTGCCGATAAAGGGATCGATCCCAGAGGCGGTTGAAGCCGTTGCCGTGAGCAGAAAGACAACCAGCCCCAATATGCACGACCATGTTAGGCCACGCAGGTTTGATACGGTCAATGTATGCATAGTCGCCTCCAGATTTTCATTCCTGTCATCTTACAGCTGCAAGTACCATGAACAATGATGCAGTTCTAAAAATTGGGAAAAATGACCCACTTGCCCGTCTATACCTTCACTTCGGTTCAACCTATGCTGCGCGCAACTGGCCAATTGCGTGATTGTCGCAGGATGGTTAAACGGCATACAACAGCATACCAGACGGAGTGACGAGATGTCCGCAACCCGCACCGAAACCGACAGCTTTGGTCCCTTGGAAGTCCCCTCAGACAAGTATTGGGGCGCTCAGACGCAGCGTTCAATCATGAATTTCCCTATTGGCTGGGAAAAACAGCCCATCGCTATTGTCCGGGCGCTCGGCGTGATCAAAAAAGCCTGTGCGCAAGCAAACAAAGCAAACGGTAAGATGGACACGACCATCGCGGATGCTGTCATCCAAGCCGCAGGTGAAGTGATCGAAGGAAAATTCGACGACAACTTCCCATTGGTTGTTTGGCAAACTGGGTCTGGCACTCAATCCAACATGAACTCAAACGAGGTCATCGCGAACCGCGCCATCGAAATTCTGGGTGGCGTGGTTGGCTCCAAGGATCCGGTTCACCCTAACGATCACTGCAACATGGGTCAGTCCTCGAACGATACATTCCCAACAGCGATGCATATCGCCACAGCTATGTCTGTCCGGGATGTGTTGTTGCCCGGTTTGGAAAAGTTAGCGTCCGGTCTTGAACAAAAATCAGAACAGTTCAAAGACATTATCAAAATCGGTCGGACTCACACACAAGATGCAACGCCTTTGACGTTGGGCCAAGAATTCGGCGGTTACGCGCATCAGGTTCGGCAGGGTATCTCCCGCGTACATGCGGCAATGCCCGGCATTTATGAGCTCGCGCAAGGTGGCACAGCCGTTGGAACCGGCTTAAACACACAAAATGGCTGGGGTGAAACTGTTGCCGCGAATATGGCTGAAATTACCGACCTGCCGTTTGTGACCGCGCCAAACAAATTCGAATCCTTGGCCGCACACGATGCTATGGTCTTTTTGTCAGGCGCTTTGGCAACCATCGCCGGTAGTTGCTACAAAATTGCAAATGACATTCGTTTCCTCGGTTCAGGCCCTCGGTCCGGTTTGGGGGAATTGATTTTGCCCGAAAACGAGCCCGGTTCGTCCATCATGCCTGGTAAAGTGAACCCCACGCAGGCTGAAGCACTGACCCAAGTTGCGGCACACGTAATGGGCAACAACGCGGCGATGACCTTTGCAGGATCGCAGGGCCACTTCGAGTTGAACGTCTACAATCCGATGATGTCGTACAACCTGCTGCAATCCATCCAGTTGCTAGGCGACGCAACCGCCAGTTTTACTGAGCGCATGCTGATGGGCATTCAGGCCAACGAGCCTCGTATCGAAAAACTGATGAAAGAGTCACTCATGCTAGTGACTGCATTGGCGCCTACTATCGGCTACGACAACGCAACCAAGGTCGCGAAAACGGCACATAAAAATGGCACGACACTCAAAGAAGAAGCGATTGCCTTGGGGTTCGTTGATGAAGCGACTTTTGACGCCGTCGTTCGCCCCGAAGATATGATTGGTCCCAAAGACTGATGACGCAACCGGTCAATCTGAACCGGTTTCGCAAGGATAAGGCACGGGCCGACAATAAGGCTCGTGCCGACAAAAACGCTGTAAAATTTGGGCAAACCAAAACCCAAAAGGCGGCAAACAAAACCAAACTGAAAAGGGCCCGCCAAAATTTGGACAGGCACAAGGTTGAAGAATGAGCGGGCCACCGGCCAAACGTTCGTTGACACTTAAAGGGCACCGTACTTCGGTGTCTCTTGAAGATGATTTTTGGAACGCGTTTCGCGATATATCAAAGAAAAAAAACATACCAATCAACGTGCTAGCTTACGAAATAGATGTAAATCGTGATCCCGGAACTGGATTAGCTTCAGCGATACGCGTATATGTTTTAAATTGGTATAGAACGCATTCCAAAGCTTGATCTCGGATCCGAATTCCAGCTTGGCAAAAGGAACAAAAAGGGATCAAAAATGAGCAAGGTTACCCTAGGCCCGGATGGTCTAAATCGGTGTAATTGGAGCAATTCTGCACCCGAGTTTCTTGATTACCACGACAGCGAATGGGGTTATCCCGTCGATGACGATCAGCGCCTGTTCGAAAAATTGTGTCTAGAGAGCTTTCAGTCCGGGTTGAGTTGGCGGACAATTCTGAACAAACGCGACAATTTTCGTTCTGCGTTTGCTGAATTCGATTTCAACCGTGTCGCACAATTCACCGAAGACGATGTACATCGCCTTCTACACGATGCGGGTATAATCCGCCACCGAGGGAAGATTCAAGCCGTCATAAACAATGCAAAACGTGCACAAGAAATGGTCCGATCTGAAGGTTCGATAGCAGCCTATGTTTGGCGTTTTGAACCCAAACCTGAAAACTGTCTCGAACCGCAAACCGCCTCGACCTCAGCTGAATCTATTGCAATGTCTAAAGATCTCAAAAAGCGCGGATGGAAATTCGTTGGACCGACCACGGTTTTTGCCTTTATGCAGGCGATGGGTTTGATTAACGACCACGCTCATGGCTGTTGCTGCCGAGTCAGAGCCACCGAGCAAAGGCGCCAGTTTGTTCCACCCAGTTGATAGGCCCTGCTTTCATTATAAATCAGATAAAACCAGCAGTATTTTCATCAACGCTTCAACTTAATGAAAGCTACACTTCTCGGCGTCGTTTTTTCTGTCGCTTAATGATCGCAACCGTCCGCCGGCTTACAAAGATCGTATCAATCCAAGCAACCATATGCTTCTCTTCATCGCTTAGCTCAGGCCCATGACGTTGTGCGCAAGCTAAGGCAGCCTGCAAGCGATTAATATAGCTCCAAAGGGACTCAGAATAGTCGGCATACTGC
The DNA here is from genome assembly GCF_040365955.1 of Phaeobacter sp. NW0010-22. Classification (NCBI taxonomy): domain Bacteria; kingdom Pseudomonadati; phylum Pseudomonadota; class Alphaproteobacteria; order Rhodobacterales; family Roseobacteraceae; genus Phaeobacter; species Phaeobacter sp. NW0010-22. The sequence continues at coordinate 151,231 of NZ_BAABWT010000005.1, forward strand.
GACCCCTCTTCATTCGATAGGAAACTCGTATGGATATCTTCGATGATATAGATGCCGCCAGCCGGTAGCTTGGAGAACAAGGTTTGCAACCCAATGATCTGATGCGACCAGAAATGGCTGGCATCATCCAAAATGATGGACGGCTGCCAATTTCGCGCGACCCGTTTTAAAAACCGAGGTCTGGAGGCGTCCCCAATTTCTACAGCAATACGGTCTTCTTCAAAGTTCTTAGAAACCTTTTTTATATCGACCCCAACGATCTGTGCTTTAGGGAAAAAGGCCTTCCACGTCCTCAAAGACGGGGCTTTTCGACTTGGAATTCCGACACCCAACTCAAGAAATGTGAACGCTTTGTCACGATATGGCGTCAAGAGATATTCATAAAACCGCATATAATCATGCCGTTTAGAACTCTTATCTGTACCCGCGGCAAGCGCCAATCCATCCAGTTCACCCAAAGGAAGGAGTGGCACAATTTCATGATCGTTCTGGACCTCACCAACTTGGGTATCCGTCACAAAGTCTGTGCGATCCCTCAAATCGGAACTATCCGATGAACTGTCCAGTACTTTAATGGCATCCATTGTGTTTACTCGCCTGCTACTACTATCGACCGTCTATTATTAAGGAGATGCGGCCCTCAAAACAAAGGATAAGCGATCAAACAGCATTGGTCTATCACCTATGTTTCGAAGGAACCGTTGGTGAGGTAAACGCGCAAGCTCTGTCTTACACTCTGAATTGCTAATGCAATTGCTGATGTACTGTTTCAGTCAGTTGGCTCAAGGAAAACGGTTTGGGAAGGAACACAGAATTTGGAATCTTTTGACTGGATTCATCAAAGGCACCTTCTGCATAACCTGAAACAAAAACAACTCTGACTTGCGGCCGGTCTTTGAGAGCTTGCCGCACCCAAGTTGGTCCATCTAAACCAGGCATAACAACATCCGTGACAAAAACGTCCACGAGCAGATTTGCATCCTCAAGTGTTTTCAAGGCTTCCTCTGCGGATTCAGCTTCTAGTACGGTATAGCCACGCAAACGTAACGCTCGTGACGCAAAAGCTCGCACAGGCGCTTCGTCCTCAACTAACAAAACCACCCCTTCTGCTTTTTCCGTAAAATTGGTCTCACGCACAATCTTAGAGGTCACTTCAGTAGACGTTTTGACTTCATGAGTTGGGAAAAACAGATTAAATTCAGTACCTTTACCCAGGATACTGTCCACAAAAATAAACCCACCGGTTTGTTTGATAATCCCATAAGCAGTCGAAAGTCCGAGTCCGGTGCCCTCGCCAGTCCGTTTTGTTGTGTAAAACGGCTCAAAAATCTTTTGCAGCTTATCGGGTTCAATCCCAACGCCTTCGTCGAGCACTTTGACATTTACATATTCGCCGGCCGCCAACACTGCGCGATCTCGTTCGAGAGGCTCATCAAGGATAACGACCTCGGTTTCGATTCGAATTTCACCACCTTGAGGCATCGCATCTCGTGCATTAACAACGAGGTTCATCAAGACCTGTTCCAACTGCCGTTTATCTGCGCGAATTGATTTCAATATCGGGTCGTGACTGAGTGTTAACGTGATCTTTTCGCCGACCAAACGGTTGAGCAAGTGAGTCAGATCAGACAAAGTGTCCCTTAAATCCAACGTCTCTAAGCGCAGGGTCTGTTTTCTGGAAAAGGCAAGCAGCTGGCTCACCAAAGCAGCGGCGCGATTGGCATTTTGGTTGATTTGAACCAGATCCCCAAAATCTTGGTCACCTTGATCATGTCGCAACAACAAGAGATCACAATGCCCTGAAATTGCAGTCAAAAGGTTGTTGAAATCGTGAGCAACCCCACCAGCCAATTGGCCAATGGCTTGCATTTTTTGACTTTGAACAAATTGCGCTTCAAGTGTTTTCAGCTCGGTTGCATCATTCAAAACAGCGATTAACTCACCGTCTGTTACGCGGCTAAGTGTCACTTGCGCGAACACTTCTTTGTCTTTTCGCGTCAGACGCAAAAACTCCGAAGACTGTCCCTTTCGACCAAATGCAACGTCACCCAGCCAATCCGCAATGGGACGACCCAATCCCTGCATAACGACTCCAAGCTCCATGCCAGTCTCCGCTCTATGACCTAGAAACTCAGCCGCCATTTGATTAATTTCGAGGATCTTCCCAGAAGGGGCAATCTTGATCATAGCAACCGGTAAAGTGCTAAAGTCGGCTCCAAGATCAGGTGCATTTATTTCAACTTCAACTGAAGTTTTTACATTTTCGACTGGAAACATGTAGTATTCACGCCGAACACTCGATGTTGCGCCGAGCACCACGGTGACTTGGATTGGACCTTGTTCTGTCGTCAAAGTTTGTAGGGATCCGGTTTCCAAATCTTTTGTAAAAAAAAGCCGGTCCAGAGATTTAACACGTCGTCCAACAAGCTTTAGCGCTGCTTCATTCATAAACAGCACAGCTCCTGAACGCCCGACGGTCAGCATTGGAACAGGAAGCGTATCCAGATTTCGACCAGATCCGTTTCTTTCCGTCAGTGCTTCCAAACGCCAAAGATATTTTTTGTCTTCAAGAACGTGCACTGAAATCCGCGATTGCCCAACCTTGGTGACGACGTCCTCTCGCGCATTTCCATCGATCTTTGCTTTGCATTGCAGCCGAAAAAGAACCGCAGAAGGATTCGCAAAAATTGACCGCATCGCTGTGGCCAGCGTTTCATCCTCTTTGGGTTCAAACCCAACAGATGCGGCAGAGTTTTTCGCCAAAATGACGCCTTCATCATCCACAACAAAGCACGGTACCCCATCCTTTTCGATATAGGATGCTACGGCCTCACCACCGCTGCTCGGGTACCACCTTAGGAAGGTCATCCCCAACACAACGGCGAACATGACAGCCCCTGTCCCCAAAAGCGCGTATTGAGTCGCCCCATCGACCAGCCCCGCAACAGAGGCGCCCACGAACCCCGTTCCCAGAAACAGGAATAAGACTTTCAGTTGGCGCTCTAACCCTTCGCTTCTCAAAGGTGTTGTTTGGGTGGTGATATGAGACAAGTCGACAAGGCTCCGTCAAAGTAGCTGCTGGAGTATTTCGCGTCCAAAGGGTTAAGTCCTGCTTAATGAACACAAAATATCCCGCATAAGTTGCTACCTCGCGGCGAGTTATCGCGTCAAGTGTGCTGTGTAGAACCCATCCCCATCTTCGAGGGGAGTCCAGGCTTTCGAAAACGTGCAGGTCCATGTCGGGTGAGCTGATACAAACTTCTCAACTTGCTGAGTATTTTCAACGTCCAACAGCGAGCAGGTAGCAAAAGCCAGCACACCTTCGAGAGAGGTCAATTCCGCACACTGGGACAATATCTGTGACTGAATTGCTACCAATTCATCCAGACGTGCCTGTGAGAGCTCCCATTTTCCAGCAGGTGCACGACGCCATGCGCCGCTCCCCGAACACGGGGCATCCACAAGCACGATGTCAAATGGCCCCATCTCACCCAGATCGGCGGTAGAGACACATTGAATTTCGACGCCTGCCCGGGCGGCCCGCTTGGGGATGTCCTTCATCCGTTGTGGCGCAATGTCATGTGCCACTACCGTCACTCCATCATGAGCAGAGAGCGCAAGAGCCTTACCACCCCCACCTGCGCAATAATCCAGGACACGCATGCCAGGCTTGAGAGACAAGGCCTCTACAACAGCTTGACTGGACGCATCCTGAAGCTCGATCAACCCCTCTTGGAAACAGGCTGAATTGTTGATTTTTCGTGCACCTTCAAGAACATTCAAAGCGGTTTTTACCGTTGCATGTTTAACGGTTTCGATACCTTCATCCTGCAATTTTTTCTGGACGTTCCCACGGTCAGATTTGCCGATGTTGACGCGTAATTGAACTGGGGCGCGGTTTTGTAAAGCCAAGGCGACATCATCTGCCTTTGCCCCTAGGTCTGCCTGAAAGGCGGGCCACAACCAAGTCGGAATATCGAGCCGATCTGTGGCATCGCGAGCCTCTGCTCCCGCCTCTTGTTCACTGGGATCAAGGGGGGATGGGCCATAACTACCGCCGGAAAACGCCTCATCAAGCGAGACACCATTTGCACGGCAAGACCCAATCATAAGTTGGCGTCCTGTGTTGCCGCCTCCCAGTGCAGCAAAGGAGGAGCGGCGGCGCAAAACGTCAAACACATGGTCCCGGATTGCTGCGCGATCTTTGGATCCCGCAAACCTGCTGCGCCGCGCCCAAGCGGTCAAAGCTTGTTCTGCGGGTTGCCCTCCCAAGATCGTATCGAGAATTTCAATTGCCGTTTGAATGCGTGCTGCAGGTGTCATGGATCCGACCTTTAAGATGAGCCACCGGAACATAATATCCGGCAGGTTGAGCTTGAACACGCCGGGCAGCAACCATTCAGAAGACCCAAGAACCCTGAGCCGATCTAAATTATCTCGCGAAACGTGATTTGGGCGATCTATACCTCACCATAGGCGATTGAAACCACAATTTCAGGGTGCATCTGACAGATAATCAAGAATAGATAACGTGCGAGCCGCTTGTCCGTTGCAGGCTATCCTGTACGTTTTCCACACGTTTGCCCACTGAACCTGGTTGCCGCACCAATACTCTTGAGGCTATTTCCGTCTTACGACCTCTTTCCCACCAACAGTCGAGATTTTCAAACATGCATACGTTGGACGCATCCGAACGCAAAAAACTGGAAGGGCGGTCATTGGTGATCGGCATGTGGGGGAACTTGTTCATGGGGGGTGCTGGTGTGATGGCCGCCATCCTGTCAAATTCGAATGCGATCCTTGTGGATGGCCTATTTTCACTAATTGGCTTCACCGCTGCACTGCTAGGTCGGAACGTGAGCCGAAATGTAGACGCCGGTCCCGATCGTCTGCGGCCCATCGGATACGCAGCAGACGAAGCAATATTCACCACATTCCGGGCTCTTTCTCTTTTGGGGCTGTTGCTGTTTGCGATGTGTAGCGCAGTAATGAATATCTATAACTACGCAACAGGCCACCCGCCGGAACCATTGATTTTTGAACCCCTTATTGTCTATTTTATAGTGATCGGGCTGACGTGTTTTTTGTTGTGGTGGGTACATCACCGTTCTTGGTCAAAGACAGGCCGAAACAGTGATGTCTTGAGGCTCGAAGCCAAAGCAGCTGCCTTTGACGGGGTTATTACCGCGGCGGCGGGACTAGGGATTTTGGGCATACTGTTATTGCAGGATACAGCACTGGGCGTCATCACCCCAGTCGGGGATTCCATTATCGTTCTGCTCTTATGCCTGACCGCTGTCACACAATATTACAAGGACTTCATGTCAGGTCTGGGGGAGTTGGCCGGGGTCACCGCAGGCCCCGAACACATTGCAAAGGCACGTCGCGCCATTCGGAAAATTCTGGCCAAAGATGGGGGGCGACTGGTGGATCTGTCTATCCTCAAATTGGGGCGTAGTTTTCACGTTTCAATCTATTACGACCCGATGCGTGCGCTGGGTGCGCAAGAATTTGATAAGCTGACACTTGACTTCGAGCATGAGCTTGTAACGGTTATGCCGCTGGTCGAGGTCGTTGTCTTGCCGACCCAATACGGCCGCCGATGGCCCGATGATGTGAATCCACGGAAAAACCCACGAACACACCAGTGAACCTATACCGGGCAACTGAATGATGTACCACTCGGTTGCCCTACTGATTTAGGTTTTGCAAAATCTAGGCTTTGACCCTCTGATTTTCAGGATCATAAGGCCCGGTTGCAATAACCGTTGCTGGGACATTCATACCAATTACCTCCACGTCTAACGCAGCTCCGACAAGGGCGTGTTCAGGGGATACATAGGCCATAGCCAAGTTCAAACCTGTGCGATGCCCCCAATCCCCGGACGTGACAGTACCCACCACCTGCCCCGCATTTGTAACAGACGCTCCTCCATGGGCTGGCGCCTCACGCGTTTCTAAACTCAGCGTCACCAAATGCTTTTGCACGCCCGAAGCCTGCCGTTCGATCAGCGCTGCCTTTCCAACGAAGTCCTTGTCCATTTTTACGAAACGCCGCAATCCGGTTTCAAAGGGATCGAATTCAGTTTGAATTTCTGCCTTCCAATGGAGGTACCCCTTCTCAAGCCGCATAGATTCAACAGCACGGCTACCAAACAAGCGCAGATCATAATCTTCACCTGCGCTACGCAAAGCTAGATAGGCTCCATACAGTTGATTATTCGGTACGTGGATTTCATAGGCCAACTCGCCAGAAAAGCTGACCGCCATGACAACCGCTGGGGCGATACCAATAAAGGCCTCGCGGACGGACAACCATGGGAACGCCTGGGCGGACCAATCCCCGCGTGAGACGGTGGACAAGACGTCACGTGCTTTGGGACCGGCCAAAACGAGGATCGTGTGTTCGTTCGTTAGCGACCTGATTTGAACATTCTCATCATCCTCCAGATGGGCCTCTAACCAATCCATATCATGCCACTCCGACGCGGCTGCAGATCCATACCAGACGCGCCCATCAGGCAAATTTGCAATCGTCGCCTCGGATTTAACCATACCATGATGATTGAGCATATAACCCAAACCAACGCGACCTGCCTTTTTGGTCACGCGCCCGCAAAACATGCGGTCCAGAAAACTGTGCACATCGGTCCCAGTCATCTCAAACCGATTGAACCCGCTCACTTCAGTCAAACCAACGCTGTTTTGTACAGCGCGCACTTCTTCAGCAATGACATCGAACGTTTCATTAAAACGAAACCCATGTGTTTCGGTAAAGTCTCTGCTGGGATTGATGTAATCCATCCGCTCCCAGCCATTGACGACTCCAAACTCAGCCCCTTCGGCAGCCAAGATCGGGGTCAGCGGCGTGGTCTTCATCGGGCGCCCCGCTGGGCGATGTTCATGTGGAAAGTGAAAACGAAATTCATTCTGGTAGTCTTCGATCGCCTTGAGAGCGGTCAGTTCTACATTACAATGGCCCGTGAACCGGCGGGGATCTATGCACCAAGTATCATAGCAAGACTCGCCGTGAACGATTTGCTGTGCCAACAACCACCCATGTCCACCACCTTCTCCAAGGCCAGCGCGTAAACCAATGATACAAAACGCATTTCTCTTTCCAGGAATGGACCCAACCAAAGGTGCGCCATCAATTGTATAGGTGATTGGGCCATTCACGACTGTATGAATGCCTACCTCGGCGAGCGCGGGCATGCGTTCCATGGCCCCCTCTAACACATCTGTTACGCGTTCCAGATCATCGGGACACAAAGCATTGACAAAGTTTGGATCGATCCCATCCATCCCCCAAGTTTTGCAGTCCTGCTCATAGAACCCTACAAGCAAGCCATTCTTTTCCTGACGGGAATAGTAATCACTGATCGGGCACCGGATTAATGGCATGCGATGCCCTGCTTCTTTAATCGCCGGGATCTCTTCGGTCAGAAAATATTGATGTTCCATCGAAGCCACTGGATGATGGACACCCATCATAGCACCAACTTCATTTACCCTGTATCCACAAGCGTTTACAATAATCTCTGCATGTACATCACCTTTTGGTGTTGAGACTATCCAGCTGTCGTCAGCCTGTTGTTTCAGTGCGGTGACTGGCGTGTTTCTATGCACTTCGGCGCCAGCTTTACGCGCACGTCGTGCTAAGGCCTGACATAACTGAGCCGGATCGATGTCGCCGTCCATTGGATCCCAAAGTCCACCAACCAAATTATCTGTTGCAAGCAAGGGATGCCGCCGTGCGCATTCTTTGGCATCAATGACTTCAAACTCTACGTCCATGCCCCGCGCCATTGACGCAAAATGACGGTACCCATCCATTTGAGCTTGGGTGTTCGCCAGCCGAATGCCGCCATCGGCATGGTGGTAATTGATTGGATACTCCGGGTCCTCTGACAACTCTTTATAGAGTTTTATGGAATGGCTCTTCAGGCCAACCATCGTCTGGTTCATTCCGAAATTTGTCACCTGTGCGGCAGAGTGCCAGGTCGTCCCTGAAGTTAGCTCATTGCGCTCCAGCAACATGACATCTGTCCATCCTTCTTGCGTAAGATGATAAAGGGCAGAACACCCCGCTATACCGCCACCAATAACTACCACTCGAGCTGTTGAACGCATTTGATCCTCCGTTTGTTGCACCGAAGAAACGCTCAGATACAACTCAGGTCAACGACACGGTGACTGGTTTTCAAACACCTCATGTTGATTTCGTTTTTTGAAATCTAGCTCGACCTCCGCAACCTCAAACTTACATTCAAATCAATTCTGAACACATTGACATTTAACAACAATACCGAAAAATACCCTCAATTGGGCTTGTGCACTACGAAAGGCAATCCAAATTGCTACAGAGCTACGTTAAACTTGGCTCCATTTTCCATTGCAAGCTAATCAAAAAAGGCCGGGCTTTCACCCGGCCTTTTCGTAGAATTAAATTCCAGGATCAAGCGCGACGACGGCGACCACCAGCGCGACCACCACGACCGCGGCCTTCTTCGCCTTCTTTAGCCGGGGCTTTGTTGAACTTAATCCATTCACCGCCATGCGGATCGTTGTTGGTTAAGAAATTTGCAGCACGAATGGCTTCCATTTCTTTACCCGCACGCGCTTTGGTCGAACCCAAACCGAACATCTGGCAAAATGCTTCGTCGTCCATATCCGCCGGCAAAACGATCCCTGTCGCTTCGACTTCGGCGCGCTTTTCCGCGATTTTCTTCGGCCCAACGGGCAGTGCAACCGGGTTCATAATCGCAGAAGTCATGCCTGCACCCATCGCCATTGGCAGGAACGCATTGTTGATGCCGTGACGGTTTGGCAAACCAAACGAGATGTTTGACGCGCCGCAAGTTGTGTTCACACCCAGTTCTTCGCGCAAGCGACGCACCAGAGCGAATACCTGCAAACCAGCAGTTCCCATTGCGCCGACAGGCATTACCAGCGGGTCGACTACGATGTCATGAGCGGGAATGCCAAAATCTGCGGCGCGTTCAACGATCTTCTTTGCAACCGCAAAACGTACATCGGGATCTTCGGAAATGCCAGTGTCGTCATTGGAAATTGCCACAACCGGAATGTTGTACTTTTTAACCAGCGGCAGGATTTCCTCAAGACGCTCTTCTTCACCCGTAACCGAGTTCAGCAAGGGACGACCTTCAGCAACTTCCAGACCTGCCTCTAGTGCGCCGGGAACCGACGAGTCGATGCACAAAGGCACATCAACCAAGCCCTGAACCAGCTCAACGATCTTACGCATCAGCGGCGGCTCGGTCTCGTTCGGGTTGGGGTTGGAGTTGTAAACAACGCCAGCATTGATATCGAGCACTGTTGCACCGGCCAGAACCTGTGCAACAGCATCTCTTTCAACAGTCGAAAAGTCGCCTGCTTCCAACTCAGCCGCCAGCTTTTTACGGCCAGTGGGGTTGATCCGCTCGCCGATCACGCAGAACGGCTGGTCAAATCCGATGATTGCTGTCTTGGATTTGCTTTCAACGATGGTGCGGGTCATGTCAGGCCTTTCAGGACGGGTTTACGGGGCGAGCATTTTCGCCGCCTTTGTTTATTGCCCAATTAGCATTGGTCTTAATACCGCCAAGTGGGAAGAAATGAACGGATTCAATGTTGAAATCCGGGTTTGCAGCTTTGTGTGCCGCCAGTTCAGTCAGAACGTCAGTGGGTTCGTAAGGCAGCAGCAACTTGGTCACATCCATAGCGCGTTTTTGCAAAACCTTAAGCGAAGGACCAACGCCACAAGCAATGGCGAATTTGATCAGGGTTTGCAGTTTTGCAGGACCCGCAATGCCGATATGGATCGGGATATCAACGCCAGCAGCTTTGACCGCATTCGCCCATTCGATGATTGGACCCGCTTCAAACGCAAACTGAGTGGCCAATGCCATCTGCGCATCGGTGCGTTCTGAAAACTTCTGTTTCCATTGTAGCGCTTCATCAACCAGCTTGGTCGATCCATCGGGATCGATGTCTTTGTTGCCTTCGGGGTGACCAGCGACGTGCAAACGCTTGAAACCAGCCTTGTCGAACAGGCCAGTTTCCAACAGTTGCATGGAGCTGTGGAAATCACCGTGGGGCTTATCAACACCACCCGCCAACAACAGCGCTTGGTCAACACCAGCTTCACCCTGGTACCGTGCGATCCAGTCCGCCAGGGTCGCTTCGTCATTGATGATGCGTGCTGGGAAGTGTGGCATCACAGGATAGCCTTCGTCATTCAGACGCTTGGCTGTGGCGACCATCTCATCAATGGGCGTTCCTTCGATGTGTGCGATGTAAACGCGGGTACCTTCGGGCAACAGCGCGCGGAAATCATCGACCTTTGACGCCGTGCGCGGCATCACCTCAATCGAATAATTCTTGAGAAAAGCTTCAACGGTCGGGTTCACCGGGCCTTTGTCAGCCGATTCACGTTTCTTGAAATTCAACAAAGCCATTGCGGCCTCCCATAGTGCATTCAGGCTCATGCCCAACCGTCATTGCCGATCAAAACCTTCAGACGATCTTGGTCGTACTCAGTTTCAAGACGCACCGCTTCGGCCTCGGCAACTTCGGAGGGGTCTCCGTCGATGGTGTAAGGGTCTGCTTTGCGCCACTCAGCCAGATAGGCATCCGCATCCTTGGCGTTCACCTTCATGGCTGCGCGATCGATGGCTTGCTCGAATCGCTCTTCGAGCGGTCGTTTTGATCCGCGTCGGCCTTTGCCAACGATGACCTGAGCAGGGATGTCGCGCCAGTAAACGATGGTGACGTCGGGCATTGGGATGATTCCTCTTAACCTGGTTGAATCGGTTCTAAACGCGTATTTATTGCTGGGTCGGTCGAATTTCGACACCTGTAAGCTGTGCAGCGACCTTTCTGTTCTTAGTCCACTCGCACACCCTTCAAGGGGGTCTACACTGAAACTAATCTCTAGGCTGCCCCGAAATCTTCAGGACAATCATGAAATCGCTGCATATTTTAACGCGAAAAGCCCGAGGTCATTACCCCGGGCCTTGCTATGTCTTAATCCGTTACGGACCCAGGATTGGAAAGGATTGTCTTAGCCGACCAAACCACCATCGTCGCGAGTTACAGCGATAATTGCAGAACGAGGCACCGTGTTGCCACCATCCGGCCAATTGCTGTTGCCCCTCTCGCCTGGGTGCTGAATGCCGACAAACATTGTCTTACGATCGCCTGACCAACACAAACCGGTTACTTCGGCTTCTCTCGGGCCGACCAAGAAGCGACGGATCTCGCCCGTAACGGGGTCCCCCGCAAGCATTTGGTTGTTGCCCTGCCCTTCAAAGTCACCTTCGTTGGAATATTTACCATCTGTTTGGATCCACAGCAGTCCAGTGCTATCAAAAGCCAAACCATCCGGTGAATTGAACATATTGCCAAGGTTCACATTCTCGGACCCGGCTTTGTCATCCGAATGTACCTTTGGATTGCCCGCCAACACATAGAGGTCCCATTTGAACTCAGCACTCGTGTGGTCGTCGTTCATGGGTGTCCAGCGCACGATCTGACCGTATTTGTTCTTCTCGCGCGGATTTGGCCCACCTACGGGAGTTTCATCCCCGCCCTTGTTCGTTTTCAAACCACGGTTCTTGTTATTTGTAAGGGCGCAGTACATTTCGCTCGAATTTGGGTTCGCAGTTACCCATTCGGGGCGATCCATAGTTGTCGCACCAACTTTGGAGGCCGCGATCCGTGTATGGACACAGATTTCTGCTTGCGTCATGCCCGTTGTTTCTGGCGTCAGCACCAACCACTCGCCTGCGCCTGTGTCGTGAAATTTGGCAGCAAAGATAGTACCGTTTTCCATGAGTGCATCAGTATCTACGCCAGCCGCGTACACCCCGTCCGACACATATCGGTACAGGAATTCACCGCGCTCATCATCACCCATGTAGATAACGAGGCGGCCATCGTTGTTCACCACACATTCCGCATTCTCGTGTTTAAACCTGCCAAGTGCTGTCCGTTTTTTCGGAGTGGAGTTAGCGTCGCGCGGATCGATCTCTACAACATAGCCCGCCCGGTTGGGTTCATTCGGATTTTTCGCCACATCAAAGCGATCATCGATTTTGGCCCAGCTATATCCCCAATCGCTTGCGGAAACTCCATAACGTTTCAGTTCTGCGGATACCTCGTGGTTCTCATCTTCGGCTGAGAAGTAGCCATTAAAGTTCTCTTCACATGCCAAATACGTGCCCCAAGGGGTTTTACCTGATCCGCAGTTATTCCAAGTCCCCAAGGTCGTTGTACCTGCCGGATCAGCGTCAGTCTTTACCAGTGCGTGACCCGCGGCCGGTCCGGTCAAGGTCATCTCGGTGTTCGGTGTGATGCGACGGTTGAACGGGCTATCAATCACGACTCCCCAGCGGTCCCCATCATGGCCTATTTCAACCACGGTCACGCCATGTGCCAGCAAACCTTTTTCGATGTCATCGTCGTTTTCAGGCTTAGCATCAGTGCGATTGCCCCAGATGATAGACCGGTTTGTATATTCGTTGTTGATCGTCAACAGCGTGCGGCCTTCGTGCATGAAAACCTCCATGCCGTCGGTGTTATCGCCAAATGTCCGGGCTTGTGTCGTTGCCGTGCCGCGGGTGCCCTGATCAAAAGCAACACTGTCTGACCACATAGGATCGGCCCAACGAACGACAACTTCGGACTTATATCCAGCAGGTACACTGATGGAATCAGACGTCGAAACCGGCACAGCATCAAATGCGAAACGGTTTACTGCGGCTTTCACACCAGTGGGTAATACGGCCCCACCCAATGTGGCAAACCCACCCACCACCAGAACACCGCCTAAAAAGCCACGACGCGAGAGTGCCTGTTCAACAACAGTGTCAAATTCACAATGTTCCGAACGTGGGTTCACTGTCTCGTCAAATTCATCAAACGACAGGGTGTGATCGTCTTTCATGGCGTGCTCCGACTTGGCTAGCATTCAATATGGGAATCCCGAAATGGGAATTCGAGGATCACGTCGCATTTTTGTGTGAAGCCGATGTGACAAGAAGGATCAACACGTCATTGAATTCTCTTGCGCGTTTGTCAACGCGCGCATAGTTTCAAAGCAACTCGAAATCGGAGGGCGTGAAGTCATGGCGCCCAAGCGTCCCAAAGGTGCGGGCGTGTTCCCGAAAGCGGTCGAAAGCCCCGCGCCTCACCGGCCTGATCCTGATGCGCTGTATGCGGCGCTGGATCTGGGTACAAATAGCTGCCGGATGCTGATTGCCCAACCAAAGGGTAGCGGCTTTCATGTGGTGGATAGTTTTTCCAAGTCCGTGCAATTGGGTGCGGGTTTGGAGCGGACCGGGCGTTTGTCACGGTCTTCGATGGCGCGAACCGTGCAGGCACTACGAATCTGTCAGCAAAAACTGAAGCGCAATAAAGTTCAACAAATGCGCTTGGTCACAACCGAAGCGTGTCGTAGGGCAAAAAACGCGCGTGAATTCATTCGACAAGTTAAGCGCGAGACAGGCCTGACACTTGAGGTTATCCAACCCGAGGAAGAGGCTCGGCTGGCCGTTATTTCATGCGCCCCTCTTGTTTCTACGAATACGGAACAATTGCTTGTTGTTGATATTGGCGGCGGCTCAACTGAATTGGTTTGGATAGATATCTCATCTGTCCCTCGTCGTGATCGCCCTGCTGCAATCATGCGCCTGCATGCTGGATTTCATCCACCGGAAAGCCCTTTTCCGGCAGCAAAAGTGGTTGATTGGATCAGTGTCCCGCTAGGGGTTGCAACCCTACGCGATCAATTCAGTGACGTCGAAGATGACTCCGCTCGTTTTGCCTTGATGAGCTGGTTCTTTGAAGAAAACCTCGCGGATTTTGCGCCTTACAAAAACATCCAATCTCGCGAGGGGTTTCAGATTGTCGGAACCTCGGGAACGGTCACAACCGTTGCGGCCAGCCACCTTGGCCTGAAGCGGTATGACCGCACCAAGGTGGACGGATTGCGTATGACTTCCGATCAGATTGATCGTGTTATTCGTGGCTATCTGGATCTTGGGCCAATTGGTAGACGGCGGGATCCTCGCATAGGCGAAGATAGGCAAGCCCTGATCATGTCAGGATCCGCTATTTTACAGGCGCTTTTGCGCTGTTGGCCCACGGATAGATTGTCAGTTGCGGATCGCGGTCTGCGCGAAGGTCTGTTATACGCGCAGATGAGCGCAAACGGCGTATTAGAAGACGGACCATTCTGATGGCAAAAATACCAACTGGAAAAAACACCTCGGGACGCGGGCAACGCGATCTAAAGGTCAAAGTCAAAAGCGCTCGTGGGCGAACAACAAGTTCGACGCGCTGGTTACAGCGACAACTTAACGACCCCTATGTCAAACGGGCACAGGTCGAAGGCTATCGTGGTCGCGCAGCCTTTAAAATCATGGAGCTGGATGACAAGTTCAGATTTCTGGTTCCCGGTGCACGTATCGTCGATCTGGGCTGTGCCCCAGGTGGGTGGCTGCAGGTCGCAGTTAAACGCGTCAATGCGCTGGGCGAAAAGTCAGGAAAGTCTGTTGGAACCGTTCTGGGGGTCGATCTTCAAGAAGTTGAAGCCGTCGCGGGTGCAGAGGTCCACCAATTGGATTTCATGGACGACGGCGCCGATGACGTAGTGAAGGGCTGGCTTGGCGGTAAAGCCGACGTCGTCATGTCAGACATGGCGGCCTCTTCTTCGGGCCACAAGCAAACCGACCACCTGCGGATCATTTCATTGTGCGAAGCCGCAGCTTATTTCTCTTTTGATGTGCTGGAAGAAGGCGGCACTTTTGTCGCCAAAGTTCTGGCAGGCGGTGCAGAAGGGGAGCTTCAGAAGCTCCTGAAGCAAAAATTCACAAAGGTTGCGAACGCTAAACCACCATCATCGCGATCAGACAGTTCTGAAAAGTTCGTCATTGCTACGGGGTTTCGCGCTTAGCGTGTGACCCTGTCCCAATTGGCGGTGTCTGGGCCCGAAAGGATGCTACGGCTTGGCTTTGGATCAAAAGAGCATCAGCATGGCTGATCGCCTTTTCTGACAGCGTAGAAACCCGGTCAGCCCCACTATTGTTAAGTTCTTGATGCCTCAAAAGGTCAAAGAGCTGCGCGTGCTGCGGTAAATGTGTGTCTCGGGGCATTATCACCTCATGAATGTAGAGCCAGAGGCTCCTCCCTACAGTAAACACACAGAAATTGATCACAGGTTTGGCAGCTTTCAGGCCATCATATGGCGGTGCCCCTAGCGAAGCTCTTGTTGCAGTCTCAACAATTCAGGGTGGCCCGGCACAACGCTCAGGCCGCGCTCTAACACAACGCGCGCGGCGTCGGGTCCCCGATTGATGTGTGCCAAACGCACCAGCATTGGCCAAGCTTCAGCGCGTTGAGGATCCATGTCCACGACCTCTGAAAAGGCTTGTTCAGCGGCTTGGGCATTTCGCATCGTCAACGCCATACCGCCGAACACAAGATGGGTTTCCGGAAAATCCAACCTTGTGCGCAACGACTGCTGCCAATCCTGCATGCCTTCGTCAATACCGGCCTGCTGACTGCGCGAAAGAGTTCCCGTATCCGCCCCTAAAAATTGCTTGGCCGCAGCGATGCGAACCGAACGCATAGGATCCTGCAAAACAGGTAACAAACGCTCCACTCGCGTCTTCAAAGGGGCACCCCGTTGCAAACTTGCGGCCCCCGCGCGTAAGAGTGGATCTGGATCGCTTAACAAAGGCGCTACGGTCGCTGCGAGCGGTTCACTGGCAGACGGTTCCAACATCGAAAGGGCCGTAGCGCGCACGATACCAGCTTGGTTAACGTCAAGCGCGATATCGCGCAATTTCGGCGCTTCTATGCCCGGGTTCAACCGTGCACGGGCAAAAACTTGACCAAAGTGAGGCTGCCGGTTCTTAGGATTAGGAAACCAATTGGCAATTTTATCAGCCGCCCAGTCTTGCCCTTGGTCTTGATGACAATCCGTACAAGCATCTGGTCCGCCCGTTTCCGCGCCAAGATCCGGACGCGGAACCCGAAAACTGTGATCACGCCTACCGTCAACGCCCATATAGGTGCGTTCAATCATATGGCAGGATTTGCACTGTGCGCCTTCGCTGTCTTCAGAATGTCGGTGATGATCTGGTGTATCATAGTCGTATAGCGGCAAACTGGAAAAACCCGGATTTCCGGCCTCGGAATGACATTGCGTACAAACCGCATTCCCTTCAGCCTTGAGCCCAGCACCGTGAGGTTCATGGCAGTTTGTGCATCCGACGCCTTTTGAGTACATTTTGGACTGCAAGAACGATCCATACACATACACTTCGTCCAGGATCTGACCGTCAGCATGGTAAAGACCGGGCCGCAACAAAGCCAAAGCATAGCTGTCTGCATAGGGTGTGCCTGGGATTGGATTTCCATCCAACTGCGCCTCGCGGCGTGAATGGCAGCCAGCACATTGTTGAATTTCTGTTTCGGCATTGCCCCCACTAAAGGACATATTAAATCCGAACGGGTCCAAATTTTCAGCAGGTACTTTGCCAAGGGTCCATTCTATATGAGAGGATCCCGGACCATGGCACGACTCGCACCCTACTCCGGTCTCAAGTTGGGTGCTGGAATAACTCTTGCTGCGTGGCCCGTAATTTCTCTTATAATTCGTTGCATGACATTCCGCACAACGCGCATTCCAGTTCTTATATGGCCCCG
Organism: Phaeobacter sp. NW0010-22; assembly: GCF_040365955.1. Lineage (NCBI taxonomy): Bacteria > Pseudomonadati > Pseudomonadota > Alphaproteobacteria > Rhodobacterales > Roseobacteraceae > Phaeobacter > Phaeobacter sp. NW0010-22. The sequence goes on from NZ_BAABWT010000005.1 coordinate 167,947, forward strand.
TCCAATGCAACCCATCCTCGGGCGGCAGGTCTTGATCCGGATAGAGATGAAACCATTCTTCTTTTTCCGTGTCCCACACCACATCAGCGCTTTGCAATCGACCCTTTTCGGTCTCAAACAGGTATTGTTGCAAAGGTTCAACGCCAACAACCGAATGTAACTTGCGGTCCGTCTTCACCCCATCGGCTTCTGTTGTCTTAGCAAAATATCCTTGGGCATCCTGACGAAACTCCGTAACGACACCTTTGTGTTCAAAGCGCGTTCCATCGAAATCAGCAAGGACTGTTGCCTGATCAGGGGCATTCCAAGCCAACGCATGATGGGATGTGGCCCAATTTTCGGCTACATCCTCATGACACGCAATGCATTCCTTAGACCCGACATATTCCGGTGTCTGCGCCAGAACTGGGGCCGAAATAAGGGCAAATACAATACTAAGGCATCGAAACATAGTGGCCAAGATCCTCGAAGAGCACGTTCTTAAGAACGGAAAATGGAAAGAAAAAGAATATCTTACCTAATCGTCACAGGTCAGAGATTATGGGAGTTAGTTTCGATCATTTAGGGCTGGCGTCAAGTCAGGAAACCTTTTCCGCATTATCGCCCCCGCCCGCTGTTGATCTTAGCTCGATCAACGCACCATTGAACTCAGCTCCCCAAATCAAAATCGCCGAGTTCAAATACAGGAAAATCAAAGCCGCCATCGCCCCGGCCAAGCCTGCATAGGTCGCGCTATAGCTGGCAAACCGACCAATATAGACGGAAAATGCCCAACCTGCTGCGGTCCATAATACCAGGGTCAACACCACGCCTGGAAGGATTTGAAGCAAGCTATGCCGCTTTGCAGGTAGGATAGCATGACAGGTCAACACAGCCCCAGCGGGCATCGCAACTATGAAAATCCAGCTAAGGCGTTCGAGCGATAGCCATTCAGGTGTCTCTCCTGGCAAGACTTCACCAACCAAATGCGCATAAAGCGGCAAGATGACCTCGAACGCAGCAGTCGCCAACACGATTGCACCTCCTGCAATAACAATTGCAAGGCATAGCAAGCGCGTTTTCCAGAACGGCCGTTCGTCAATGTCGTGATACGCCCGTGTCATTGCTTCGCGAACAGCATCAACACCGTTGGAGGCAAAATAGATCGCAACAACGCCACCCAAAGTCATGACTTGTTTGTTTGCACCCGCAAGTACCGCTTTAAGTTCAGCAATAATTGGGTTTGCAACAGCTTCTGGCCAAGTCCCAAAAATGAGCTCGATCAGGTCATCATTCACCAAATCCTGTGACAGGCTCCCCGCCAGGGCAACCACAAACAAGATAAACGGAAACAGGGCCATCATCATGGACATCGCCACATGACTGCTCATGACAAAGCCACTTTTTTCTATAAACCTGTTCACAGCAAGCCAAAGCGCGCGCGGGAACAATGCAATTACTGACGTGTCTGAGTATTTCATCATTCATTTCTATCGCGACCATTCGAAAGACCCAAGAGTTAACACCGCTTGCAGTTGTACAAACACGAGGCTCGGTGCACACTCGCCTCCAAATGCTCTTAACGTGATCAATGCACAGCAAAGAGCGCGCGCGTGCATGCGCGACATCTCAAGATTTGACTTACCCGCGAGCGGGCGACGTCGTGTTACGAAAGGATCTTTTTATGCTACAAACCGAGCTCAAACAGTCCGGTCGGATCCGCCCAACATTGTCAGCCTGCCGAGACGTTTCGGTCATCGCGACCCTTGGTGTTTATGGACTCTACGCGGGATCCGGTTTTCTTATCCCCCTGAGTTTAGCCTTACTCGTTTATGTGTTGATCATCGCAGTGAGTGATCGGGTAACAAACATCCTGCCCTTGCCCGTTTGGGCAGCCAACATCATCGGGGTCGCCGTTGTGTTAGTTGGCTTGTTCATGGTGATGTTTGTATTGGGAAATCAGGCAACCCATTTCGCGCGCGCCATTGGCACATATGAGACCCAATTTGACAATGCGTTGTCACGGGTCGTTGCGTTGATTGGCAATGATGTAGCAATCTTTATTCGCGACAATTTGGTTAACATAGATATGTCATTGGTCGCACGATCTGCCTTTGGTGGCGCGACCTCCTTTTTGAACACATTCCTTCTCATCAGCTTGTATGTTGCATTCATGATGGCGGAACGCACCATCTTTCGCAAAAAGATACAGCTGGCCGCCAATGACCAGGAATTGGGGCGAGATCTTACATCAATGATGGTTGCGATCTCAGGCAGTCTACAAAGCTATGTAGGTGTCAAAAGCTTTGTCAGTGCTTTGACCGCGTTGATCAGCTACACTGTCTTTCGACTTTTAGAACTAGAATACGCGGAAACCTGGGCGGTGTTAACGTTCGCGCTGAATTTTATTCCATCGATTGGATCAATTGTCGCAGTCATTTTCCCTGCCTTGGTTTCCTTGGTTCAGTTCGACACAATGACCCCTTTTCTGGTCATCGTGCTGTTCTGCGGAACAATTCAATTCCTGATCGGAAACGTCCTTGACCCCGCCCTGTTGGGAAAATCACTGAATATGTCAACATTCATGGTCATTCTTGCGCTAACCTTTTGGAGCGCGGTATGGGGCTTGACTGGCGCATTTCTAAGTGTCCCGCTGACCGTCTGTATCCTGATTGTATTCAGCCATATCCCAGCCCTGCGTCCCATAGCGATTTTGATGTCTAAGGATGGCGAGTTGATGTCGACAGAGCCGCCAAAGGAAGAAAATCGAACAGCAAGTTAACCAGCCTCAACATACAAACCGCTTCCGGTCTGGTTACCGCAATGATGCAAAGCCCCTGCCGAAACAACTTGGTGACGCGATTATAGCCACATTCCGCTCAGTCACTATTGATTGATAAAATCAATTTGGTGAGAATGAAAGAACGACCTAAGGTTAGTGAAATTTTAGAATAACTTCACGAACTTACGGGGAATTTTGGTATAGATCTCCGCTAAACGTAACGCGCAACACTTGATACCTAGGCATTATCCGAACGAAAAGAGATTGATATGACAGCCCACGCTCAGATTTTAGACCTGAAATCCCGCATGGCCCAATCCATTATCGGTCAAACAGATGTGATCGATAGGCTTTTGATCGGACTGCTCGCCAATGGAAACCTATTGGTCGAAGGGCTGCCGGGTTTGGCCAAAACGCGCGCGATCAAAGCAATGGCAAAAAATCTGGCTGCGGACTTTAGTCGCATTCAGTTTACTCCTGACCTGCTTCCCTCTGACGTCACAGGAACCGAGATTTACACTCAAACAGAACAAGGTGGAATCTTTAAGTTTTCGCCGGGACCTATCTTTGCCAACATCGTGTTGGCAGATGAAATCAACCGCGCCCCGGCCAAAGTGCAAGCAGCACTGCTGGAGGCCATGGAAGAACGACAGGTGACTGTGTCCGGGACCACTCATACAATGGAACCCCTATTCATTGTTATGGCAACGCAGAACCCCGTTGAACAAGAAGGCACATATCCATTGCCCGAGGCACAGATGGACCGCTTTCTGATGCACGTGAATATCACCTATCCCCCGGTTGAGGATGAGGTTGAGGTGATCCGTTTGGTTCGCGCAGAAGAAATCGCGGCTCTCCAAGATCGAACCAAAACCGAAAAAGCAGAAAAACCCGATGCAATCCCGCAAGATGCCATTTTTCAGGCTCGCGCAGAGATCGGGCGCATCCATGTTTCGGATTTGATGGAACGTTATATGGCGGATCTGGTCTATGCGACGCGCGAACCCGAAAAGCTCAGCCCAGATCTGGCACGTTGGATAGACATCGGTGCCAGTCCGCGCGCTTCGCTTGCGCTAGACAAGTGCGGGCGAGCACATGCTTGGCTCGCGGGCCGAGATTATGTTGATCCGTTGGATGTTAGAGCTGTTCTTCCAGACGTCTTCCGTCATCGCCTCACCCTCAGCTTCGAAGCCCAAGGCGACGACAAACACGCAGATGACGTAACCGACGAAATCGTCAAACTGGTCGCATTGCCCTGAGCCGGAGGTCCCAATGGCACAGCCAGATCCCCGAAAAGACAGAGACCCGCGGATCCACGTGACCGTTGATCAATTGCGCCGGCTCGCTCATGGAGCACGCGCTCTTAGTCTGTTGCCGCGTCAACCTGCGAGCTCGATTCTGAACGGCCGCCATGGCTCGCGTCTGCGGGGACGCGGTTTGAATTTCGAAGAATTGCGCGGCTATCTGCCTGGAGATGATATTCGCACCATCGACTGGAAAGTCACTGCCCGCACCGGCGAACCTCATGTGCGGGTTTATACCGAAGAACGCGATCGCCCTGCACTTCTCGTCATTGACCAACGCATGTCCATGTTTTTTGGCAGCCAAGTTTACATGAAATCCGTTGTGGCCGCCGAAGCCGCAGCCATCGTTGCCCATCGCATACTGGACCAAGGGGATCGGATTGGCGGACTGGTGTTTGGGGAAACCATCATAGCCGAGCATCCACCACAGCGACGCGCATTGGCTTTGAATCAATTGGTGAACTCCATAGCTCAAGCTAATAATCTGCTTCATCCAACCCAAGCTGTGCCAGCTAAGCCGATACACCTCAACACGCTGCTACAACGCACTGTCCGGAACGTTAAAACCAATACGCTTGTAGCGTTGTTTTCAGATTTCGAAGGGTTGAACGACGAATCTGAAAAATACTTGCGCAAGCTTGCCCTTGCCAATGATCTGATTGTTTTCAATGTGTTTGACCCAGCATCCCGAGGTTTGCCTGCATCTTTGAGGCTGGCCATTTCCGATGGCACGCAACAGGCTGACCTAGACGCCTCTGATCCCGCTGTGCGTGCACGCATAAATACCGCACTCGTGAACAGATTGGATATACTGCACGCGTGGTCGCGGAAATATGGCTTTCCGGTTGTCCCACTTGAAACCGATAAACCGGCGCTTGATCAAATGCTGGCTCTGTTTGGACACAGGGGGCGTAAATGACTGAAGAGTATTCTGGCAAATCGCTTACCGAATTGCTTGACATGTTGGTCCCCATCACCGAGCCGCCCGCTATTTCGATGATGCCGCAAACAATTGGCTGGGCTTTTCTAGGAGGCGCGATCGCCCTGCTTGGGGCTTGGGCTGCAAGACGGGTCATCAAGCACCGTGCAGCAAACGCGTATCGGAAAATCGCATTACAGAACCTTGAACACTTGCAAGATGACCCTGCCCAAATCGCCGTTCTTTTGCGACGTACTGCATTGGCTGCCTATCCGCGTAGCCGGGTTGCGGGATTGTATGGAAATGAGTGGCTCACGTTTTTGGACCGGACTAGCGGGAATTGTGGATTTTTGTCAGAAACCGGGCAAAACCTGATCTCTGCACCTTATCGGGCGCCGAAGCCCAATAAAGATGTGACCAAGTTGGCCCGTTTTTGGATTAACAAGCACCAAAGTGAGGTGCCGCAGTGAGCTATTCCATTGCCATGCCTTGGGTTTTGATCCTGCTTCCACTGCCATGGCTCGTCTGGCGTTTTTTGCCGCCGCACCGGGATCAGGTTGCTGCCATCCGTGTTCCTTTTTTTCGTCAAATTACTGAGGCCGCTGGAGTCGAAGCCCGCGCTGGTGCGGTCGTGCTACGGCGCAAACGGATACAGGTCATAGCAGCGATTGCTGTCTGGGTGCTCGTCCTTGTCGGGCTCTCTCGCCCCGAACGATTGGGGGAACCCATCGTTGTGGAGACTGCCGCGCGCGATGTGGTTCTTGCATTGGATATTTCCGGTTCAATGGATGATCGCGACTTCAAAACTGCTGATGGATCACGTCAACAAAGACTAGAGGCCGTCAAATCCGTTATCCGCAGCTTTATCGCCGAGCGTAGTGGTGATCGTATCGCGCTCATTATTTTTGGAACACGGGCCTACGTTCAGGCCCCCTTTACCGAAGATTTACAAAGCCTAAACGGCTTTCTTGATCAAATCGTTGTAGGAATCGCCGGGCCAAACACCGCTTTAGGCGATGCGATTGGTTTGGGAATTCAAACCTTTGAGGCCAGCGAAGTCGAAAAAAGATTGATGATTCTGTTGAGCGATGGAACCGATACCTCCAGTCGTATGACTCCGATCAATGCTGCTCAGATCGCTTCTGACAAAGGTGTGGTTGTTTATACGGTCGGCGTCGGGGATCCTGACGCGACGGGCGAAAGTCGCGTTGACCTTGCTACGTTGAAAGAGATCGCCAATCGCACAGGAGGGCAGTTCTTTTTCGCCGACGATGAAACCGCTCTGACCGCGGTGTATTCCGAGATCGACAAACAAAACCCGCGTGCCACCGAAACGTTGTCTTATCGCCCCAAACGCAGTCTGACACATCTCCCTTTCGCGCTCGCGCTTCTGATCATTTTAGGAACGGTTGCAGGGTTCACGTTATCTCAGCGACGCAACGCGCGGGCACGCCAATGATCGAAAGCTTTGATCAGTTTCATTTCCTTAGACCGCTTTGGCTATTGGCGCTTCCTGTCATTGCCTTGCTATGGCGTTTTGCCCGACCAAAGCGACAGACAAGCGAACCCGCAGTTCAGGGGATCGCACCGCATTTGGCCAAGGCCCTGCAGGTCGGAAGTGGTCAAACGCGACGGCTAGTTCCGATTGATGGTGTTATGCTGTGCGGTTTGCTTATCGTTTTAGCCGTTGCTGGCCCCACATGGAGCCGGGTTCCCAACCCTTTGGTCGCAGAAACCGCACCGCTGGTCGTGGCATTAAAAGTTACAGAGAGTATGGAGCAAAGCGATTTGGCGCCATCCCGTTTGGAGCGCTCAAAGTTCAAAATACTTGACCTGATTTCAGCGCGAGCCGGAGCGCGAACAGCTCTGATCGCCTACTCCGGAACAGCACATCGCGTTGCCCCGTTAACCGAAGACCCCAATATCCTCAGACCGTTGTTGGAAGGGTTATCGGCTGCTGTCATGCCAGTCTCCGGAGACGCGGCTGGTGCAGCACTTGAATTGGCTGTCGACAACATTGGAACAAAGAACTCTCCGGGGGCTGTTCTTTTTGTTTTGGATGATATGAATCCAGCTCAGATTGCCACCTTTACAGCAGACCGAGACCCACCACGCCCACCGGTCATTTTCCTGACCGCTCTGCCCTCTGGTTCCAAACTGTCTCAGTTGGGCAAAGTCCCGAATGCCAAAATTGTAGAAATGACAGCAGATAACAGTGACATCTTACAGATCGAGCGCGCCGTACGATCGGCATATGCTGCAGCGTTGGCCGATGACGATCGATTGGATTGGGATGACTGCGGCTGGATTTTGGGATGGCCTGCCCTATTATTAATTTTGTTTTGGTTTAGACGTGGTTGGACCATGAAATGGCTTAGCATTGGGATGTTCGGAGTTTGGGCGCTGGCGCCGCAAGCGAGCTATGCTGAAGGGTGGCAGGACTGGTTCTGGACCCCAGACCAGCAAGGACAACGCGCCCTTAACCATAAGGAATTTTCAAAAGCAGCGACTTTGTTTCAAGATCCTTATTTGAAAGGCTATTCGGCCTACAAAGCAGGGCAATACGCCGAAGCATCGGAAATATTTGCCGCCCAAGCTACTGCAGACGCTGCCTTTGCTGAAGGAATGGCCCGCATTCGAAACCGAGAGTATCGGCCAGCTATCGCCGCCTTTGACAAGGCATTAGAGCGCAAGCCAGGGTGGCAAGAAGCAGAACAAAATCGCGACCTAGCCAAATTTATTCTCGACTATGTGGAAACCAGCCGAGAGCAATCTGACACCGGTGAAGACTCTGGAATCGGGGCTGATGATGTTGTTTTTGACAACGCCGAGGCCAAGGGGAAGGATACAGTCATCGAAGCCTCAGATCTCGACGCCCCCCCTTTGACATCAGAGCAATGGATTTCCAGCATCGACACCGATATGGGCAAATTCCTGCGCAGCCGGTTCCTGCTTGATAATCAAGGGGTGCGCGAATGATACGGACTTTGATCTGTTTCTGTATGCTCGCCAGCCTAGGCTTGCCAGCCTTTGCACAAACACAGCAACGCAGGTCCTACCCGCAGCCATTGGCTCAGGAAAACGTGGCACCGACGCAAGACAGTATGCAAAATGCCCCCACATCTGAAGAAACGGCCGCCAAATCGAACCAGATCGAACCATTAATCCGTGTCGAAATACCGGAAGAAAACATAATCGTGGGCCAACCAGTCGTTGTTCGGCTGACGGTTCTGGTCCCGACTTATATGCCCAAGCCGCCAGTTTATCCCAATTTTGAAGTTCCTAATTTGATGGTCCGCCTTCCCGAGCGCGCCACCCAGCCAATTAGCGAGCGGATTGATGGGGAAACCTGGTCCGGAACAACCCGCAGCTACCGATTATACCCCTTGGTCGCCGGGGATTTCGAAATTGCAGGTCAAGACCTGATAATCACGTTCTCCGACCCCACATCCACAGGGGCAGAAAATCAGGTCAACGCCCCAATTGAACCGATACAATTTACTGCAATACTTCCGCCGGGGGCTCAAACACTCTATCCTCCAATTTTGGCACAGGGATTTACACTCAAACAAGAGATCGAAGGCCAACATAACCTTGAATTCGGTGATGCGTTTACTCGACGCATAACTGCGACGATCAGTGGAACAACAGCTGTGTTGATCCCAGAATTGATCCCCACTCTAGAGCCAGGTCCGCTGCGCGCTTATCCGAAGTCCCCTCGGGTCACAGAAACCGAAAACCGCGGTGTGCTGTCCGGTACCCGACAAGAAGAGACAGTATATATCGCTCAGGAAGGTGGAACAGTTCAGCTCCCCGAAGTGTCATTCCAGTGGTTTAATCTCCAAAGTCAAACGCTCGAAACAGTTACAGTCAACGGAATAGAACTCAGCCTCGCCGCTCCCCCATCTCCGCCCATCAACACACGCTCAATGGCAGTTTTCACGCTATTTCTGTTCGGCGCAGCAGCTTTGGCTTATGGAATTTTTCGCAGATACCGACGCACAGTTTCGCTTTGGTTTAACGCGCTTCATGAGCAGCTTCTTGCAACAGAACGCCAGGCCCATCGTGATGTGTTGAACGCAATTCATAAAAAAGACTTAGGCCTGTCGATTGAGGCGCTACGTCGTTGGAAAAGCTTCTATTCGTTTCTCGACTCGCGCTTAGAAAATAACGTAACATCAACCCTGACGAACATAGGAGGAAAGGAATTCAACTCCCCTTCCTCGCCTGTTAGCACGCAAGATTGGGATGCCCTTAAACGGTCCTACCTGACAGCTCGCCACGATGTGATTCAACAAAACAAAAGGTCAAAACACGCGAGTAGACTGCCAAAACTGAATCCTACTGGGGTGCAGTAATTGCAAAGAACAATCCCACAGGTCCTACAGACCTGTACAACCAAACCGCTCGACTCAAATATCGAAGAAATTTTCAAGTTCAAATTGCCAAAAAGGAGGCTTAAATGAACCTTATCCGAAACAGCCTAAAGCTTGTTTCGATTGCTGTCACCGCAACCGTGGTTAGTGCCACGGCTGGGTTTAGCGCCGATGGCGACAAACCAAATATCCTCGTCATTTGGGGCGACGATATCGGGCAATCGAACATCTCAGCATACACTATGGGTTTGATGGGGTATCGCACCCCCAACATCGACCGTGTTGCAAACGAGGGCATGATTTTTACCGACTACTACGGTGAACAATCCTGTACTGCTGGGCGATCTTCCTTCATTACCGGTCAGTCGGTCTTTCGGACAGGTCTGTCCAAAGTCGGCATGCCCGGCGCACCTGAAGGCATGCAGGTCGAAGATCCGACAATCGCTGGCCTGCTCAAGGCGCGCGGCTACGCCACCGGTCAGTTCGGCAAAAATCACTTGGGCGACCGGGACGAAATGCTGCCAACCAATCATGGCTTTGATGAATTCTTTGGCAACCTCTATCACCTGAACGCCGAAGAAGAGCCCGAGTTGGAAGACTACCCAACCGATCCCGCATTCCGCGAACGCTTCGGCCCTCGCGGTGTGATCAAATCCAAAGCAGACGGCACCATCGAAGACACCGGCCCGCTCACCAAAAAGCGGATGGAAACTGTTGATGACGAAACCGTTGCTGCGGCTTTGGATTTCATCAAACGTCAAGAAGAGCAGGACGTTCCTTGGTTCGTCTGGTGGTCTGGCACTCGGATGCATTTCCGGACACACGTCAAACCGGAATTGCGCGGGATTTCCGGGCAGGACGAGTATGGCGACGGCATGGTCGAACACGATATGCACATCGGTCAATTCCTGGATATGCTCGATGAAATGGGCATCGCGGATGAAACTCTGGTGCTGTATTCAACCGACAACGGTCCACACATGAACAGTTGGCCAGATGCGGCGATGACCCCGTTCCGCGGTGAAAAGAACACCAACTGGGAAGGTGGCTGGCGCGTGCCTGCAATGGTTCGTTGGCCCGGAAAAGTTCAATCTGGTACGGTTTCTAACGAGATCATGCACCACATGGATTGGTTGCCAACATTTGTTGCTATGGCGGGTGAACCACAGATCAAGGAACAGCTTCTTGAAGGTGGTGTCGAAGCCATTGGACGTGAATACAAAGTTCACTTGGACGGCTACAACACCCTGCCCTACTTGATGGGTGAAGAGGAAACCACACCGCGCAAAGAAGTGTTCTACTTCTCGGATGATGGCGACCTGACGGCTCTGCGTTATAACGATTGGAAGGTAATCTTCCTTGAACATCGTTTCCCGCAGACCCTACGCGCTTGGGCTGAGCCATGGACTGAACTGCGTATTCCATTGCTGTTCAACCTGCGCCGGGATCCCTATGAGCGTTCGAACATTACGTCGAACACATATTGGGATTGGTATCTTGATCACGTCTTCCTTCTGTTGCCAGCGGCTGACTATGTTTCGCAGTTCCTTGCAACGTTCGAAGCTTTCCCGCCGCGTCAGAAACCCGGCAGCTTCACCATTGGTGATGCGAAAACAAAAATCTTGTCTCAAGTCGGTTCCAAGTAAGCCGCTGAAACAATTGAGGCGCAACGGTTGTTGCGCCTCTTACAGTATTACCGGCCCTTGGGCTGTTGCTTATTATACAAATGGAGATTTCCATGATCAGCGTTGATTTTAAACTTCTCACAAGTGCAACGGGGATCGCAGTCCTGTTCGCAACAAGCGTTCTGGCGGATCCCTTGCCCTCTTGGACCGACACCGAGGCCAAATCACGGATCATGGCTTTTGTAGATACGGTAACCGACCCTGATTCAGTCCAATATGTCACCCAGTCTGATCGCATTGCCGTTTTTGACAATGACGGCACCCTCTGGGCTGAACAACCTGTTTATTTTCAACTCTACTTCGCCATTGATCGCTTACGTGAACTGGCTGAAAAAGACCCTTCGATATTAAAGACTGATGTCCTTCGATCCGCTGTTGCCGGTGATTTGGAAACTGTTGCCAAGGGCGGAACCGCGGCCCTGTTCGAGATACTTGATGCTTCTCATTCTGGTATGACAGTCGCGGATTTTAGCACCGCCGTTCGCGATTGGATAAATACTGCCAAACATCCGGACACCGGGATGGGTTATGACGAAATGACCTATCAGCCGATGACGGAATTGTTACGGTATTTGCGCGATGAGGATTTCAAAACCTACATCGTTTCAGGCGGTGGCATCCATTTCATGCGTGTCTTCGCAGAAGAGGCCTATGGCATTCCTGCGGAACAGGTGTTGGGGACTTACACAAATGTTGAATACCAAGTGAACGAGGGCAAACCTGTTATCGTCAAAACACCGGGTATTGCGTTTGTTGACGACAAAGACGGCAAACCTATCAACATCGAACGCACCTTAGGTAAGCGCCCGATCTTTGCGGCAGGCAACTCAGATGGAGACTTTGCGATGTTAGAGTGGACCACTGCTGGGGATGGTCCGCGATTTGGGATGTTGGTCCACCATACCGACGCACAACGAGAGTACGCCTATGATCGTGACAGTCACATCGGTCGGTTGAATGACGGGTTGGATAAAGGGCCGGATCTGGGTTGGCTCATAGTAGATATGGCAAAGGATTGGTCTCGAATCTACACTGGGACCAAATAACACCTTTCACCGCGGGGAACCATGTGGGCTTTTCTTGCCTCTCTTTTCGTAGTTGTACTTTATCTGGCAGCGGTAATTTCCGCTGTCCAAGCAGCAAAGACAGCCCGCACACCGCAAGGCGCGGTCGGATGGGTGGTTTTCCTACTGACAATACCTTGGCTTGCTGTACCGTCTTATTTATTTCTTGGCCATCATCGGTTCAGAGGGTATCGGATATCACGACGTGAGAGCCAGCGTGTTATGCAAGGGCTCAAGTCGTTTGCGGCGCAAAGGGCACCCCAAGCTCATACTCTGACCATGAACGTGCGCCCGTTTGAGGCGATTTCTAATCTAACAGTCACTTGTGGCAACAACATGGATCTTCTGATTGATGGAGACGCGACCTTTCGCTCCATCTTTGAGGCGATAGATGCTGCACAAAACTACATCTTGGTTCAGTTCTATATCGTTCGTGATGATGATTTGGGATTGGATTTGCAAGATAAGCTGATCGCTGCGGCAGCGCGTGGCGTTCATGTTCGGTTTCTGACGGATGCAGTTGGCAGCTACTCCCTCCCTCGTACTTACTACGAAGACCTACAAGATGCCGGCATTGATGTCGTTATCCCCTCAGAACAACGCGGCCCCAAATTTCGCTTTCAGCTAAATTATCGCAACCACCGGAAAACGGTTATTGTCGATGGAAACGTTGGTTTTATTGGCGGCCACAATGTCGGTATCGAATACCTTGGGCAAGATCCTCAAATGGGGTACTGGCGTGACACGCATGTGCGATTGACCGGGCCTATCGTATTGCAGTTACAGCTAATTTTTGCAGAAGACTGGCACTGGGCGAATGACGAAGAACTGTTGGATCAACTTAACTGGCAGACCACAATAGACGCAGCAGATAAGAATGCTTTGCTGGTCGCAACCGGTCCCGGGGATCAAACGGAAACGGGATCAATGCTGTTCTTTTCAGCTATCGCTGCTGCACAGGAACGGATCTGGATCGCATCCCCATATTTCGTTCCAGACATTGATGTAATGGCCGCGCTGAAAAACGCTGCATTCCGTGGGGTTGATGTACGCCTTTTGATTCCAGATAAAATCGATCACAAAACCCCATGGCTTGCAGCCTACGCATATTTTGATGAGATATGTGAAACTGGGGTTCGGGTGTTTCGGTATACCGATGATGGCTTTATGCATCAAAAAGTATTCCTAGTTGATAATTCTTTGGCCGCTGTCGGTACAACAAATTTGGACAACCGCTCGTTCCGTCTAAATTTTGAGGCGATGGCACTGTTTTTCGATGCTGACGCTGCGACCCAGATCCAAGAGATGCTGGAACGTGATTTCCTGCAAAGCAAAGAGATGGTCAAACCTTTGTCGTTGCAACCTGCCTATATTCGCTACGGTGCTCCTTTGGCGCGGTTGTTTTCACCGATCCTTTAGCGCGGCAGCTTACCCTCAAACAGGCGTGTCATCAAAGCAACCATATAGGCCGTCGATAATCCAAAGGCCAACAACCCAGCAACCGAAGCAAAAGCCCCAAATATCCGAAGTCCCGGCCCAAGAACGATATCGCCATAGCCCAAAGACGTGTACGTCACGAGCGAGAAATAGAGCGCGGAATTCCAATCCGGCATTACATCTCCTATCATCCATGCCCCAGCCCAAATCCAAACCTGAATCGTATGCGCCAACACAATGCAAAACAGGGTAAATGCAATGGGTGCAGCAATTCGGATTGTGTGAGAATATCGGTGCCAATGATGGGCAAACGCCTGAATCGTGAGCGAGCACCATACCAAAAGAGCCAACTCGACGGCAAAGCAAACGCCAAGGTAAAAACTACCCCACATAATTTGAAGCGGTAACGACACGCTGAATTTGCTCCTGATTGGGTTTCTCTGAGATACATACTTCCTGTTGTATCACACAGATCGCAAGCCCAATCCGTGTGCAAGCCCGCGCCCAAACGCAGCATGCTGCCCAATAGGTCTGGACTGGCAAGGGAAATGCACCACTATCCCTTTAAGCAAACGATTAAAGGCCACGATACCATGCTGTTGTCTGTTGACCGGATCAGTAAAACATATCCCGGATCACGGCCGGTGTTGCAGAATGTTTCCATCACGCTTGGACAAGGAGACACACTGGCACTGACTGGCGAAAGCGGCAGCGGGAAAAGCACCCTTTTAAATCTGGTGGCGGCGCTGGATGAATTTGACGAAGGTGAGATTACGCTAGGGACAAAGACATACTCAATGCTAAACGATGCGGGACGCGCTGAATTGCGGAGAACGCAAGTTGCGTTGGTTTTTCAACAGTTCAATTTGATCCCTTCTCTGACTGTAAAACAAAACTTGTCCTTTCATGCGCGCCTTGGAAACAAGAACGGCCCTGAATGGATCGCACATCTTACAGAAAGTCTGGGCCTTGAGGCTTTGGTATCGCGATACCCCGAACAGTTGTCTGGTGGCCAGCAGCAACGGGTCGCAATTGGGCGTGCTCTCGCGCTTAAACCTGCACTTTTGTTAGCTGACGAACCGACCGGAAATCTGGATGATACAGCCAGTAACGCGGTCATGACCTTGATGCTGGACTTGGTTCGAGAAACAGGCGCGGCGTTACTCCTCGTCACTCATTCAAACGCAATCGCGGCCCAACTGGACCATCGCATTCATCTGGCAGGTGGTCGGATTACATGATCTGGCCCGTCCTTTCAGCCCTTTGGTCCCATTGGAGGCGACATCCTATTCAATTGATCACATTGTTGACCGGCTTGGCACTGGCGACTGGGTTGTGGTCGGCAGTGCAGGCAATCAACACAGAAGCTCGTGCAAGTTACCAACGTGCCAATGCGCAACTTTCCTTTGGGCAGCTGGATCGATTGTACCCCACAAACGGATCGATACCACTATCACGCTACGTAGACTTACGCCGCAGCGGCTGGCAGGTTGCGGCCGTCTTAACGGATACACTTCGAGTTTCGGGATACTCTTATGACGTGTTAGGGGTGGATTTGCTGGCTTATCCCACCTTGCCTGCAATTGCCGAAGTTTCACAAACAGTCGGGGTTGCCCCTGTTGATGCGCTGACCGCACCGGGGCGATTGTTCATGCGGCCAGAAACGGCGCAAAACCTGCGCAAACAAGGCAGTTGGCCGCCGATAATCGAAACCGCGTCAGTCCCTCTGGATACAATATTGACGGATATTGGCGTTGCCGAAAATTTGCTGAATAGAAAAGAGCAGATTTCATATCTGCTTGTACTGCCAAACCAGCCAATGAACCGCCCTTCGTTGAGCCAAATCACACCTGAATTGAGACGAGTCGCCACTCAAGGAACAGATCAGACCACACGCCTTACGGACAGCTTTCATTTGAACCTGACGGCATTTGGATTGCTCTCCTTTGCGGTAGGATTGTTCATCGTCCACGGAACCGTCGGCTTGGCGTTTGAACAACGCCGCGGCATGATCCGAACCCTGCGTGCTTTGGGGGTTCCATTGCGCCTGCTCACTAGGCTTTTGCTGGCCGAGTTGCTTGTCTGCGCCATGGTCGGGGGCGCGATCGGGTTGGGACTTGGTTATTTAATAGCCGGTATTTTGCTGCCCGACGTGGCTGCAACGTTGCGGGGGCTATACAGCGCTCCGATAGAGGGCAATCTCAGTTTACGCCCAACTTGGATTGTCGCCGGCTTTGGAATGGCCATCTGTGGAACGCTCATTGCAAGTTTTCAAGCCTTGTGGCGTGTTTCACGATTACCATTGCTGGCGGCTCCGGGGGCACATGCCTGGGTAAGCAAGGGCGTTGATCGCCCAATTCAAGCAATCGCTGGAATGGGCCTGATCCTTGGCGGTATCAGCATATTCGGCGTTTTAGACGGATTGATTGCCGGGTTCATCATGCTTGCCGGTATTATGATGGGAACCGCCCTTTTACTCCCTTGGTGTTTAGAACAGGTCCTAAAATTCGGACAAGGTCGCGCCCGATCCCCGCTGAGTGAATGGGTTTGGGCTGATATGCGTGCGCAACTCTCTGGCCTTTCATTGGCCATGATGGCGCTCATGTTGGCCCTCGCGGCCAATATTGGCGTGGGAACGATGGTGTCCAGCTTTCGCCTTACTTTCACGGGCTGGCTTGACCAACGCTTGGCGTCTGAATTGTACGTGACGGCAAAAGATGACGTACAAGGGGCGAAAATCGCGATGTGGCTTTCAACGCGAAGCGACGCTGTTTTACCCATTCGCGCAAGCAAACTACAATTTCAAAACAAGTCATTGTTTGTTTACGGTATCGTTGATGATTCCACGTATCGAGACAACTGGCCTCTGATCGCTCAAACTCCTGAGGTCTGGGATAAAGTTGCGGCTGGTCAAGGGGTTCTGATCAACGAGCAATTGGCAAGGCGTGAACAAATATGGCCCGGGGATCATATTACCATTTTGGAGAATTGGACCTTTTCCATTGTGGGGGTGTACTCCGATTATGGAAACCCAACGGCACAGGCAATTATCAGTTTGCCCAGTCTACTGAACCATCTACCAGACCTCCCCAATCAACGCTTTGGGGTGCGTGTCGCACCAGACAAAGCTGCTGCGCTCGCAAACGACTTGATCACCCGGTTTGATTTACCGGCTCAGGCGGTTATCAACCAGGCGGGTCTAAAAGCAAGATCAATGGCCGTCTTTAACAAAACCTTTGTTGTAACAGGTACTTTGAATGTTTTGACATTGGGTGTTGCAGGGTTCGCGATACTCACCAGCATGCTCACGATGTGGACGCAGCGTTTGCCCCAAGTTGCTCCGGTTTGGGCTTTGGGGATCACGCGAAAACAGCTCGCCAAACTTGAAATTATCCGCAGTGTTGCATTGGCTGCAATGACCGCGTTGTTAGCTCTCCCGCTTGGTCTCGTTTTGGCTTGGGTGCTGCTCGAGATCATCAACGTCGAGGCTTTTGGCTGGCGCTTGCCGATGCACCTGTTTCCCACAGATTGGCTCATATTGGGTTTGGTTGCCCTCTGCGCCGCCAGCATCGCCGCGGTGCTGCCAGCGTTGCGCCTGAAACGCGTGCCACCATCTGATCTGCTCAAGGTGTTTACCAATGATCGTTAAGTTGTCGATGTTTCTAATGTTGTTTCCCTTTATGGCCGTTGCACAGGGATTTGCAGGCTTAGGGCAAGATGCCGAAGGGTTCGACGTGCCCTTTAAGGGCCATACTCTGACTTTCCCCAAAGACCATGGCGCCCATCCAGGGTTCCGGATTGAGTGGTGGTATGTCACGGCCAACCTGTCAGATGACAAAGGATCACAATACGGCGTTCAGTGGACCTTGTTCCGTTCAGCACTCAGACCACAACGTCAAAGCGGTTGGCAAGATCCAACGGTTTGGATGGGACATGCTGCCCTAACCACCCCAGAACATCATTTCTTCGGTGAGCGTCTAGCGCGCGGCGGTATCGGACAGGCTGGTGTAACCCCTACCCCTTTCAGCGCCTGGATTGACGAATGGCAGTTGCAAGGACCCACATTCCAAGACTTGTCGATGACAGCCGCGACCGAAGAATTTTCTTATAATCTACAGTTAACATCTCAAGATCCACTTATCTTACACGGTGAGAACGGATATTCGGTCAAATCCGAACAAGGCCAAGCGAGCTATTACTACGCCCAACCGGCCTATCAAGTTCGTGGGACGCTGAATCTTCCCGCAGGCCCCATTGCTGTGACAGGGACAGCTTGGCTTGACCGCGAGTGGTCTTCGCAACCGCTGTCGGCGGATCAAACAGGGTGGGACTGGTTTTCCCTCAGCTTTAATGATGGCACGCGCCTCATGGCGTTTCAATTGCGTGGCGAAAAATTCAATTTTATTTCAGGGACATGGATTACGGAAAAAGGCGAAACAACGCCACTCAAATCCAACGAGATTCTTCTAACCCCTCTTGCAACAACCGTGGTTTCAGAACGTGAAATCCCTACCCAGTGGTCCTTGAGCGTTCCCGAATATCAGGTTGATGTCACAATTTCTGCTCTAAATAGAGAGGCATGGATGGAAACCTCATTTCCCTATTGGGAGGGGCCTGTCAACGTCACAGGCAACCGGACCGGCGTCGGATACCTGGAAATGACGGGCTATGAATAACCTTGATCAAAAACCAACAACGTTTCAACTCAACGGGCAATAACGATGTCCGCACACAGGCCACCCAAACGCTTGCTGTCGCCCAAACGAAGCGTTCCACCATGGGCGCGTGCGATGTCAATTACGATCGCCAATCCCAGCCCTACACCAGACCCACGGTTTTGATTGCGGGCGGGGTCTAGTCTGGAGAACGGTTTTATCGCCTCTGTTCGCTTGTCGGCTGCAATGCCGGGTCCGTCATCTTCGACACGGATACGCAAAGACTTCGACGTCAAAACAACGCTCACCTCCGCCTTTGTTCCATATTGCACAGCATTCCCGATGAGGTTTTCGACGGCGCGGCGCAAAGCCAGCGTACGCAACATAACAGATCCATCACCCTCACACGTAATCAGATTAACGTCTTTACCCGACCGTTTTGCGTCTTCCACAATCAGTTTGATGAATTGACAAGGAATAACAGGTTCGGGTTCGGCCTCAGAAGTGCCCCGCGAGAAATCTAAAAAGGCGTCCAACAGCCTCTGCATTTCATCTACGTCATTCAACAATGGTTCAATATCATCTTGGGTGTCCAGCAAAGCCAACCCGAGTTTGAGCCGTGTCAAAGGGGTTCTTAGATCGTGACTGACTCCCGAAAGCATCAGAGTGCGCTGTTCTATCTGGCGCTCGATCCGAGCGCGCATATCCAAAAAGGCACTGCCAGCGGCGCGAACTTCGGTCGCACCAGACGGTGAATATGGCACCGTCCGACCGCGCCCAAATGCCTGCGCGGCGGTCGCAAGACGCGTAATTGGTCTTAACTGATTGCGCATGTAGAGAAACGCAATTGAGGTCATAAGAACCCCAAAAAAGACCATCGTCACAAACAGTTGATGAGGCGCCGCCGGAGAAAGTCGGCGACGATCTAGGGCGAGTTCTACGATCCCCTGTTCTGACTGGACAAAGATATAAGCCATCAAATTATCTGGCAAAACCACCTGCAACGTGTTCGGCAATTGCTCGGTCAACGTCTCTTTGGCAATGCGACCAGTATAATCATACCATCGTAGCTTTGACGTTTCAGGAACCTCCCCAGTGTTCACAAAGCGCATCTGAATTTGAAGCGCTGAGAGGTAGGGCCGCAGTTGCGCCAGAACCTCTTGTTGGTTCTCAGCCTGATCTACTTGGCCTGAGATCATGAGAATTTCGCGCACGACTGTTTTGGTCATTTGTTTTGTAACATCGTCAAGGTTTCGTTCGAGAAATGCGACTGATACAACCAGTTGCAAAACAACGACTGGCAGTATCAAAATGAGCGCGGCGCGCCCATAGAGGCTGCGCGGCATATAGTTTTTCAGCCATCGAAACATAACGCGTTGAACCTAACGACCAGAACAGCAGAGAGAAAGAGCCGATGCCCCTTCCGCCTGACAATTTCAACCCACCAGTTGGGCAAGCGATTCAATTATCACGGGGCCTTCGGCGTATTCTGGCCCCCAACCCGTCCCCGATGACCTATCGTGGTACCAATACATACCTGGTTGGTGAACGAGATATCGCTGTCATTGATCCTGGTCCTTTAAGTGAATCACATTTGGACGCGATCCTGAGCGCCTTGTTGCCGTCTCAACGCATCAGCCACATAATTGTCACCCATACGCACTTGGACCACTCACCTTTGGCTAAGCCGCTGTCTGAACGGTGCGGTGCGCCCATTTATGCGTTCGGCGGTCCAGAATCCGGGCGAAGCGAAATCATGCAGCGCCTCGTGCAAAACGGATTGCGAAGCGGCGGCGAAGGGATTGATCTCGCGTTTCGACCTGACATTGAAGTTGAGGATAAGGATCTCATCGAAGGGGAAGATTGGGCGTTCGAAATCATTCACACACCAGGGCATCTTGGCAATCATATTGCACTGGGATGGGGGGAACTGTGTTTTACAGCGGATCACGTCATGGGATGGGCCAGTTCCCTAGTGTCTCCTCCGGACGGAGACCTTACTGATTTCATGCAAGCTTGCCAGGATTTGCGGGCGCGGCCCTGGTCAGTGTTCCACCCTGGCCACGGTGCGCCAGTCACAGACCCAGCGGCCCGAATTGACTGGCTCATCCAGCACCGTCTGAGCCGCGAAACTGGGATTCTTAGGGCGTTAGAAGACGGGCATGCAACCGCTCACGACCTTGCCAAACGTATCTATACCGAGACGCCGGCGTCATTGCTCGGCGCGGCAGAACGAAACGTTTTTGCACACCTGATCGACCTCACAAATAGATCTCTGGTCGTGCCAACTCAGGAGCTATCAGAAACCTCAGAGTTCAATCTTTTAGCCTGATGTTTTTTTGCAAAAGAGTGCAAAATCCCTCTGGACCTTGGAAAAATCGATAGCTATACGATGCGAACCGTTCCGGCGTAGCTCAGCGGTAGAGCAGTTGACTGTTAATCAATTGGTCGTAGGTTCGATCCCTACCGCCGGAGCCAATTTACTGCTTGTTAGTAAAGCAAAATGGGCGATCCTATGGGTTCGTCCTTTTTCGTTTTTGCCGAGCAGGCGGGAGCCGCCAGGTTCACAGCCTATTCGCCCGGCAAACGACATTCAGTAGCACCAAAGTAAGGTGTTACCAAATATGGCCGGCTAAACACTTCAGTTGGCAATATGAACTTCATCGCGTTAGAGACCGAGCAGAAACCACACGGTGGTTACTATACTCCCTGCCCCCCCCAAAAAAAGTGGTCTGCGCCGATAATTATGAGACCGGAGGACCATAGATGGCGAAAAAGAATCCAAACCCGAAGAGAGTGTCGTGAAGTTGCAGCAGGTTGAAGTCCTGTTGGAGCAAGGTATGCCTTGTATAGACGCAATCAGACTGATCAATGTAACAGAACAAACCTATTAGTGCTGGAAGAAGAATTACATCAGATTGGGCACAGAACAACTCAGTGAACTGGAGCGGCTCCATAAAAAGAATGAACGATTTCGTCGAGCCGCGTCAGATCTGGCTCTAGACAAATTGATCTTGTCGGCAGCCACTCGGAGAAACTTCTGAGCCCTTCGCGTCATCGAGCCTGCATCAATCTCGTTCGCAGCAAGGTCGAGGTTTCCGAGCGTCGCCTTTGTCGTGAATTAGGCCAGCATCGATCCCCACAACGGCGATTGCCGCAGTATGTTACTGACGAGAAGCGCTTGGGCGCGCACATGATCGGGCTAACCCACCAATATGGCGATCGTCGAGTTATTGCCTTACTGCGAGACACTAGCTGGCAAGTGAACGACAAATGTTTCGAACGCCTATGGCCACGTGAGAGGTTTAAAGTGCCTATGACGTAACCCAAGTCGGGGCAGTTATGTCTCAAAAACGGTTCGTGTGTCCGGCTGCGACCGGGGTATCGCAACCACATTTGGTTGTATGACTTCGTGCATCATCAAATTTAAGACGGCAGTGCTTTCAGGACATTGAATATTCTGGACGAACACGGTCGAGAATATTTGACGATCCGGGAAAAGCGAAAACTAAACTCTAACGAGGTCATGGAAGCACTGACAAGCCTGTTAATCGTGCGTAACGTAATTGCCTCTATCATGTCGGACCACGGGCCTGAACTCATAGCTGAGGCAGCCAGGGGCTGGATCAAAGCTGTCCGGGATAAGACCACGTATATAAAAGCTGGGTCACCCTGAGAGAACGAGAACTGCGAAAACTTCAAAGGGCCAATGCGGAATGAATTGCTAAATGGCGAAATTTTCCACCTCTACGCAAAGCCCAAATCATCATCGAAAACTGGAGGAAACACTCCAACACCAGACTCCCCCCATTCCTCTGGGCTATCGCCCACCGGAGCCTGAAGCCATCGTTCAGATGGCCCAAAGCCAAACCATGCACTAACTTTCAAATGGGACCATTCAAATGAGGCTACTCAGGCCGCTTGGCAATCTCCCATCTAGATAGATGTGTTGCCCGAAGTTTGTACAACAACCGCCTTTTCATCCTCCCTAAGTATCTGAAGGTAGGCACTCAAGCCCCGAGGTTTCGCCACCAGAATCTCAACAGGGGCGAAGATTAGCCCCATCCGTTAAGGTGTTGAAATGTCTCGCTGTCTCGGCAAATCGATTTTGCGGAGGTCGAACACCCTGTTGGGTTCAGCTCAATCGATCATTTTTTGTCTCCAAAGAGATCCAAAATATATCAAACCAAAGGAAACAAACTCGGATCACTCCCATCCCCTAAAAATTTACTTAATTAAATCAATTGCTTAGAGTGGGAAAGGTATATTTATTCGTATCAGCCTATTGCGTGCCTCTAAGTGGGGCCCATAACTTGTTGTTTAGGTTTAGGCCCCAAGACACAGGCATTTGCATCAAGGTTAAACGGTTGGGAAACGTTTAACACGATACCCTCTCATCCTTATTGAACCGATTGTATCTCATTGCGTGTTCAGTTTAACTATTGTTGATCGAAGCGGAGGCAGCGCTGTCCATTTCAGCATTCAGAACGAGTGATAGCTATGGACGTCCGTTAAGGCGCGCCAAAGGTGGTGTTAGTACAAAGTTGCATACTTCCCCTGAGCCGATCGAGCGACCAATTCAGGTCGTCCTGTTTGCCAATCAAGAGATTGAGTATACTAGTGCCAGCACGCTGGTGAGAAACCTTCCCGCAACCGACCGGTAGCTTTGGAATCGTGGTGATTGGTCACACTGATTGCTAAACGGATGTTGAAACAAAATCAGCGATTTCAAGTCCCTAGGAAGAAACTTGAAATCGCTGATTTTATTTTGATAAACGGTCGGGGCGGCGAGATTCGAACTCACGACCCCCTGTACCCAAAACAGGTGCGCTACCAGACTGCGCCACGCCCCGGACCGTGTCGCCTTCCTAACTATACTGTAGGAGAATGAAAACCCCTAACATGGCCAAATTGCAGGTCCCTTTGAAAAAACTTTATGGCGCAGGACTGTGCCCTTAGAAATTCCATATCTCCGGGCGAGACCAGTATTGATTTCAAGCACGGCAAAGACGGAATCCCCCCCCGGAATCGGGGTTTCGTTCCCAGGAATCGCCCCTTCGTGCACCAAGGTTATGGTGCCGGTCTTATCAATAAAGATCATGTCGAGGGGAATCAGTGTGTTCTTCATCCAGAACGCCACACGCTGCGGCCGTTCAAAGACAAATAGCATTCCTGAATTTCGGGGAAGGTGTTCGCGAAACATCAAACCACGAGAACGCTCGGGCTGAGAATCAGCAAGTTCGATATTGAAGCTTACTTCGGTGAGGTCGTTACGAAGCTGGACTTGATCAAGTCTGCAAGGAGCTGCGTGCGCGGCCCCCAGACCTGTGATCAAAAACCCCAGTCCCACGGCCAACGCACGTATACCCATGTTTATTCCTCAGTGTTCAGCGCGGCCTCCCAAGCCAAAACTTCAGCAGCCATGCGCCCGCGTTTTCCATCGATTACACGCATAGCAAGGGCTTCGCCCGGCTGTAAATCCGCAAGTCCTGATTGGCGCAACACTTCAATGTGTACAAACACATCTTCGTCTCGGCCAAAGACGTTGGCAAATCCAAATCCCTTGCCCTTGTCGAACCACTTGACCCGCGCGGGTTCTAACGGCGCATCGGATAATGCTTCTACATCCAACTCGGCAAAATCGGACAATACCGCAGTCTCACCACGATCAGGCGGAACGATCGAAACGACTTCGACAGCTTGAACGCCCCGATCAGTTCGGTGGGTCGTAATCTCGATTTGGGCCCCATCCGCCACCGAACTTTGGCCAAAGTTTCGCAACACATTCACGTGCAGCAAAATATCAAGGCCACCATCTTCGGACACGACAAACCCGTACCCTTTTGTTGGGTCAAACCATTTCACGTGACCACGCACATGATATAAACTGCTCAGATCTTCAGCCACGTGTTTTCCCGTGCGGTACTTGTGTTATTTAGGCCCCAGATGTGCCGGATTTTCACGGCCAATATCAAGCGAAAAAATCCCTTCAATTTCAACATGATGCATTTCACGTTACGTGAACATCACGGATTCAAGCGCATTATGTCCCAGGTTGAGAGCTCATTTTGGCGCCGCCACACAAACCGATCATGCAAGCGAAATGCCCCATCAGCCCAAAACTCGATCTCGGTTGGCATCAGTCGAAAACCACCCCAAAAAGCCGGACGTTTTGGGTTGGTGCCTTGTACAGCGGTAACCTTGGCAACTTCGGCGACCAGCGCGGCGCGACTGCTTAGGGGCTGTGATTGTTTTGAAGCCCACGCACCAAGCTTACTTTTCAGAGAGCGGGACTGATAATAGTCATCAGCCTGTGCCCCCTCCTCGCGCGTCACAGCGCCTCGGACCCGAATCTGACGGCGCAGGGATTTCCAGTGCATAACAAAAGCAGCCTTGCCAGCTGTCTCCAACTCGACACCCTTGGCGCTTTCGTAATTCGTATAAAACACAAAGGCGCTTGCTTCAATTTCCTTCAAGAGAACCATGCGCGCATTGGGCAAGCCATCTTGATCTATTGTCGAAAGCGCAATGGCATTTGGGTCATTCAGTTCTGTCTTCTCAGCTTCGGCCAACCAACGACTCGCGATTACAAACGGGTCGTCACCAGCAAAGATGCCGCTGCGGTCTGTCATGTCCATCCCCTTGAACGTAATCCAGCGACCCTAAGACGTCCTGTTCTGTCCGGCAAGCCCACTCACCCTTGAAGCAGAGGGGCCAATGGCTTAGACCACAGGTTCATAACGCGAAGACAGGCGGAGAACCGAACATGTCAAATCAGTTGATGGCAGGCAAACGTGGCCTCATCATGGGGCTGGCGAACGATAAATCCATCGCGTGGGGCATCGCAAAAGCGCTGGCTGACGCCGGTGCAGAGTTGGCTTTTTCCTACCAGGGCGATGCCCTCAAGAAACGGGTCGACCCATTGGCTGCCCAATTGGGTAGTGAAATTGTACTGCCGTGTGATGTTGGTGACGAAGCATCCATTGATGCGTTGTTTGCTGCATTAGAAGAGAAATGGGGCAAGCTGGACTTTATCGTTCACGCGATCGGTTTCTCAGACAAAAACGAACTACGAGGTCGCTACGTCGACACCAGTCGATCAAATTTCCAGCTGACCATGGATATTTCGGTCTATTCCTTTACTGCCGTCGCTGCGCGCGCAGAAAAAATGATGACGGAAGGCGGCTCTATGCTGACGCTCACCTACTATGGCGCTGAGCAGGTCATGCCACACTATAATGTCATGGGCGTCGCCAAAGCAGCGCTGGAGGCGTCGGTCAAGTATCTGGCTGAGGATCTTGGCAAAGACGGCATTAGAGTGAATGCCATCTCAGCGGGTCCAATCAAAACACTGGCCGCCAGTGGAATTGGAGATTTCCGCTATATCATGAAGTGGAACGAGTACAATTCGCCTCTGCGCCGGAATGTAACCATTCAAGATGTAGGCAATTCTGCGCTCTATCTCTTGTCCGATCTAAGTTCAGGTGTGACAGGCGAGAATTTGCATGTGGATGCCGGATATCATGTGGTCGGTATGAAAGCCGTCGACGCCCCAGACATTACGAAGTAAGCACGAAAATGACTCTCACGGCTTTCTTCGCCACTTGGGCGATTTGCTTTTTGGCAGCCGCCAGTCCGGGGCCAGCCGTCTTGATGGCTGCTCGTATTGGGTTGACCGAAGGTTTTCGGACCGGCTTGGCGTTAGCCGTGGGAATCGGACTCGGCGCCATTATCTGGGCCATGGCGGCGCTCTTTGGTCTGTCACTACTGTTCGAGTTTGCACCGGTCTTACTCACTGCTTTCAAATTCGGCGGAGCCCTGTTTTTGATCTGGGTTGCCCTTAACATTTGGCGAAATGCAGATGCGCCCATTGCTGAACCAACCACTGGCGCGGCCTCCCGGACTATTCCAGGGGCGTTACGCTTGGGCGTGACCACACAGTTGGCTAACCCGAAACCAGCCATCTTTTTTGGCGCCGTTTTTGTTGGCATGGTTCCGACAGATACGCCGAACTGGATATTGGTTGCGCTCTTGGGGTGCATTTTCTTAGGCGAAACCTTGTGGACTGCTGGCGTCGCACGGCTTTTCTCTCTTGAGAAAACACGCCGCTTCTATATCACCGTCAAACATCTAATCGACCGCGCTTTTGGTGGGATTCTTGCGCTTCTGAGCATCAAGATTGCAACCAACTGACGCCAAAACGACCTCGTGGGGAGCTTAAACATGACTGACCGTCTGCCACATGAAAAAGGGTTCCACATAAGTTGGGATCAAATTCACCGGGATAGCCGTGCCTTGGCATGGCGGCTTGATGGCCAAGGCCCTGCCGAAGGCGGTTGGCGCGCGATTGTTGCCATCACACGAGGCGGCTTAGCTCCGGCCATGATCATCGCCCGCGAGCTGGATATCCGCACAGTTGATACCATTTCCGTAAAATCCTATCACCATCAGGACCAAGGCAGAGCACAAGTCCTGAAGTCCCCTGATGCAGAGCTGATGGGCGATGGCAGCGGCATTCTGGTCATCGACGATTTAGTAGACAGCGGGAAAACACTCGAGCTGGTTCGGGAACTGTTCCCAAAGGCCCATTTTGCGACAGTTTATGCAAAACCCAAAGGCCGCCCTATGGTTGATACGTTCATCACCGAGGTCAGCCAAGACACATGGATCTTCTTCCCGTGGGACATGGCGTTGCAATACGTCGAGCCCTATCGCGGCACCGATTGATCGGCAGAACGCGCCCCATTCTGGTCGCGGTTTTCTGTTCCTCTTAATCACTTACAATTTCAAGAACGCTCTGGCGCTCTTACAGCTGACAGGATCAGTCTATGACACAGAGCCGCACTGCCACCACGTTCGCCCCACCGGTGATGGAGGCCCGTCGTTGGCTCGAAGGTGTGAGCTTTCCAGTTGATCGCCCTTTGATCAATGTGAGCCAAGCCGCCCCCGTGGAACCACCCACACCGGAACTCCGCAAGGCCATGGCTGATTTTGCCCTGAACGAAGACAGCGCACATCTTTATGGCCCGGTTCTAGGCAATGACGACCTGCGCACAGAACTGGCCTACCAAATTTCAGAGCATTATCATGGCCAGGTGGCCCCGTCGCAGGTCGCGATTACCTCCGGCTGCAACCAGGCCTTTTCGGCGACAATATCCGCGCTGACGACTGAAGGGGACGAGGTAATCCTGCCAACACCATGGTATTTCAACCATAAAATGTGGTTGGACATGGCGGGTGTCACTTCGGTCGCGTTGCAAACTGGTGATGATCTCTTGCCCGATCCCACCAAAGCCGAAGCCCTGATCACCCCGCGTACCCGCGCCATATCCCTCGTCACCCCGAACAATCCCGGCGGTGTAGAATACCCAGCCGAATTGGTGCAGGCGTTTTTCGACCTAGCCCGCAAACATGGAATCCGTTTGTTGGTCGATGAGACCTACCGCGACTTTGACAGCCGCGATGGTGCTCCGCACACCCTATTCTCGATCCCGAATTGGGACGAAACGTTGGTCCATTTATATTCTTTCTCCAAGGCCTATCGTTTGACAGGTCACCGCGTCGGCGCCTTGGCGACCAGCACTACGCTTCTCGCAGAAATTGAAAAGTTTCTGGATACCGTCGCGATTTGCCCCGGACAAATCGGGCAACACGCGGCCCTTTGGGGTATGCAAAACCTCGAAACCTGGCTGGCAGGCGAACGGCAAGAGATATTGGATCGTCGCGCGGCTATCGCTGACTTCATGCCCGATATCGAGGCCAAAGGATGGAAACTACGCGGATTGGGTGCGTATTTCGCCTATCTGGAGCATCCTTACGACATGCCATCCGATGAGCTGGCGCGACGTTTGGTGTCTGATGCTGGCGTTCTATTGCTGCCGGGGACCATGTTTATGCCTGCCTCAGATGCAGCAGGTCAACGACAGGTGCGCATCGCTTTTGCCAATCTTGATCGTGCGGGACTGCGTCAACTGTTTGACAGATTGCAAAGCCTCAGCTTCTGACCTTGCCCACCGGCACAGCCCATCGTAGACAAGGCAACGATCAATAAGGCACAAATTGCCGAACAAGGGGGCGAACCATGGCTGCAGGCGTTAAAAGTCTATCGAAAACATTCGTATGGATCCTGATGGGCCTACTCATGCTAGGCCTTGCTGGGTTTGGTGCGGTGAACCTGTCCGGCACCGCCCGCACTGTGGCAGTCGTGGGCGATCAAACAGTAAGCGTTGACGCCTACGCGCGCGAGTTGCAGCGCGAAATACGTGCCGTCGAGGCGCAAACCGGTCAGACCCTTCCGATGCAACAGGTGCGTGCGCTTGGTATCGACCAACTGGCGCTTTCTCGTTTGATTTCGCTCGCTTCTATCGACAATGAAGTCGCTTCATTGGGCGTTTCCATCGGTGACGAGAACCTGCAAAAGGAAATCGTCACTATCCCTGCGTTTCAGGGCGTCGACGGCAGCTTTGATCGTGAAGGTTACCGTTTCGCATTGGAACAAGCAGGTTTGAGCGAACCCCAGTTCGAAGATGATCTTCGTCGGGAGTCGGCCAGAACTCTGGTTCAAGGTGCCATCATCGGTGGTGTGCAAATGCCAACAGTAATGACCGACACGATCGCCAACTATGTTGCTGCACGCCGCAGCTTCACAGTTGCGACCCTCTCCTCGGAATTGCTGGATGCCCCGGTGGCCACGCCAACCGAGGCGCAAATCCAAACCTTCTACGATGAAAATACTGAACAGTTCTTTCTGCCCGAAACCAAACGTTTGACCTATGCCGTATTGTCCCCTGACATGGTTTTGGATCAAGTCACCGTAGACGACAGTGCCGTCAAAAAGTTATTCGAAGACCGCGCAGTGGATTTCAATCAACCCGAACGGCGTTTGGTAGAGCGTTTGGTCTTTGGCGACACAGCCAAAGCAACAGATGCAAAAGCGCAACTGGAAGTCGGCGGAACAACCTTCGAACAGTTGGTTCAAGACCGAGGTCTTGCGCTGTCGGACGTCGATCTTGGCGATCTGACGGTTGAAGAGCTTGGCGAGGCAGCAGAGGTGGTATTTGGCGCGCAGGTTGGCGACGTAGTTGGCCCCTTGACGTCTGACCTTGGGCCCGCACTGTTCCGGATAAATGGCACACTGGCAGAACGCATCACACCGTTTGAGCAAGTCCAAACGGAGTTGCGCGATGAGTTGGCATTTGAACGCGCACGCCGCCTGATCGAAGCACAATCCGAAGACGTCAACGACCTCTTGGCCGGAGGTGCAACTTTGGAGGAGCTAGAGGCAGACAGCGGGATGAAAGTTGGAACCATTAACTGGACAACTGAAACCACTGAAGACATCGCGGCTTACGAGACGTTCCGCACCGCAGCCATGTCAGTGACCGCTGAGGATTTTCCCGAAATCGGATTCTTCAAAGACGGATCCATTTTTGCGCTGCGCCTTGACGAAGTTCTGGCTCCGCGTCCCGAACCTTTGGTTGACGCTCGAACTGCCGTGCAAAACGCCTGGATCATCGATCAGACACAGCAGGCGCTTCAAGCTAAAGCGAACAGTGTCATTGCGGATTTAGAAGCGGACGGCGACTTTACCAACTCAGGCCTGCCATTCCGGGTTGAAAATGCTCTTACTCGCACTGCCTTTCTTGAAAACACACCCGCCGATTTCATGAATCAAGTTTTCGATATGGATCTTGATCAGATTGTCGCAATTCCCGCTGAAGGCACTGTATTGATCGTTCGGCTAGAAGAAACGCTGCCTCCGGCAGAAACCGATGAGTTGATCCAGATGCAAACCGCATTCCAGCAGCAGATGAATCAAGCGTTGGCGCAAAACCTATTTGACGCCTATGTCCGTGATGCGCAGACCCGTAGCCAACCAATGTTGGATCAGGCTGCACTAAATGCCGTGCAGGCAAACTTCCAGTAACGAAGGCAGACCCATGGCCCTGACCCCTGACTTTGACGGCTTCGCCCGCGCCTATGAAGCGGGCGAAAATCAGGTTGTCTATACCCGCCTCGCGGCGGATCTAGATACGCCTGTGTCGCTGATGCTGAAACTGACTGGCGCGCAAAAAGACGCCTTTATGCTTGAATCAGTCACCGGCGGCGAAGTCCGCGGACGCTATTCCATCATCGGTATGAAACCGGATTTGATCTGGCGGTGTCACGGTGATCAATCAGCGTTGAATCGTACGGCCCGCTTTGATGCCGACGATTTTGTCGTGCAAGACGGCCATCCGATGGATAACTTGCGCGCCCTGCTCGCAGAGTGCCGGATTGATCTACCCGATGAAATGCCCCAAGCCGCAGCGGGGCTGTTCGGCTATTTGGGCTATGATATGGTGCGGCTGGTCGAACATTTGCCCAATGTGAATCCTGATCCGCTTGGCTTACCGGATGCTGTTATGATGCGCCCTTCGGTTGTTGCGGTGTTGGACGGCGTTAAAGGCGAGGTCACAGTGGTATCGCCCGCTTGGGCAAGTGAGGGTCAAAGCGCTAAGGCCGCTTATGCTCAGGCCGCTGAACGCGTAATGGATGCTGTGCGAGACCTAGAACGCGCAATGCCGGCGGAAACCCGAAACTTGGGCGAGGCCCACGAAACCAGTGCACCAGTTTCGAATTTCACGAAATCCGGGTATATGGAAGCGGTTGAAAAGGCGAAAGATTACATTCGTGCAGGTGATATCTTTCAAGTTGTTCCCGCGCAAAGATGGACACAGGAATTCCCGCTTCCTCCCTTTTCTCTTTATCGGTCTTTGCGACGGACCAATCCGTCACCATTCATGTTCTATTTCAACTTCGGTGGATTTCAGGTCATCGGGGCCAGCCCTGAAATCCTTGTGCGTGTCTTTGGAAACGAGGTCACTATTCGACCGATTGCTGGGACGCGCCCACGCGGAGCAACCCCTGAAGAGGATCGTGCACTCGAAGCGGATCTACTTGCAGATAAGAAAGAATTGGCCGAGCATCTCATGCTGCTGGACCTTGGGCGCAATGATACCGGACGTGTTGCTAAAATCGGCACGGTAAAACCTACCGAGCAGTTCATCATCGAACGCTATAGCCATGTGATGCATATCGTTTCAAATGTGGTTGGTGAGTTGGCAGACGGCAAAGATGCGCTTGATGCATTTTTCGCAGGTATGCCCGCAGGCACCGTCTCAGGTGCTCCTAAGGTGCGCGCGATGGAAATCATCGACGAACTGGAACCCGAAAAACGCGGCGTCTACGGTGGCGGTGTTGGATACTTTTCTGCAGGTGGCGATATGGATATGTGTATCGCGTTGCGCACAGCAGTCGTGCAGGACCAAAAGCTCTACATTCAGGCCGGTGGTGGTGTTGTCTACGACAGCAACCCCGAGGCTGAATATATGGAAACAGTCCACAAATCCAATGCTATTCGCCGGGCAGCAGCGGATGCAGCCCGGTTCGTTGGCAGCGGAAACAACTAATTCCCGTTGGGGCTCGAAACTCAATTTTGTGGCGTAAGGCAATGCCGCTTTACGCTACACATGTTTTTTAAGTTTGGTTCGGGCAAAGACCATTCCCAACTGAATCCGACCATTCGCCCAGACGAAATATTACTCTCGCGTCAAAACGGCGGAAACAGGGGCAAGTGCTACGCGGCTGACACGATCTTGCAATCCCCACAGCAGCAACGCCGACACAGTATCAGGACGGACACGGCCCAACATAATGACCGCCCCTTCCTGTCCTGCACGAAAGGCCGCTTGATCTAAGAAGCGGCGCATGATGGTGGGTGTTTGCCCTGCGCCATCAAAATCGCGAAACACAACTGCCGCAGGAACACCGGCCCGAACCGCCAGCTTTTGAACTGTGTTCAATCCATTGTCCTGCGTGATCAGCCCACGTCCCGTATCCCCTAAGATGGCGGACACCTGCCCAGATAGTTCCCGGTTTCCTTGAATGCCGCTTTTGGTGCCCTCAAGAATCGCAACGGTTTCTGGCAACGCATCGACCCAAACGGACAACGAAACCTCAGCATCCTGAGCCGTAGCTGCTGCTGGTAGGTCGGCAAGGAGCACGACTTCAAACCCAGAATCTCGATAACGCGCCATTTTTTCCTTGGCTAACGGGTCAGTGGGATCAATCGCAAAGCTCAGAGGATAGGGAAAATCTTGCAAAGCCTCTGCACCCAGCCCCTTTGCATCATCCATCAAAACGATCGCCATCATGGGTTTGTTTTCGGGGTTGTCGAAAGGTTCTGCATACATCTCAATCGGACGCTCTTCAGGATTGAGCGCTGTCGCGGTTTCACCCGTCGCGACTGGTACTGTATTGCGTTCGGTTAGGGGCACCACAGGTGTGCCAATTTGCGGCCGCACAGTACTGGTCTCATCACTTCCAATCTGCGGCAGAGCTGCAATTTCAGGCGCCGCATCAGAGGTTTGCGGGGCAGGACTTTCGTTTACCGGTATCACAGACGATGATTGCGTATCTATGCTGGGAGCTTGATCGCTTTGTGTAGCCGGCGTCGGTGCAGCAACTTCTTCCGTGCTCAAATCAGCATCAGGCTGAGAGGCTATGACTGGATCCGCCTCGGTTTCAACGGGCGATTCCAAGCCGGATCCGGTTTCCGAAACATCGGGCGTCAAGGGTTGCGTTGGTTGATCTTTGGAAACCGCGAGCTCAGCTTCATCTGTTGGAACGCTCGGAGCCTCACCCGGTGCAGGCGACATAACTGGGGCTTCGGTCTCAACCGTAACGGATGCGGTACTGGCAGTGTCGGGCTTGTCCAAAGCGCCGGTTGCCGCACCAACTTTTGGTTTATCTCCTGGCTCCGTGATCTCAGAGTCCAGCGAATTTAGGCTATCGGATGGCTGTTCTGTCTCGACAGGCGCGCGCGGTGCCAGTTCGACCAAATCAGCGTCTTGACCGGCAGGATCTACGCCACTGCCCCCGGTATCTGGTTCAGAGGATTCCCCCCCTGTCGTGGCTGGCGCAACGCTAGAAACGTCCGGACGTACCGGCAATGGTGATGTCAGCGACACATAAGCCGACACAGATCCAACAACGAGAATCCCTGTCAGAGCTCCCCCAAAAAATCCACCCATCCCCGTCTCGCCCCTTTTGGTCCCAGTTGCCCGTACGCATTGTCTTCGCCGTCTCAGCGGCGTTGATGAAGCATGCTCGGAATCGCCATGGCCCTTGACGCTGCCGCGCAACCCTGAACATGTATGTCCCGACTACTATACTGCGGCTGAGGCCCTCGCCACCAGCCCCTAATGAACGTGTTAAAATGCTGCTGCTGATCGACAACTACGACTCTTTTACCTATAATTTGGTCCACTACTTGGCCGAGCTTGGGGCGGATGTGGAAATTCGCCGCAACGACGCGCTGGATGTCCAAGAAGCTATGTCCTTAAATCCAACCGGCATATTGCTCAGCCCTGGCCCATGTGACCCAGATCAAGCGGGAATTTGCCTTGCACTGACTCAGGCGGCGGCTGAAACGAAAACGCCTCTAATGGGTGTTTGTCTTGGGCATCAGACAATCGGACAAGCCTTTGGCGGCAACGTTGTTCGGTGTCATGAAATTGTGCACGGCAAGATGGGAACTATGAAACACACAGGCAAAGGCCTTTTTGAGGGATTACCTAGCCCATTTGAGGCCACTCGCTACCATTCGCTGGTTGTTGATCGGGGCACTCTGCCTGACTGTCTAGAAATCACTGCCGAGTTAGATGATGGCACCATCATGGGGTTACAACACAAAGAACTCCCCATTCATGGCGTGCAGTTTCACCCCGAATCAATTGCTTCGGAACACGGTCATGCCTTGCTCCAAAACTTCCTGAACGAAATGAAGGTTTCCGCATGAGCGATGCTCTAAAGCCCCTGATTGGAGCCGCTGCTGAACGGTCCCTTACACGCGCCGAAGCGGAAGACGCGTTTGGCATCCTGTTTGCAGGTGAAGCGACACCCAGCCAAATCGGCGGGTTGTTGATGGCCCTACGCACGCGAGGCGAGACCGTGGATGAATATGCGGCCGCTGCGGCTGTTATGCGATCCAAATGCAACGCAGTCAAAGCCCCAGCTGGCGCAATGGACATCGTCGGAACTGGTGGTGATGGGAAGAACACGCTGAACATTTCGACCGCGACTGCCTTTGTAGTCGCTGGTGCAGGCGTCGTTGTCGCGAAGCACGGCAACCGCAATCTCAGCTCGAAATCTGGAACGGCTGACTTGCAATCTCAGATGGGCATCAATGTCATGGTTGGCCCCTCGGTTGTAGAACGCGCGCTGAACGAAGCCGGGATCGGCTTCATGATGGCCCCAATGCACCATCCTGCTACGGCCCATGTCATGCCGACCCGGTCAGAGCTAGGAACGCGCACGATCTTTAACATCCTCGGCCCCCTTACCAATCCAGCTGGCGTGACACGCCAGCTGACAGGTGCCTTTTCGCGTGATTTGATCCGGCCGATGGCTGAAACGCTCGGCGTGTTAGGATCAGAACAGGCATGGCTTGTGCACGGTTCTGACGGCACTGATGAGTTGACAATCACTGGCATCAGCTGGGTTTCGGCCTTGGAACATGGCGTTGTGACAGACGTCGAACTCCACCCAGAAGACGCTGGTCTGCCTGTGCATCCCTTTGAAGCAATCGTTGGTGGTACACCGGCGGAAAACGCCGTTGCCTTTCGCGCCCTGCTTGATGGAACCCCATCAGCCTATCGTGATGCCGTTTTGTTAAATTCTGCGGCAGCTTTGGTCGTTGCAGATGTGGCGAGCGATTTACGCGAAGGCGTTGCCATGGCAGTCGAGAGTATCGACAGTGGAAAAGCCAATGAAAAGATCGCCGCACTGGCCCGTATCACGCAGGATCCCGCATGACCGATACCATTCTCGACAAGATCAAAGCCTATAAACTGGAAGAAGTTGCTGCGGACAAAGCGACCAAATCCCTTGATGCGCTTGAGAGTGAAGCACGCGACGCCAGCCCCGTTCGCCCCTTTGCGCAGGCTTTGCTTGATGCCAGTCGTGATGGGTATGGGTTAATTGCGGAAATCAAGAAAGCCAGCCCATCCAAAGGCTTGATCAGATCCGATTTCAATCCTCCTGAATTGGCCAAAGCGTATCAAGCCGGGGGTGCAGCTTGTTTGTCAGTGCTAACAGACACTCCCAGCTTTCAGGGCGCCAAAGATTTTTTAACAACAGCGCGTGCAGCCTGTGATTTACCGGCCTTGCGCAAGGATTTCATGTACGACCCCTATCAGGTGATCGAAGCACGTGCACTTGGAGCGGATTGCATCTTGATTATTCTTGCCTCTGTCTCTGACGCTCAGGCGGCTGAGCTGGAACAGGTGGCTTTTGATTGGGGCATGGATGTTCTGCTCGAAGTTCATGACGAAGCTGAACTTGAGCGCGCCGAGAAGCTGAAAAGCCCGTTCATGGGGATTAACAATCGCAATCTCAAAACGTTCGAAACCACCCTGGATACCACACGCCGCTTGTCAAAACTGGTATCTGCGGAACGGACCATTGTGTGCGAGAGCGGCCTAACAGAACCGGCAGATTTGGCTGATATTGCGCGCTATGGCGCCCGCTGTTTCTTGATTGGCGAAAGCTTGATGCGGCAAGAGGATGTTGCCACCGCGACACGTGAGTTGCTTGACAATCCCTTGGTTCCAGGAGCTATGTAATGTCACTGACACATTTTGACGGCAAGGGCGATGCCCACATGGTTGATGTGTCAGACAAGGCCGTGACCTCGCGGATCGCCACGGCAGTCACTTGGATCAAAATGAGCCAAGACGCCTTTGATATCATCTCTGAAGGACGCGCCAAAAAGGGCGATGTTCTGGGTGTGGCCCGTTTGGCAGGCATAATGGGCGCGAAAAAGACCCCAGAATTGATTCCACTGTGCCACCCATTACCTATCACCAAAGTCGCAGTTGAACTGACACTTGATCCTGAACTGCCCGGTGTTCAAATCGAAGCAACGGTTAAAACCACAGGACAGACTGGCGTTGAGATGGAAGCGTTGACCGCAGCATCAATTACCGCGTTAACCGTCTATGACATGACGAAAGCTGTTGATAAATCAATGGAAATAGGTGGCTTGCGTGTGGTTCTTAAAGACGGTGGTAAGTCAGGGCGCTACCAAGCGATCTGATACACCCAATGTCAAGAACCCCCGCAGACAAGGAAGACACATGATCACCGTTGAAGCAGCGCAGGATCTCCTTTTCGGCTTAGTGTCCCCGCTTGAGGTGGAGTTTGTGCCACTTGCAAACGCTGCGGGGCGCGTTCTGGCGCAGGATGTTGTGGCAACGCGCAATCAACCTCCCTTTTCAGCCTCGTCGATGGATGGCTATGCCATGAAAAGCGACGAAGTAGAGTTGCATGCGATGTTCAAAGTTGTCGGGGAAGCGGCGGCGGGGCATGCGTTCCCGGAGATCGTTGGTGCGGGCCAGGCGGTCCGAATCTTTACTGGGGCGCCTGTGCCTGAGGGAACCGACTTTGTTGTTATTCAGGAAAACATTACCCGCCGAGGGGATTTGATTACAATTACGGATGATCCCGGAACCAAAAGCAACATTCGCGCTGCAGGCGTTGATTTCAAGGTTGGCACGACTCTCGAAAGCCCTCGTCAGCTTGCTCCGCAAGACATCGCGTTAATGGCTTCAATGAACATTCACCAAATCCCAGTGACCCGAAAACCTGTTGTCGCACTGATCTCGACCGGTGACGAATTGGTTATGCCCGGCGAAACGCCTGGCCCGGATCAGATCATCGCATCAAACACCTTTGGACTTAAGGCAATGCTTGAGGGTCTGGGGGCCGAAGTACGGGTTTTGCCCATCGCACGAGACACTGAACAGTCTTTAATAACTGCATTTGGGCTGGCTAAAGGCGCAGATTTGATTGTTACGATTGGTGGGGCATCGGTTGGCGACCATGATCTTGTTGGCCCCGTGGCCAAGGATCTAGGCATGGAGCAGTCCTTCTATAAAATCAAAATGCGTCCCGGCAAACCTTTGATGGCTGGGGGTTTGGGTGATAGTGTTTTGATTGGCCTTCCCGGAAATCCGGTGTCGGCCATCGTCTGTGGTCACGTCTTTCTAGCCCCCGTCATCCGCCTCATGTTGGGTTTGAAAGACATTGTTCCTACCTTGCAAACAGCGACACTGACGCACGCCTTGGAGGCGAACGGCCCACGTCAACACTATATGCGGGCGCGTGTCGACAACGGTCAGATGACTGTATTCGAAAACCAAGACAGTTCATTGTTGACGGTCCTAGCAGATGCCAACGCACTGGCTATACGCCCAGCCTCTGACCCAGCTTGTGAAGATGGGCAGCGCATTCACTATCTGCCAATATAGTTTCACCAATCACACCTATTGACACAAAACAAGAACATGCGTAGAACATTTGTAAACAGATGATCAAGAGGTGTGCACCATGCTGACCAAGAAGCAACTGGATTTGTTGGAATTTATCCATAAGCGGTTGCAGGCGGACGGTGTTCCTCCCAGCTTTGATGAGATGAAGGTCGCTTTGGATCTTCGCTCCAAATCCGGAATTCACAGATTGATTACCGCGCTCGAAGAACGCGGTTTCATTCGACGTTTGGCACATCGTGCGCGTGCAATCGAAATTGTCAAATTACCTGAAAGCCTTGGTGGCGCCTCAACCAGTGGGAGATTTAGCCCGCGTGTTATTGACGGCGATAAACCTCAAGCGGGTGCACCCGCAAATAGCGATCCCGTCGTTGTCCACGCAATTGAGTTGCCGGTTATGGGACGGATTGCAGCCGGTGTTCCAATCGAAGCAATCAGCCAAGTATCACATCAAGTTGCCGTGCCCGGTGGCATGGTTTCTGGAGCCGGCGAGCACTACGCACTCGAAGTCAAAGGCGACTCGATGATTGATGCTGGGATCAATGATGGCGACGTGGTTGTCATTCGAGACACAGCCACCGCCGACAATGGCGATATTGTTGTCGCTCTGGTCGAAGATCACGAGGCAACTCTAAAGCGGTTCTTTCGACGTGGAAATGCCATCGCTCTTGAAGCCGCTAACCCGGCTTATGAAACCCGTGTTTTTCCCGAGGATCAGGTTAAGGTGCAAGGGCGTCTGGTTGGGCTGATCCGTACCTACTGAAGTAAAGTCACCTGTTCTTTCTGTTCCACAATCTGTTTCCAGACAAAGATTCTGCTGTCACGATCCCTTTGGGGCCCAAAGCTAGGCTGCCAGTTTGTAAGAGACGTTTGCTATCGTAGATCTCACAAGGTCCATCTAGGGCGAATGGGACAGCGGAAATAACCAAGTCTTTGACCGAACAGGTTGTAAGCGATTGCGCCGCTTGTTTTCCGGTAACGTGGATGATTTTTGCATTGTCATAGTCGATGAATCGGAGCTTTCCCTGCTCGTCTGGCCATCGCTGTGCTGCCGCAATCTGGTTCGCTCCATCGCCGTCGTTTTCCAGCCAAACCTTTGCAACAAATCCGCTCCCTTTGGATTTGCTAAGGGCCCTGCCCTCATTAGTCATGACCCCAATCAGCCCACCAGTGCCTGCAATCAAAACGTCCGGGCGATGTACTAGACTCCAGCTAACGAACGCGCAAAAAATCGCGACAGACCCTGCCCATCTCAACCTGCCCCGCCAAAGGATGAGCCACAGGAACCCAAAAGCAAGCAATGGCAAAATCCAAGGTGTTGGTGTCGGAACATGACCT
The DNA here is from genome assembly GCF_040365955.1 of Phaeobacter sp. NW0010-22. Lineage (NCBI taxonomy): Bacteria > Pseudomonadati > Pseudomonadota > Alphaproteobacteria > Rhodobacterales > Roseobacteraceae > Phaeobacter > Phaeobacter sp. NW0010-22. The sequence goes on from NZ_BAABWT010000005.1 coordinate 206,856, forward strand.
TGCGTTCCTGGTAAATTTGTTACCCATTCAGCTACTGTCAGAATCCAAACCAAGCCAAAACCCATCAGATCAAGTCCAACCCAATCCAAACCCAATGGGAAAAGCACAACTGCCAAGACGGCTGCGGGAATAACAATAATCCCCATCAACGGAACTGAAAGCAAATTGGCCAGCAATCCATAGTGCGCCAGAGTATTGAAATGCGCCGCTCCAATGGGAGCCGTTGCCAGCCCTGCCACCGCTGAAGAAAGCACAACGCTCAAGATCGCCGATATCCATTTTGGCCCCAATGAAATTTCGTTCTCTCGGATCACACCAAACACTGCCACCAATGCAGTTGTCGCAGCAAAAGACATTTGAAATCCGGGGCCCAACAAGGCTTCTGGACGAAGAAGCAAAATTAAAACCGCTGCAACAGCGACGGCCCGTAAGGATAGTGCACGCCGATCCACCAACACAGCGCACAACATGACCGCTACCATTACAAATGCCCGCTGGGTTGCAACATTGCCGCCTGATAAAACGAGATAACCCGACGCAACGATTAACGCACCGCAAGCGGCAAGTTTCTTTACCGGCAAACGCAATGCCAATGCCGGAAACAACGACAGGCCTATACGCAACGAAGAAAAGATAAATCCGGCCAAAAGCCCCATATGCAATCCTGAAATGGCCAACAAATGCGCTAAGTTACTGGCTCTAAGGTACCCCATTGTTTCCTGACTAATGGCACTGCGATCACCGGCGGTTATAGCCGCTGAAAATCCACCGACATCCCCCAACAATCTGCTGCGCACGCGTTCCGAAATCGCCAGTCGCATCCGCAAAACTAACAAATCACTAGAGGACTGGCCGGCTGGTTCAAGAGTCAAAACAGGTGTTCGTGAATAACCCACGCCGCCCAATTGTTTAAACCAAGCGTATCTGCGAAAATCGAACCCGCCGGGTTCCACTGGCCCTTGCGGAGGCGATAAATGGCCAGTCGTCATAATCCGTTGCCCCGGCTTTAGATCGATCCCGCCACCATGCAAAGATATTCGAACCCTCTCTGGTGCTTGGTCAAAAGAAATTCTGTTCAGGCGAACTTGATCTAAGGTAATCCGTTGGGCATCTGAGGCAGACCGGTCTAGGGCAACAACGCGCCCCTCAATGGGTCCATAATAGCGCCAAGCCAGGCTTGGCGTTCCAATTGCATGGCTTCGCCCCCCCGCCCAAATCAAGCCACTTACACTTAATGCTACGGCCCAAACCAAAGGCGACCAAACACCCGGCCAACGCATTGCGAAGGTGGTGGCAGATGCGGCCACACACGTCAGCAGCGCATAGCTAACTAAGCCCGGCTCTTGCGGCAGAACAAAGTATCCACCAATCCCAACTGCAAAGAAAACCGGCACCCATGGGAACAAATATCCCTGCTGATACAATACTGTCGCCTTGAGCTGCAGCAATATGCGCATGGTTGCTCCCGTCGGTCCGGCTCGCTAGACAGGCCTTAACGCTATCCGCTCCACAGTTACCAAAAGGTAAACGACAACAATGTTAGACCAAGTCGTCACCCGTTTCGCCCCTTCACCCACTGGCTTTCTACACATCGGTGGGGCACGTACAGCTTTATTCAACTGGCTTTACGCCCGTGGACGCGGCGGCAAATTCCTTTTGCGGATCGAGGACACAGATCGCGAACGCTCGACACCCGAAGCGACAGCAGCGATTCTACAAGGAATGGAATGGTTGGGATTGGATCATGATGGGGATGTGATCAGCCAATTCGAAGGTGCCGCGCGTCATGCCGAAGTCGCGCATGATTTGCTATCTCAAGGCAAAGCCTACAAGTGCTTCTCAACACAGGATGAAATTGCAGAGTTCCGCGATGTCGCGCGGGCCGCGGGAAAATCCACCCTGTTTCACAGCCCTTGGCGGGATGCGGATGACGCAACCCACCCCGAAGCACCCTATGTCGTACGGATCAAAGCTCCCTTAGAAGGGACAACAATCATCCACGATCAGGTTCAAGGTGATGTAACGATCCGCAATGATCAGTTGGATGACATGGTTCTGCTACGGTCAGATGGAACGCCAGTGTATATGCTGGCTGTTGTTGTTGATGACCATGATATGGGGGTTACCCATGTAATCCGTGGCGATGATCACCTCAACAACGCGGCGCGGCAGATGATGATTTACAACGCCATGGGATGGGACGTCCCTGTGTGGGCGCATATCCCGCTGATCCATGGCCAAGACGGCAAAAAACTTTCAAAACGCCACGGTGCGTTGGGCGCCCAAGAATATCAGGCGATGGGCTACCCTGCCGCGGGTATGCGCAACTATCTGACCCGCTTGGGCTGGAGCCATGGGGACGACGAGTTCTTTACCGATGCACAGGCACAAGACTGGTTTGATCTGGGGGGAATCGGCAAAAGCCCTGCGCGATTTGACGTCAAAAAGCTGGAAAATCTCTGTGGGCAGCACATCGCGATTTCAAATGACGCTGCACTGCGGCATGAGATAGAGGCCTTTCTGACCGCTGCAGAACTGCCCGCTCTCAACGAGACACAATCTAGTGATCTGGAACGTGCGATGTATTGCCTCAAGGACCGCGCGAAAACATTCCCTGAACTCCTTGAAAAAGCTGAGTTTGCACTGGTTTCACGCCCTATTTCACCAGACGAAAAGGCGTCCAAAGCCCTGTCAACGGTATCCAACGGTATACTGGATGAATTGACGCCGCAGTTGCAAAATGTTAGCTGGACCCGAGATGAACTGGAGGCGGCTCTGAATGCTTTTTCTGAAGCTCAGGGTACAAAGTTCGGGAAACTGGCGGGTCCATTGAGGGCTGCGCTGGCGGGTCGTGCTGTGACACCTTCGGTATTTGACATGATGCTTGTGCTAGGACGCGATGAAACCCTAGCACGGCTCTCAGACGCAGCGAACTTAGCCCGAACTTCATAATCGGGTAACGCTGCTCCGCTACGACCGGTCCTGCGCCTTGATGCGCAGGCACTGCCCGCACGGGTCAGGCGATGCCCCGCCCCGTGCCTGTAAGAGGAAGGGACATCTATGACCGAGAACAATAAATCAGCCACTCTAAATCTGAATGGCGAATCCTACGAGCTGCCAATTTTTTCACCGACCGTCGGCCCCGACGTAATCGACATTCGCAAGCTATACGCTGCAGCTGGCGTATTTACTTACGATCCAGGTTTCACGTCTACGGCTAGCTGCGATAGCACCATCACCTATATCGATGGAGAAAAAGGTGAATTGCTTCACCGTGGTTATCCGATCGATCAACTCGCAGGGAAATCGCATTTCCTCGAGGTTTGTTACCTGCTGTTGTACGGTGTTCTTCCAACTGCAGAAGATTTGGAAAATTTTGAAACAACAATCACTCGTCACACAATGGTGCACGAGCAGATGATCAATTTCTTCCGTGGATTCCGGCGCGACGCACATCCGATGGCTATCATCGTCGGTGTTGTGGGCGCAATGTCTGCATTCTATCACGACTCGACGGATATCAACGATCCCCGCCAGCGGGAGGTCGCATCGCATCGCCTGATCGCGAAGATGCCGACGATTGCTGCCATGGCCTATAAGTACACAATTGGTCAGCCGTTTGTGTATCCGCGCAACGATCTGGATTATGCGTCAAACTTCCTGCGCATGTGCTTTGCTGTTCCTTGTGAAGAATACGAAGTGAACCCGATCCTGAGCCGTGCTATGGACCGGATCTTTACGCTTCACGCCGATCACGAACAGAACGCATCTACATCAACTGTACGTTTGGCGTCGTCTTCTGGTGCAAACCCGTTTGCATGTATCGCTGCGGGTATTGCCTGTCTTTGGGGCCCAGCACACGGTGGCGCAAACCAGGCCTGCCTGGAAATGCTCAAAGAAATCGGCACTGTTGATCGCATTCCCGAGTTCATTGATCGCGCAAAAGATAAAGACGATCCTTTCCGTCTGATGGGTTTTGGTCACCGCGTTTACAAAAACTTCGACCCGCGTGCGACTGTGATGAAGCAATCCGCAGACGAAGTGTTGGATCTGCTGGGTGTTGAAAACAATCCTTTGCTGCAAGTGGCCAAAGAGCTGGAGCGAGTCGCGTTGAGCGATCCGTATTTTGCTGAGAAAAAGCTGTTCCCGAACGTCGACTTCTATTCGGGCATCATTCTCGAAGCGATGGGCTTCCCCACGTCGATGTTCACACCAATTTTTGCGCTGTCGCGTACTGTTGGCTGGATTTCCCAGTGGAAAGAGATGATTGGCGATCCTCAGAACAAGATCGGTCGTCCTCGTCAGCTGTATCTTGGTGAAACACAGCGCGACTACATTGATATCGAAAACCGCTAAAGCTTGAACTTTTGAGTTTTGAAGGCCCCGCAGAGACCACTCTGCGGGGCCTTTACTATTTGCACAACATTTTCACAAAGTTTTACAAAAAAACGCCGCATTTCCCGGATCTAGTGTTCTGGACAACCTCTCTTCTCGCGGGCGTAACTTATGCTTTTACTTATCGGTCTTATCAGTGCTGCAGCAGTCAGCGGAATCGTCGGTTATATCGACGAACTTGGCCCGGACGGCATTCCTCAGGAGGACGGCGGACCTGGCGAAGTGATGCGGGGGACTGACGATGATGACTTCATTACCGGGTCAAACCAAGATGATTTGCTGGCTGGGTTAGGTGACAACGACCAATTGGTTGGAGAGGCAGGAAATGACACCCTGAAGGGCGGTGCCGGAGATGATAACCTGTTGGGGTTCGACGGAAATGACAGCCTGTCTGGCTCAGATGGGAATGACTCTTTGTTTGGTCAAGCCGGGAATGACACTCTGTTTGGCGGCAACAATAACGACACATTGAATGGTGGTTCAGGAGATGACGCGCTGGGTGGCAGTCTGGGTCGCGACCTGTTGCAGGGCGAGTCGGGTGACGATTTCTTAAACGGCGGATACGGGCAAGATACACTGGAAGGCGGAAGTGGCAGCGATTCACTGCAAGGGCACGTCGGACGAGATATCCTGTCAGGGGAAGACGGAGAAGATCAGCTATCTGGCGGCGCAGATTCGGATATCTTGGATGGCGGAAATGACTCAGATATTCTGCTTGGAGATCAGGGCAATGACATCCTGCGCGGCGGTACAGGGAATGACACCTTGGACGGAGGCACAGGCCAAGAGATCCTAGAAGGTGGCGCCGGTTCTGACACCTTGTTAGGTGGGGATGGTGCTGACCTGTTAGTGGGTGGAACCGCGTTTGCGGATGGCACGTCATTATCGGATTTGATCGGCCTGAGATCAAATCTTGATGCAGGGATCAGCTCCACTTCACCCAACGCCCCATCACAATTCGTCGACGATGGTGAGGCAGATCATTTAGACGCGGGTGCCGGCGACGACATCATCGTTGCTGGTGACAATGATATCATTCTGACCGGAGATGGCGCTGATGACATCATTGTGCTGGATGGAATCGGTGATAACGCCGCCGTTATTGAGGATTTCAACGCTGCGATAGATGAAATCCTATATTATCAAAATGCCAACGACCCCGAACCAGACTTTGCGTTGGCCGCCAATGATGATGGGTCTCAAACCTTGTTCGCGGACGGTCAACCGTTTGTGGTGATCAAGGGAAGCACCGCTAGCTTGACAAACATCCGCGCGGTTATTCAAGCCGCGTAATACTTAAAAGAAACTCAGTTGGTCACCCGCTTGTTTCGGCAATGCAAATAGATCGGTTCGTAAAGACGGTGTGTTTGTTGCAAACCCTAACCGTTTTACAGCGGTGGCAAATCTTTGTGCGATGATACGCGCATAAGGCCCCTCGCCGCGCATACGATGCCCCCATCTAGGGTCATAGTCACGGCCCCCATGCATCTCTCGCAAACGGGACATCACTTTGTTCGCGCGCCCCGGCTCGTGCTCTGCAAGCCAATCTTGCCAAAGTTGGGAGATTTCGCGCGGTAGACGCAGCATGATCCAACTGGCTGCATCCGCACCAGCGGATCGACCGGCCGCCAACAACGCCTCTAATTCATGATCAGTCAGTCCGGGGATCACAGGCGAGGTCATCACCCGCACCGGAATGCCCGCACTGCTCAGACGTTCTATCATTTGAAGCCGTCGCACAGGCGACGGGGCTCTTGGCTCCAACTTTCGACTTAAACTGGGATCTAGCGTCGTCAACGATACCCCGACACGCGCAAGACCACGTTCGGCCATCAGGGCCAGAATATCGATATCGCGCTCGATCAACGCCCCTTTAGTGACAATCGCGACGGGATGACTAAATTCGGCCAGAACCTCAAGACAAGCGCGCGCAATGCCGCGTTCCTTTTCGGCGGGTTGGTAGGCATCGGTATTGGTTCCAATCGCAATGGGCGCCACCTTATACCGCTTTGATGTCAATTCTTTACGCAAGACATCCGCAGCATTGGAACGTGCAACCAATTGCGTTTCAAAATCCAAACCCGGTGACAACCCAAGATAGGCGTGGCTAGGTCGCGCGAAACAGTAAGCGCATCCATGTTCGCACCCACGATACGGATTGATAGAGCGATCAAATGGTAAATCTGGGGAGGTATTGTACGTAATAAGCGTACGCGCCTGTTCGTCTCTTACCTGAGTGCGAAAGGCCCCGCGTGATTCTGGTATGTCCCACCCATCCCAAATTTCGCGTCGGGCCAGATCAAAGCGGCCAGATTCATTTGTGGTGACGCCACGGGCCTTACGCCGGTCCAAAGCCAAAGAGAGTTCTACATTCATACCTAAACATAGAACAAAAAGTGAACACATGCAATCTCGGCAAGATCATTCTGCATATTTCTCATTATCAATGTAGGAAATTCCACCCTATAGGTCGGTTGCAGAACCGCCAATGTCGCAATCGACGCAGTCGAAATCCGACCAACACGCAAAAAAGAAAACAACGGCCAATATCGGGGAATCCCCGTCCAGCGTAAGGAATACCACCATGTCGGAAGAAGAAGACATCATCCTGTCGGAACTCGACGACGAAGAACTGGTCCAACAGATGTTCGACGACCTTTATGACGGTCTCAAAGAAGAGATTGAAGAAGGCGTCAACATCTTGCTCGAACGCGAGTGGGCCCCCTATGACGTACTGACCAAAGCGCTTGTGGGCGGCATGACCATCGTTGGTGCCGATTTCCGCGACGGGATTCTGTTCGTTCCAGAGGTTCTTCTTGCTGCAAACGCAATGAAAGGTGGCATGGCTATCCTCAAGCCACTGCTGGCAGCCACAGGCGCGCCACGCGTTGGTAAAATGGTAATCGGCACCGTCAAAGGTGACATTCACGATATCGGCAAGAACCTAGTTTCCATGATGATGGAAGGCGCTGGTTTCGAAGTTGTAGATCTGGGCATCAACAACCCTGTCGAAAACTATCTTGAAGCGTTGCAGAATGAAGAGCCTGACATTCTGGGCATGTCCGCCCTGCTGACGACCACCATGCCTTACATGAAAGTGGTCATCGATACGCTGGTCGAACAAGGCATTCGTGATGACTATATCGTGCTGGTCGGTGGTGCGCCCCTGAACGAAGAGTTCGGCAAAGCCATTGGTGCCGACGCCTATTGCCGAGACGCTGCGGTCGCAGTGGAAACGGCCAAGGATTTTGTTGGCCGCAAGCACAACCAAATGAGCGCCTGATCCGATGGTCAGACGCAGCAAATCGGCCCGCCCGCAAAGGCGGGCCGTTTTGCCTCCTACCGGGCATTCATTAGATGATCAAAGCCTGACAGAGACCGGCCTTGCCGCGCCGGAAAAGAAAGTTGGCCGCATACTTTTGATAGCCTGTGGTGCGCTCGCGCGCGAAATCTTGACGGTGAAAACACGCAATGGGTGGGATTATATGGATCTGACCTGTTTACCCGCGATTCTGCATATCCATCCTGAAAAAATCACCCAAGCGGTGCGGGAAGCGGTGGAGAAACATCGTGAGGTCTACGACCATATTTATGTTGTTTACGCTGATTGCGGCACGGGCGGTCTGCTCGAGGTGGCCTGTAAGGATCTTGGAGTTGAGATGGTCAAAGGTCCTCATTGCTATTCATTTTTTGAAGGCAATGATGTGTTCGATGCTCGAAAAGAGGATGAAACGACGGCGTTCTATCTGACGGATTTTCTTGCGCGCCAATTTGATGCATTCATCTGGAAACCCATGGGTTTAGACCGACACCCTGAATTGAGTGACATGTACTTTGGGAACTATACAAAGGTAGTTTATCAGGCCCAGCTAGATGACCCAGACCTCACAGCGCGTGCGAAAAACTGCGCAGACAAAATGGGTTTGGCTTTTGAGCGCCGGTTCACTGGGTATGGGGATCTGGAAACCACGATGGCGCAATGGGCGCGTACAGCGCCCACAGGTGGTACCCCCAAGAAATCGGATTGAAACGTAGTGTGCCTGACCAGCCTTTTGTCACCCGTTTGCTGCCAGGTTTTCTGTGGCAACTTGCTGAATGCGCTCAATCATCGAGCGAAGCCCGTTAGAGCGTTGCGCGGACAAATGGTCATTCAAACCCAGGCGCGCCAATTCACCACGTGCATCCGTTTTCGTAACGTCCAGAACAGATAGATCGTTATAAAGAGACCGCAAAACAGCAATCAGCCCCTGAACAATCATGGCGTCACTTTCACCATCAAATCGAAACACTCCGTCTTCGACAATGGGGTGCAACCAGACCTGACTGGCACATCCATGCACTTTAGTGGCAGGAACTTTCAGGGCCTCGTCCAACGGCGTCAGGGCCTTGCCCTGTTCGATAACGTAGCGATAGCGATCTTCCCAATCTTCCAGGAATTCAAAATCCTCGACGATCGCTTCGAATGCGGGGCTTGCCATGAATTTTCCTCTCAGAACGCGTTAGGTGTGACCTAAGCCTCTGACTGGGGCCTGTCCAGCCCTGCGATGCCTTTTCAATAGGGACAGGATGCGCTAACCGATAGACAGGAAAGTTTAAAATCGGCAGGGTCCTTATGCGCAAACCTCTGACAGTTCTTTTGACAGCCAGCCTGTTGCTATCTGCCTGTGGCGGGTGGAGCACTTCTCGGGTTAACCCTACCAATTGGTTTGGCAGCAGCAGCTCAACGCCCGTCCCTGCGACTGAGGGTACAACCGTTGCAGCAAACCCTCTGCTCCCGGCCAATGCTGACCGAAAAGGCGTTTTTTCACGCCCCGATCAAGTAGATAAAAGCGTTCCAATTCAAACAATCAGCGCATTGTCTGTGGAACCGACAACAACCGGGGCAATCCTGAGGGTAACAGGGTTAGCCTCCCGTCAGGGCGCCTATAATACCCACCTTAAACTTGACCTGTCTGAGGAAAATATCGCCAACGGGACACTCAGCTACACATTCCGCGTGGTTTACCCCAATGAGCCGACCCCTCAGGGGTCTGAGCGAACACGCACCATCACAGAAGCCGTCAGCCTGTCCAACAAAGACCTGGAAGGCATCAAACTTATCCGTGTTATTGGCGAATTAAACGTGCGTGAAACGCGTCGCCGTTGAGCGACGCGTCTTAAGCGAAGCACATGCGCTTGCTAAAGGGTTACAACTTTTACAGTTTGCCCTTTGGCGGCCAATGCAATCTTGCCATCGCACAGACGTAATGCATCTTCGCCAAACACTTCATACCGCCAGCCGGACAAAGCTGGCACATTGCGCTCACCCGCAGCGATCTGATCCAGATCTGAACTGGGTGCAATCAGTTTAGCAGCCACGCCCGCGCTTTCGGTTTTAGATTTCAATAGCACCCGCAACAGATCAGCCAAAGCGGGATTCACCTGAAGTTTTTCACGCGATTTATCTACCTTCGGATGCTTTTCCGGAGGGCAGTCAATGCCCCGTTGCACAGCCGCAAGAATACCCTCGGCAATCACGCCTTTCCTGGCCTCGCGTAGCAATAGCCGAGACCCACCCAAATCCGATATTGTGCGCGGTTTGGTCGAGGCCAGCTCGACCAATGCATCATCTTTGATAACGCGATTGCGGGGCACATTGTTTGTCTGAGCATGCGTTTCGCGAAATTGAGCAAGCTCTTTCACGACTGCAAGGAACTTACCCGAATTCGTACGCGTTTTAACGCGCTTCCATGCTTCTTCGGGCTGAATGTCATAGGTGGCTGGATTGGTCAGAATCTGCAGCTCTTCTGCAACCCAATGACTGCGCCCTGTCTTAGCTAATTCGGCCGCCAAGTATTCATAGATCTGACGCAGATAGGTGACGTCAGCCAGGGCATAGGTTTGTTGGGCCTGTGTCAACGGGCGACGCGTCCAATCCGTAAACCTAGAGGTCTTGTCCAAACCTTGTTTACAGATCTTTCGCACCAGCGTTTCATATCCGGCCTGTTCACCAAACCCGCAAACCATGGCAGCCACTTGGGTGTCAAACAAGGGTGTTGGAAACACACCGGATTCGACCCAAAAAATTTCGAGATCCTGTCGCGCAGCATGAAACACTTTGACGACATTTGGATTACGAAACAAATCCAACAATGGATCCAGCGACAGCCCCTCGACCAGCGGATCAACCAAAACGGCGCTATCTTCGCTATCTGAGGGGTACGCAAGCTGCACCAGACAAAGTTTGGAATAATAGGTCCGTTCCCGTAGGAATTCTGTGTCAACGGTAACATAGGGATGGGCGGCAGCCTGTTCGCAGAATGCTGCCAGCTCTTGCGTCGTGGTGAGGGTTTTCATTCAGGTTTGGCTTCTTGTTTTTGTTATTGATCAATCCGCCAATTGTTGGCGTGTCCGGTCATGCATGCAACCATAGGCCGATGTTGGACGCACTGCAAATCGCGGGTGTATTCTAACATGTGACACTTTCTAGCTCAGGAGTATCGGTGTTCGATCCCCTTGTGCAAACCGGCGCAAAACCGCCGGGTAAAGCAGGTGTTCTTTTTTAAGAACCCGAGCTGCCAGAAGGTCAGGCGTATCTTCTGGCAATACATCTACAGTTGCTTGCCCCAAGATCGGACCATCATCCAATGCGGCAGTCACTTCGTGCACAGTACAGCCATGATGTGCATCACCAGCCTCTAACGCGCGTGCATGGGTATGCAGGCCTTTGTATTTGGGCAGCAGTGAAGGATGGATGTTCAGCATCCGGCCCTGAAACTGGGTTACAAAATCTCCGGTTAACACCCGCATGAACCCAGCCAGACACACGATATCAGGCTCAGCTGCCATCAAAGGCTTAATCAATTCCGCCTCGAACGTAGCGCGATCGCCTTTGAAGGGGCGATGATCCACTGCAGCGGTTGTTATGCCTCGTACCGCGGCTTTCTTGAGGCCACCGGCCTCAGCATCATTGGACATGACTAGACAGGCACGTGCAGGGTGATCGCCAGTCATACTGTCCAGCAGCGCGACCATATTGGAGCCGCCACCGGACAGAAGTATTGCAACCTTTTTGTGGCTCACAACAGCGCGCCTGTATACTCAACACCCGGCGTGCCTGTCACGACACCCAAGCGAGAGACCGTCTCGCCCTGCTCACTCAGCAATGCGGTTAACTCATCTGCCTGATCCGCAGCACACACAACAATCATGCCAATGCCACAGTTAAACGTTTTCAGCATTTCAGCTTCAACAATACCGCCTGTTTCCGCCATCCAACGGAAAACGGCCGGCAATTCCCAGCTGCTCAAATCAATCGAGGCACCTAAGCTGTCAGGCAGAACACGTGGCAAGTTTTCAGTCAAACCACCGCCCGTGATATGAGCCAGCGCATGAACGCCCCCTGCCCGCACGGCAGACAGAACGGATTTTACGTACAAACGAGTTGGCGTCAGCAAATCCTGTCCCACAGTTCCCTCGCCAAAGGGGCTTTGCGAATCCCAATCGAGACCCGAAACCTCTACAAGGCGCCGGACGAGGGAATAGCCATTTGAATGCACACCGTCACTTGCAAGGCCAAGAAGAACGTCCCCTTCCTGCACCCCTGCGGGCAAGGCGTTTCCGCGCTCCATGGCCCCGACAGAGAAGCCGGCAAGATCAAAATCGCCCTCGGGATACATGCCCGGCATTTCAGCCGTTTCACCACCGATCAGGGCACAGCCGGATTTCTCACACCCTGTCGCAATGCCTTCGATGATCCGGGCTGCAATTTCTGTTTCCAACTTTCCAGTCGCGAAATAATCAAGGAAAAACAGAGGCTCAGCGCCCTGACAGACCAAGTCATTTACACACATTGCAACAAGGTCGATCCCGACCCCGTCCACATTTCCAGTATCAATGGCAATCCGCAACTTGGTGCCGACACCATCCGTCGCGCCTACCAAAATGGGGTCATTATATCCTGCGGCCTTTAGATCGAAGAGCGCTCCAAAGCCACCCAATCCGCTCATCACGCCCGAGCGATTAGTGCGTTTTGCCGCCGGCTTGATCCGATCGACCAAAGCGTTGCCCGCATCAATATCTACCCCAGCCTCGGCGTAGGTCATGCCGTTTTTGCCCGCTGTCATTGGTCCATCCTCATCATTGCTTTCGCGCGAATTATTCGATTGTGGCATCGTATGCAACGGTCAGGCTTGACGCGGGCGCGGATCATGGTACGGAAGGGACAAAGACGGGCCTGTAGCTCAATTGGTTAGAGCAGAGCGCTCATAACGCTTTGGTTGCGGGTTCAAGTCCTGCCGGGCCTACCAAATTTCCGTCTTTTGCTATTCACTGTGCACTATTGATCTGCAACTAGTGCAACTCAGAATTTTGAGTTTCAATGAGATGCACACAAGGGTCCCTCGGATCTTAAACTTTCGCAAAAAAGCGCAGATGACAACCATAGGATTCGCTTAGTGGTGCAACAATCCGCGTGGATACTCCTTAAAATCCGCGCCCGTTTCTGCTGTGTGAATGACCGCCCTGCCAAAAACTTTACTACGGCCGTCTCACACACTGAAGAAACAGATTTAAGCGGCGTGGATCACTGTCGAGCCATTGACGGATAGAGCATTGCCAAGCTGCGTCCCGAAAGCTTGGATCGATCCAGAGACGGGCTAGAAATCGCCACCAACTGGCAAACGGGGTCGACAGCAGAAATTTAGTGACGCCGCCATTCAAACTTGTCTGACGTAGGAAACCCTCTGGTTGGCATGTTGTTTTGCCAACCAGCTGCGGTCGTCTAGAGATAGCGGCGGCTGGTCGGGATGGACAGGGAGTTCCGGTTTTTAGTAACTTATTTCGAAACTGGATCGGAAACCATTGAAGAATCCGCACCGAAACGGACCCTCCCATGGTTTGCAGGCAAACTACAGCCAGAAAGTGGATGCACTGCCTGACACTACTCAGCCAACTACTGAGGACGAGAGACTTTGAAAGAAAGATCGCGAATAATCAAATTCGCCTCTTTGTCCTCTAACAAGATAGGGTTCTTGGCGTACCAGTGTCTGTGATAAACGGGGAATTCCCTCTGGGAAAAAGGTGAGAACGCCCTGCAACAGGATTATTACTAAATGGCCCATCAGCATCAGGCTGGCGCTGGTATCGTATAGCACGCTATCCTCTTCTCAAGTATTTCCTGAAACAGACCTATAAAGAAGCTTACAACTTTTGAGGATAGGTCCACACAAGGTTGGGGACGTCATTCATGAATAGCCCAACCGGCTCTCCAAGCGGGTTTTTTCGTCTTTCCAAGCAACATTCAACATTTGCTCTAACTGGCGTAAATTAGAAGACCCCGACTGCAGTTCATCTTCCAGCTGACCAAGCAATCGTGAGACAGCATCACACCCCAGAACCGAAGCAGATCCTGCACATTTGTGTGCTCGGGTCGCAAGTGCAACGCGATCAGTTTGCATCTTAGTGGAGTTTGAGAGCGTGGAAGTTACCTGATCCATGCTTGTAATGAATTCAATTACAAGATCACGAGCAGCTTCAGGACCTTTGCGGGCTTTTATAGCTTCCAAAACGCTTTCAATCCCTCGATCGGACCGTGCTTCCACACCTTTTCCGACACCTGCATGTGTCTCGATTGCTCGCAGTAACACTTCAGCGGTCAGTGGTTTGACAACAGTTTCCGAAATACCCGCATTCCGAAACCGGTCCTTATCTTGCGGGAGCGCATGGGCCGTCAAAGCCAGAATTGGTGTAGTACAGTTGGGACCTGACCCGTTGCGAATAATGCCGGTCGCCTCGACGCCATCTAATTCAGGCATGCTGATATCCATCAATATCAGGTCATACGCGTATTCATTTGCCATGCGGACACCTTCGACACCGTCCTGGGCGACGTCAGGAGAGTGGCCCGCCTGTTCAAGCATATCTATGGCTACTAGGCGGTTAATCTCGTTGTCTTCAACGACCAGAATTCTGACCGGAGTAACCGCGGACCTTTTTTGCGAAGCCTTGATTTCGTCAGCCCTCTTAGAGCGCTTATCCTCTTCAAAGAGGTTACGCTGCCCAATTGGCAACCTTATCCAAAAGATGCTGCCAACCCCCAACTCACTTTCCAAACCAATCGTGCCACCCATCGCCGTTACAATGCGTCGGGAGATCCCAAGGCCAAGACCGCTTCCTTCAGCCATCCGGCCATAGCTTGTATCCAGGGTTCGAAAATCCTCGAAAATTGTATCGTAATGCTCAGATGCAATTCCAATACCGGTATCGGTCACGCGGAATTCTACGGTTTCACCATCTGACAGCTGATCACAATCAACAGATATTGCACCGTTTTTCGTGAACTTATTCGCGTTGGCAACAAGGTTCAGAACAACTTGCAAAAGTTTAACCCTGTCGACCCAAATTCGATCAGGTGCGTGGTTCACATCGTAGATAATAGTGTTGCTGTTTGCTTTGAATGCGGGGCGCTGGCTCTCGACCAACTCTTCCAAGAAAGCTGAGGGTTCAAGTTCCGCATTTTCAATTTGCATAAAACCGGAATCTGCCCGTGACATGCTCAGTACGCCGTTCACATGATGCAAAAGTAGGTTGGCCGATGTCTCCATGCCTGAAAGATACTTACTTTGCGTGGTGTTCAGTCCTGTTCCCCCCAATAGCTCCATCGTGCCAATCAACCCATTCAGGGGAGTACGCATTTCATGGCTCATAACAGCGATTAGGTCTGCTTTTGCTTTTTCTCCCGCAACCGCCTTGTCGCGCGTTTCAATCAGTTCTTTCTCGACCTCAACACGACTGGAAATATCCCGAAGGTAGGACACAAAAATCGCTTTTCCATTGGCGGTCGCCGACGAGATGGACAATTCTACCGGAAACACCGAACCATCTTTGCGTTTGGCTTCCAATAACAACAGACCCTTCCCAACAACATGATGCTCGCCGGTTTCGCGAAATCTCGCCATCCCGGCTTCGTGTACATTTTGCAAGTGTTCGGGAATGACCAATTTGCTCATCAATTGACCAATGGCTTCTTGTCGCGTGTAGCCAAAGATCCGTTCAGCAGCACCATTGTAATCAAGAATGTGCCCATCTGTATTGATAGTAAGGATGCCGTCGATCGATGTAGAGATGACTTCCTGAATATGGTTGCGAGATTCCGCAGCTGCAGATTCAGCGCGAACGCTACGCTGCACAAGTTTAAGCAGAAATAAGACCACAACAAAGATTATGATTACGAGAGCCAAAGTCAGAAAGGCGATCCGACTAAGCAGGGTTCCAACTGAAGCTCTATGCGTATCGGCCCCTTCTGCGAACTCGCGTACCCCAGCCAGTGAGAATCGTCGTGCGTCTTGTGCGATGTTATGTAGCTCTTCATCGATTTCGGGCAATCGTTTGCGTATTTGCTCCTCATCGCCATCAAAAACAGGGGAGAAGGTATCCAAAAAGTCAGTCAGAGACTTCAGAGCATTTTGTGCGTTCGCTTCCCTACGAAGGCCTGCGAATTGCTGGCCATAGGCGATTGTGACGACCCTGCTGTAAAAGATATCGAAACGGTTCCGAAGCTCTTTAAGTGCGATGCCCTCGTCATTCATTGCCTCTAGAACCGCAAACTGCAAACGCCTGAGATCAACTTCTGTTTGGGCAAGAGACCATTGCGTCGTATCTGCTGTGGCCGTCGCCTGATCGTCAATCTCTTGACGCAGGCTGCCTGCGACCACAAAGATCATGACTGCAATAAATGCAATTGCTGTTGCGGACGCCAGCAAACCAGCGCCCTGAATCCCTCGGATTGGAAAAGTGGAAAGGCTTTTTAACAAGTTTAGAACACGCCTTTGATAAGAGGGAGCGGGGGGCAAATCTATTCGCTCACCACAATCCTATCAAGTTGCCATATACTACGGGAATACACAATTTCAGTCCGAAATTTGGCATCGGAATCATAAGGGTAAACAAGCCACAGAGGCCCCTTTTCACGAATGGACATACGCTCGTCATTTTTAAGGTACGCAATTATCGGGCCATCAAACAATGCTTCTGAAACCGGGATCTCGACTGCGTAGTCATTTACAGCCGTAGCTTTTAGAACCCCTGCTTTAAGATCCAACGAAGACACAAACATTGCGAGGGGCACGCCTGTGAATGTCTGTTCTCCCTCGGTCCAGGGCGTAGTCGTGGAAAAGGTTATTTCTCCAATCCGGCGGAGCTCTTCCAGCTCGAACTCAACCGTAGCTTCAGAACCAGAAGCCACAGGGAGGCCGGAAACAGTCAATATGGTTTCACTGGCTACCGTCGAAATCGCAGAAAGGAAGAGGAGCGTTAAGGCTGCTGTACATTGAGTTACAAATCCCATTGGTCTTCCTCGAGCCTGATTAATGATGTCGCTGAACGTGCCAGAAACATTCGCGCAGGTCACAGACGCATACGGTGGTTCGAGCTATACTTTAGTATAGGTGCTAAGGCGAATTCGCCGGACATGCCCCCATTTGGCCAGCAGTATAGAAAAATCGTGCCTGCTAAACCGTTATTGAACGCAAAAATCTTTAACGACTCTAACGAGTGCAAATTGGAGTAGGACCGGCTATGCATACTCAAGACATTGAAACCCCACCGTTTACGTATTCTCAAGCGGTACAAACAGGTAAATTGACGATGCGGGTACTTATTGCCGATGATCATGATCTCGTTCGCGAAGCGATCGCTTCGTTATTGGTGCAAGAAGGCATCGAAAATGTTGAAACCGTCTCCGATCTCAGTGAAGCAATCACGCGTGTGAACGAGACCGGTACGTTTGATCTTGTGCTCCTCGATTACAAGATGCCTGGCATGAATGGCCTTGAAGGGCTGACCAAAATGAAGGTTGCCAATGACGGCAAACCTGTTGCCCTTTTGTCCGGCAACATGTCCCGGGCTGCGGTTCAGGACGCCATCGATCAAGGCGCTGCAGGGTATGTTCCTAAAACGATGTCCTCCATGTCCCTGAGCAACGCAGTAAAGTTCATGATCGCAGGGGAAACCTTTGCCCCTTACAATTTCATGCAAGAACCCGATTCAGCAGTCGGTAACTTAAGTACCCGCGAAACCGAGGTCCTCCGCGGTTTGTGCGATGGTCTGTCAAACAAAGAGATTGCCCGTGATCTGGATTTGCAGGAGGCGACGATTAAGCTGCACGTCAAGACATTGTGCCGGAAACTAGAAGCCCGGAACCGAACCCATGCAGCCATGATCGCAAGGGATCAAAACCTCTTGTGACTTAGTCCAAGGTCAGTGATCCCATTTTGATCAATGCTAGGATCGCCTTGTGCTGCAAAAGTACTTAGTAGGCCCCTTGACCGCCAAGCACGGCGCCAACGGTGCGCAAAAGGATACGAACGTCGGTCAGCACCGAAACCTGTCGAACATACTCCAGATCCAAGGCAATCATTTCGTCAAATCCGATCTCAGCGCGACCCGATACCTGCCACAAGCCCGTAATCCCAGGCAAGACTTCGTGCCGTTGATGAGCGTATTCTGGGTATTGGGCAACTTCGCAGGTCAAGGCGGGACGTGGCCCAACGAATGACATATCACCCTTGAATACGTTGATAGCCTGAGGCAACTCATCCAATGACCAGCGGCGTAGAAACCGGCCCAATGGTGTTACGCGGGGGTCTCGTTTTACTTTGAGGCATATCCCTTCGCGGTCACTGAGTTGCGCGACTTCATCGCGTCGACTTTCCGCATCTGTGTACATCGACCTGAATTTGTACATTTCAAAGGTTTTTCCCCCCAATCCTACGCGCGTCTGAACAAAGAATGCCGGTCCACGCGATGTTGTTATGACTGCCAAAGCGACAAGAGCCAGGACTGGCACTAATATTGGAAGGGCGATCAAACAAAACCCGATGTCCATAAACCTCTTAAGGCTCCAGACTAGAAACTTTGGTTTTGAACAGGCAGAGTTCACGGTCATCATAACCATTGGGAAACCTCCATACGGGAAAACTCAGGTACGAACAGCCAGCCAGGGATCACTCGGCAGGGCATTTCTCATCACTGCGACGGTGCCATTGGCCGGCAAATTGTCGAGCTGCTCGACAAGACCCAAAACTGCTGCATGATTGTCGCTGGGCGTGAGATAACAAACGCCGACATCAGCATTTGACAGGATGAACTGGGCGGATAGGCAGTCCAGCATTCCGCCGGTTGAAACGATAACAACGTCAAATGATTTTGCAGCGCGTTTAAGTGCTGACTGGACCATTCGTGCGGATACATCGCTGTCTCCCACTTGATCAGCAGACCCCTTGCCAACAGTCGACAGTCCCGGAATACCGCTCGTGGAACGCGGCTTGATGCCGGCTCCAAGCAACAAATCGCTCCATCCTGCGGGTTCGATTTCCTGGTTCGACGTTGTTATATCTGCGTCAATGAACAGAACCTTCATGCGAGCGCGTGAAAAGCTCTCAGCGAGGGCACGCGCGCAATCCAAGCCGCCCCCGGAATGAAGACTGGTTACCGCGATAACTGGGGCAGTCCCCACCAATCTTGGCTTTCTAAGGCTTTGCAATTGTAATTCATTGCGCAACAGATCCGCAGCATGAGAGTCATCAGCGGAAGCGTCTGTAACCTGACGGATGGGCAGCTGTCCGTTGACTGACAAAAGACTTTCAGCATACCGAACACGCCGCTCACGCAGTCCAAGCACCAGCATAGTAACCAGCGCAATGACAAGGCCACAGGCAAAACCAGTCACCATCATTAGCTTTCGTGTATCTTCCGCCGGCTTGATCGGGCGCGAGGGTGGCGACATCACAACTGCATACCCCGGAAGCGCGCGCCCAAACTCAAGCCGGATAACCTCTAGGGCCCTGCGCGTTTCTTCTAAAAGCCTTTCCGCAGCGGAAATTTCTGTTTCGATCCCATCCAGATCGATACGGCGACGATTGAGATCTCTGGCTTCACCACGCGCTTTGCCCAATTGCCCAGATACCTTTTCGAGCAGAAATCTGATCTCAGCAAGCGTGGTGTCCTCGCCGGTATTACTTGCAGCGGTCAGGGCACCGGTCTGGCCCAACACGCGAATTTGATCTCGGCGATTGGATATTGCCTGTTCAATGACAGCGATCTCATCGATTTTTGAATCGACCTTACGCTGAAACCTCAGGTTGGTTTGGTCGCGATATCCGGCGCGCAGGCCTGCAAGCTCGCTTTTAAGTTTTGCACGCTCAAAGCTAAGATCGGCCATAGCGCGATCCAACAAAGTGGCACGCATGATTTCTTGATCTGAGGTATCCGCCGAAGAAGCAACATCCTCTGTTTCAAGAGCTGCGAGTGTTGCAGCAACTTCTGATTTACGGGCGGCCAATGCATCGACTTGAGCGATCTTTTCGATATGCGCCTTGGCCAAAGCATTCAGTCCGAACTCTCCTCCTGTTTCGAGTTGGTTCATGCGCAAGCCCGCAAGACGTTCAATGAGATCCTCTTCACGTGAGCGCAGTTCGGACAATCGCACGGACGTACGAACTTCTTCGGCTTCGGACTTTAGCGCCAGATAAGACGCAATAACCGCCTCAAGTTTTTGACTCGCAAAAGCTCTATCCCTGCTAAGCGTCGTTAAAACAATAAGGCTGTCGGATCGTTTGATATTCACCGAACGCGCCATGTCAGTCCCGGTCAACCCATCAGCCAAATCAGGTCGCGTGACCGACAATTCCTGCACTGAACGTTCCATGACTGGGTGTGAAGCGACATAGGTCGCTTCCGCTTTCACAAAGCTCGAAAAAATCTTGAGAACCGAGTCTTCGCCCGTCGAATAGAGGATGTTCGATTCTTGCGGGAAAACGCGCAGAATCGCTTGTGAATTATAGAGTTGGCTCCCAGAAAAGTAACCTAGCCCCGCAAAGGCGGGCGACAAGATCGCGCCAAGGGCAATCGTTTTAAACCATCTCCCCCGCATCGCTCGAGCGACAGAAGCAAATGGATTTGCCTGAACCGGTTCTTCGGCAACGGCGGCCTGAGACTCAAAAACATCGTCAGAATTGATTGCAGCTACGTGGACCATCGCGTCACCCGGCAGAACGGGTCGTCAGATCCCGTTCCCACAAATCATCATTAGCCACTGATCCTGCATTCCGTACCAAAGAAAGGCGGGCCCAGGCGTTTACGAAGGCGTAAACAATGATCGGAAGCGCCTTGGAAGGGTTTCGAAATGCGCGCATGGCTACCGTACCAGGGCTACCCCTCTCGGGGCTTGGAAGGCCAAGCTTTGTAAGGGCACGGGTGCCACGCAAACTGCGTCGCCGTACAGAAATCAAGCTACCGATTGTCTTTGGTGCGCGTGCCATGAACCGGCATTCAGGAACAAAGGCAATCTCTTCGCTCGGGAAACTGCGACGAATGTATTCATCGTCAGCAATGACGTTGGGAAGGGGAAAAACCCGCCTGGCGGCTTTAGCGGAAAGAACAAAGAGGCCGCCGAATTTCCCTTTGTCAAAATAGGGGTTCGTGCGCCAACCTTTGTAGTAAGCGCGTACAACTGAAGAAGTATCACCTGTTTGAACATCCATTTGCCCGCAGGCCGCATGTATTGAACTGTCGCGCAGCGCCTTGATAAGTGCCGTCAAACTTTCAAAAGTCACATCTAGATCAGCGTCGAGACAAATGATTGGTTTGTCCTTGCTGGCTATTTGGTACCCAAGATTGAGTGCATTGCATTTACCCGGCATGTCGGTCTCAATGACAGTTGCTTCGGGCTGCGCTGATAAGACCTTGGTTGCTGTCGCATCCGTACACGCATTCGCAATGACGACAATGTGGAACCTGTTCAATGGCAACCCGCGCGACATGTGCTGCAAGGTGCGCCCAATGACTGCCGCTTCGTTATACGCAGGAATGAGAATGGTAGCGTCGATCATGGCGAAGTTGCCTGGTTCTGGAAACCCATCGCCGTCTCAAGTGATGGGTCGGCCCACACAAAATCGCGAATGACATCAATGAGCGGGTCCAGCTCGGTTGGCACAATCTCTCCATCGCTTTGAATACTGCAAGCTTCCTGAGACACTGCGAAGTCCAGAGCACGGTGCAAGGCCTCTTGGTCCTGGACAACGGTCACGTTTGACAGTCGGGACATCTCTATTGCGGTATCCTGCTGGTGATCGTTCCGGTGCTCGTTGAAACACGCTCGTCGTGGCAAAAGAATGACCGGTTTACCAAGCTCAGCAGCCGTCAAGATCGTGCCCATGCCAGCGTGGGCTACAATGAGAGATGCGGCTTCAAAGTGACGGCGGAAGGCGCTGACGCCCAACGTGGGAGTGGTGTCGATGTGAGATATCCTGGCCTTGCTCAAACCACATTGCGCAAAAACTTGAGTGTTTGGATTGCGCTCGGCCCAGCTGTCCAAACCTGTTAAAAGGCGATCAAATGGTAACTGCGTGCCAACGGTAGCGAAAATCATGACATTGCCCTAACTTTGGTTTGGATTTCAGATGACCGCGCCGCGATATTCAGCACCAGTTTTTGCAGCCACGCCTGGCCATTGCGACAAGACATGATCAGCCACATTCAGGGCCAATCGGGCAGAAACAGACAGATTCCGCGCGTTTGCAATTGAGTCTATGAACATCGTCCGTGCGCCAAAAACCCGCCCGATCCGGATCGCAAGGAACCCACCTGCAGCACCTGTTGAAACGATCACGTCCGGGCGTACACGCAGAACGATCCAAGCCAATGTCAGGGCGCAGATCAAGAGGCGCAAAGGCGTGTCTTTGTTGGCATCAGGAAAGACGTGAAAATTACGCGTGCCTACTTGCTCAGACGCAGTTTCGTCGGTCGTTGCGTAGTGCACTTCGGCACCGGAAAAAGCGGGAGCCAGTCGTTGCATTTGCGTCCAGTGACCGCCGCTAGAGGAAACAGCGAGAACGACAGGTGCGGTTTTCTTTCTTCCAAACATTTTGGGTTTCCCTCATTTCAGATAATTCGATCTGAAATCAGGATACCCCCAATTAAATCATTGATGTTAATGTGGAAAAGTCTTGCCCACGGTCACAAAGGGGACGCGTAGCTATCCGAAAGTAGTAGGTCGGATCCATTTGGCTCATGCACGACTGACCTATAGAGCGTGACCAACCTGTCTGCTTTGTGATCCCAAAGACCTTCACGCAAAACTTTGCTGCGCGCGCCAGCGCCAAGCTGAGTTCGGATCGCAGGATTGCTCGCCAATACATGCAACGATTCTGCGATATCACGTGCATATGTATCAGGGTCGCTGACAGGAATACGAATACCAGATGCCTCATCAATGATCCAACTTGGACCACCTCGGTCCGCCGTGACTGTGGGCAAGCCATGACGCATAGCTTCGTACAGAACACCCCCAGCCGGTTCGCGAAACGACGGGAAACAAAAAACATCATGCGAGGCATAAAGCGCTTCGACGTCTTTTCGTGCGATCCTGCCTAGAAAATTCACCCGCTCCTGGACACCTAAGCGCGCAGCCTCAGCTCGACAGAGGTCTATCTCCTCCCCTGCCCCTGCGCTGGTCAATGTGATACCTGGCAAATTCTTGAGATGCGCCAATGCCCGCACAGTATCGCGCAGGCCCTTGGTTCGCACAGCGCGCCCGACATGGAGAACACGTAACTGGCCCACCACGCGTTGACGCTGCTGTATGGGTTCAATGTTATCAATACCCAATTCCAAAACTGGTTCAAATCGCTGCAACGGAATGTCTTTCAAGACGTCTCGGACGTAAGGCGCAACCCCTAATACACAGGCAGCCCGTTTATAGGTCTCGCGCAAAAACGGGTCATACTTGAAGCGAAAACGATCCAACTTCCGCAAACGGGTAAAGAGCGGGGCGCTGGCTGCTTCGGACTGAAAACTTGCGGGCGTATCCAATGCCCCTCCGAGGGGACCAACTAGGTATGGAATTAGAAAATGGCGCAAGGGTGATGCATAGCGGGCGGCTTGCGGCATCAACTGATGGGCAAGATCGAACTGCATGCCCCCCTTAAGCGCAGCTCGAAGCCAATGGCGAACACAGTGGGAAAAATATGGCCAGGCCGGTTTCAGCATGGCATTGATCCGCTCGTTTTTGCGCGCCCAGGCTGGCTCTGCCCATGTTACCACGTGAGCCAATGGCAATTGGGTTTGCAAATCGGGACGCCCCGGTCTTTGAAATGCCAGAACGGTCAATTCCACCCGTTCGGACAAGGCCTTGGCCCACTTATACGCCACAAAAGCTTCACCGACGTCGGTGGCGTCAATATTCGGTGCAATCAGCAGTACTCTCATGAACCTATCGCCCTTTCCCGTGCAGGCCATGCCCTAGGAAGGTCTACAACAACGCGTGAAAAGTGGCGCGCCCGATCTTTAGCGCCGGGGCGATCCAAGGTGCTGAGACATGCCCAAAAAACGGCGCGCGAAACATTGTGCGCCGCCAACAACAGGTAACAGATTACGCCCGCGAACAGGCCACCGTGTTTCAGATGTAACCTTGTTGTTCCTTCTGTCATCAGCACATCGCGGTTATGGTTCAGTTTTCCCGCAGATCCATTACCAAAGTGTGTGATTTCTGGAATGGGTGAAAAGACGACGTTCCAACCGTGTCCCCTGAAACGACGGCACCAATCAGTTTCTTCACCATAGAAGAAAAACGCTTCGTCCAATAAACCGACTTGCTGCATCGCTGAATGTCGCACGAACATAGCTGCCCCGGAAATTACGTCCACATGGCGTTCCGAACTACGGTTCCAACCGGTCATTCGATACCGATCAAATTGACGAAACCGCGTGAGTCCAGCCGTTTGCATGGCAAGGTTGCTCAGGCTGGGAAAAGCGCTGCAAGAGGGTTGTATAGTTCCGTCGGAATTGAGAACCCGCGGCCCCATGATACCGGCACTCGGATGGGCGTCCATCCAGCTGATAGCCGTTTCCAATACTGACCCATGCACCAGTGTGTCAGTATTCAGCAACATTACATAGCGTCCACAGGCCCTTTGCAGTGCCACGTTATTGCCCCCTGCAAACCCTAGGTTTTCTCTGTTTTCAATCAACTTCACCCATGGAAACTCGGTCTGAACCATCAAGGGTGACCCGTCATCCGAGGCGTTGTCTACAACGAAGACCTCTGCCTGCAACTTGCCCAACCCAAGTTCAACCGAAGACAGGCAATCACGCAGGAGATCTTGAGTGTTCCAGTTTACAATAACAATAGACAGATCCATGGGGTTTCCTGTGCAATGACTGGTTAAAAAAGACGCGCCGGACGCGCAGCGAGCAACGTGACAGGACGATGCCTTTTGGTTCGGTGTTCTCTGGGCGAAGTATCCAGCATCCAGGCACCTGTCCCGATCAGGAAAAAGAAAAGAACAAACAGAGCATTCCAAAGATGCACAGTGGCTGCCGCGACACTGATGCCAAACAAGGTAAAGGCCCACGCGTGCCGTGCTCTTCTCCAAGCAGGTGAGAAATTCGGCATTTGCCCTACCGCCCAAACAATCCCGAACAGCAAACCAACCTGTAGGAACAAGGCTGGCAGACCATACCGCACAGCTGTCACCAACCAAAAGTTGTCCATGCTATCAGACATCCATACCGGACGGATCCAGTCGCCCAAGCCAATGCCGAACAAAGGGTGTCGCGCGACCTCAGCGGTTCCGTATTCAAAGATGAGAATCCGGTTATAGGCCGACTCTTTGGAAAAGGTGAGATACTCAACAAAGACATGAAATGGTGTGCGATTAGACAAAAGGTCGATGCCGAAATAGACTATAGCAAAGAACGAAAACAACGCAGCCCACCGCCCTTGGACAGCCCCCAACACCCGCTCCCATGTACAAACAAACATCTGTGCCATGAGCACAACATACGGGCCGCCAGAAGCAGACATGAACGTGGCCAGCCCGACGCCAGCGACCTTGGATAAGTTACCGAATTTAGACAGTTTTCGCTCAGCTATGACAAAGTAAGCCAAAGAGAACGCAGAGGCAGAAAACACACCATAGAGAATGGGGTGATCAAAGGGGCCAAAGGTGCGTTCGATCCCCATGCGCGGTTCGATGTAGGCAGCTTTGGGGCCTCCAAATACCGCCGCAAGACTATCGTGCAGGATGTGATTGCCAGTCAGAGCTTCGGGCACGGTAAACACCAGAGTTGCAAGGACAAGCCCAACATAAGCCCGCGTCATGGCAGCAAAATCTTCGTACGATCGAATGTATAGCCGTCCCATCAGATAAGCGCCCGCACATTCAATCACATAGATCCCGCCGGATTCAATTCCTTGCGCAAGCCCACCCCACTTGATCAAAGCAAGCAACGCCCAACCGCAATGCGCCAGAACGAGACCATCAAAGATGTGCATTCGACCACGCTGGTTGGATAGAAGTTGCGACAACATCGGAACGAACATGACCAACAGAACCAACCTGTATGCTGATAAGCGTAACCCGCCTAAGTTTAGCGACACCGCTGTGGGCAACATTATTGCGAACAGAAAACAGGCAACGGGGACCGGCACCCCAAACACGGTTCTGGATTTTGTGCGGGCTAATGTCATAGCTTATATTTCCACTCGGCGCCAAATCACGCCAGGCCGCTCAACATAAGTCCAGCTCAACCATGCCAGTGGGTAAGTGGCAACAACGCTAACAACGGCCAGCAGCTCTGGACGAAGTCCCGGCAAGAGTGCGACCACAGTTTGCGCAACTGGCCAGCCATAAATGTACATCCCATAAGAGACATCTTTGAAAGGAGGAGCAATGGGCGCACGCAGAACTAGAACCAAAAGCCCGCCTGCAACGATTCCTGTAGCGATTGTCCAAGGAAGCAAGACAGTCAGCATACCCCCGACAAGTGGAAGCAGTGGGTTAAGCCTGATTTGATGCCGAAATACATGTGCCGCCATTCCCCAAGAAAATGCGGCAAACAGTGGTGCAAAAGTTGAAAGACGTCCCGGCAAAGCCTGATGCCACAAGGCGGCGAAACTCGTTGCGATGACCAAAGCTACGGCCAGCGATTTCCATCGCGAACCACCGACCATAACGAAGACCGCACAGAGTGCGTAAGCGACCCCTTCGTGAAACAGACTCCATAGCGGTCCGTTGACAACTTCGGGGAATGGGTTCTGTGCGAAAGCATCTGTCAGACGGTATTCTATCGACACAAGTGTCAGCGCCCGCACATACCATTCGACCAACTCTTGCAAGCTCGCGCTTGAACCGCTGGCTACGGCAAGACCCCCGGTGAAAATCAATGCTATCGCCAATCCCGGCAGAATTCGACGGGCGCGCGCATACCAAAAGTCAGTTAAGTCCCTGCGCTCGGCGCTCGCTGTAATGAGCAAGCCTGACAGAAAGAAAAAGACGCCTACAGCCCACCCCCCGAGTGATCGCCCGGTGAGGTGCTCCAATGGTTCCAAAGTACCTGCGCCGAGCGCAAGCGGCCAAGCGTGACTGATGATAACAGCAACCGCCAACAGGATGCGAAGTGTGTTCAGGTTGCTGCTTCTTGGTGAGTGCAGCGCCTCTGCCAAAGTCATCGCAGTCTCTCCGAAATGCGGACGCCACGCCAAAGGCGTTCTCTGATCACCCGTTTCCACGTCCCTAAAAAAGACTGGAACTTTTGCTTGGCTGGCAAACTCATCCAAAAGGAAAACAGTTTCTGACCCTTGTCTTTTGGTGTATCCAAGCCAACCATTCGCATCGCCGTTCGCCGTCCCCAGACTGCGCTATTGGTCGTCAACAAGTTTGGCTGAGCGCGCGCGATCACATCGCGACCTGCGGGCTGTGCAACCACATGACCTTTGTTTATCGCGTCCTCGATGAACCGCTGACCACGTGCAGTACGAGCGATAATTAGAGATTGCCCAGCATCTGTGTTCCCGTTTGGGGGGGTGTGCCAAGGATCTCCTACGGAAATATCGGCAAAAGCACCGGTGTGATCTGCACAAATACGGCAACGCCAACGTCGGCTCGCCTGCAAGATCGCGCCCCATCCTTCGGCGTAGGAAATTCCCTCGCTAACATGCTGGTCACCCCTTGAAGAGTCCCACCAGGCCTGCATGAGACCCGGCCATCCATTACCGCGATATCTAAGATCTGTCAGCTTACCGTCTTTGGGAACGGACAACCGTTCCAACAAACTATCCGTTGCTGCAAGGTTTGGCGCACCGGCACAGAAGATCGCGATGGTCAGCGGAATGCGAGCCGCCATCTCCTGATTATGTTCAGTAGCCTTATATACAGATGCGACATCACACGGTTTTCCAATAAAAACAATGGCCTCATCGTTCTCAGACATCTGGTCCAGCACCTCAGCAGGACTG
The DNA here is from genome assembly GCF_040365955.1 of Phaeobacter sp. NW0010-22. Taxonomy (NCBI): domain Bacteria; kingdom Pseudomonadati; phylum Pseudomonadota; class Alphaproteobacteria; order Rhodobacterales; family Roseobacteraceae; genus Phaeobacter; species Phaeobacter sp. NW0010-22. The sequence goes on from NZ_BAABWT010000005.1 coordinate 234,526, forward strand.
GCTTGCGCATAACGAGAACCTGCCCCGCGCAACAGCCCTGCCCGGTCCTTACTGATGACGGTTTCATTCAGCCGTGGATCATTCTTTCTGGCTACGATGTGGGCAACTCCGGATGCAATTCCGCTTGTCATTGCATGGAACGCTAAAGCGGTCACAACACCGCCAGAAGAACCACGATGCCTGATTTCATCGTCCTGAGCGTAGCCTTGCCAGACCGCGCGTACTGGACCCCAAGCCTGGTCAATATTGTCAGCTATTTCTAGTGTGCCCCAATCTGTCGAAACTCCGGCGCAGCGTTTTTGTGCCTCTTGCGATGCCCGCAGACCTTTCGGAGTCTGGCTCACAACCGGGCGACGGCCGTGTTCGGGATCATCCACCATTCGGATAAGCATATCTTTTCCGATCGCACATGCACCACACCCCGTACACAAATTCTTCTCTACAATGGAAGTGATTGGATCTGTAGTCATGCCAAAACCTCTTGAGATATGCAGGGACGTCTTGTTTCAACCGCTAAGAAAAATGCGCGAAGTGTTGCACCAGCTTCACCTAGAGCCGCCGCGGCTGCTATCGCAATCAGGGGGAACCCCGCCATTGCGAATACCGATGCCGGAAGAATTGCCATCGCCCTAACTAAGTTAGCCCGCCCAGGGTCAGACGTGCGACCAACGGCAATTGCCAGTTGCGAAAAAGGCGTGCGTAGGATCCGGAACCCCGCAGCACATGCAAAAGCTAATGCCAGCCCAAACTCCGGCCGGAGGTCCTCCCCGTAAACGATTTCGATGATCGATGGCGCAATCAAGGCAAAGCCAAACACCATACAGGCAGCCAGAGCGACATGCACAGCGAGTGTTTGTGGCCAAACCTGTGTGAGTGTCTTGCTGGCCAGTGCGATCCGAAATCGCGGAAGGACCAGTGAGCCAGCCGCACGTCCAACGATCTGAGCTGGTAACATTGCCAATTGAAGCACAACTCCATAGAGCGCCAAAACATCCCAGTCAAAAGCCCGCGCAACGATCAAGCGATCCGCATAAAACGTCAGAAACATTAAGCCTGCGTTGAAGATCAGAGGCGCACCAAAAGTCCATGTACGACGCAAAAAGCGAAAACACATTTGCACCCTGTATGGCCGGGATGCCACCAAATGAGTGAGCGCCAGAAACGCCACGGCATGAGCAACTAGAACGGCTGACATTGCCCGATGATCTTGGAAAATCCAAAGGGCTGGACCAAGAGCAACCAACATTGCGAGGGTTGCTCCGCCCTCAGCCCATGCCATACGCAAATACGAAAATCGACGCTCAGCGCGTTTGAAATCAAGGTGTGCAAATCCGCGGAACACAGGGATGAGTGCCAGCACCGCATAGGTGCTTGCGTTTGGACCGTCTTGAAAGGTCATGGCCAATAACGGTGCCAGAGCCAACAAAACGACCCCACCAACTAAGCCCCGCAAAACGGCTACACCTTGCAAGGCTGATTGAAACTTAACCTCGTTTCCGTCTGGAGCCTGTAATAGCAAGCGATCAACACCCAGATCGCTGACCATTTCGACCAAACGTACCGTCAGGGCCAAGATCATGGCACGACCCAGTTCTTCCGGGCCAATGGCCCAGGCAAAGGCGATAGATCGGCCGAGCGCTGCGGTTTCGGCCACAATCGGTATGCCCCACGGCAGTGATTTGCCTGAAAGTGACAAACGCCTCATCAACTCAGACCCTAGCTTGAGACGCGATACAGTCCATCTCGCGCGTGGCTCGTTCATGAATACCCGCCAGAAGCTCTCCCAGCTGTCCTTGGACCCGATCCCGTTCAGCAAACGAGGCCACAGCACACTCGGCGAGCGCTCCGGGCGTCAGTCGGCGCAGATCGGCAACGTTTTTGCCAATCTTACATTCATCGAAAACACCTTGGGCCTTGTCCGTGTAACCAAGGCCTAAAGTCGGTACACCAGACGAAAACGCGCCAATAGTTGCGTGCATGCGTGCGCCGGCGAACCAGTCGAGCCGGGCGAGCACCCATTTCAATTCCATAGCGTTCAAATTTTCTTCGACGATTCGCACGCGCCCCTCAGCAATGGGCCCCAACCGTCGAACGAGGTTTCGCGCCGCAGCCAGATCACTTTCCACTTCTGTTTCAGGCTTGTGGACGTGCGAAATCAGAAGAAGTCGCAGGTTTGGCTGATTGCTCAGCAAACCACGCGCCAGAGCTTCGATTTGATCGCAATGTGATGCGGCAAGGCCAAACGCATTTCGCGCATTTTCCGCGTCGTTGCACAAAAGCCCTGACACGTTCAATCCCGCCAGAGAAAAGGATCGGGAAGCAGACAACCAGGCCTTTAGATCGCTCGATAACGTGGCGGGTTTTCTCTCAGGCAAGGCAACCGCGACATCAACCCCAAGTTTATGTTTCTGTGGGTCAAAATGCGACCCCAACTGGTTCTGAAGAAACGCAAAGCTTTGAGCATCCCTGACCCAGACAGCCTTGGCGCGGCGTAGGATGTCCGTTGCCTGTTCGGCTAACTGAGGTGACTTAAACGGCCCAAGCTTCTGGGGCAACAGGATCAAGGGGACACCAGCATCAAGTGCCATCTTCTTGGTTAGAACCATTGCCTCAAAGCGTTTGGGACCGTAGACATCCGTAAAACTGTCACCGCCTGAAATATCCATAACAGCACGTGCTCGAGCGACTGCTCGGGCAGAGGCACTAAAGCCGCCGCCAGTCCGCACCAATGCGTGCGCCGTGCGCAGGCTTTCCCCCCGCCAAAACCGCCGATTGTGCGTCAGACCTACCAAGTTCACCGACGCATAGCCCCAATTTGCGCGACGCAGGCCGCGCCCGTGATCGGCAACAGTAACGGACTTTGCACCTCGTTTCGTCAAACCCGCCACAACGGAGTGGCACAAGGCGCTTACACCTTGATTACCGGTATCCGGTGCAGCATTCAGCAATGTAATCATTTTGAACCTCATTCACTAATAACAGGTTACAGGATCCTTTCTGAGTCGGGTTTTGCGCATCGGCCGCAAGCAAGTGGCGAAAGCACAGCAAGGCCTATCCAAAAGTAGTAGGCGCTGGGGCAAAGGGGGATTATCACCCCAGCGAAGACCTTATGTTTTCATGCTGAGCTTTCGCACCCCGAACGCCGTCGAGGCGAATTGGTTCTATAAAAAAGATATGTTGGCGACTTCGATATCGTCATAGGTTAAGCCGCAAAACAGAACACTGTTTTCATCATCAAGGATTAGACGCGAGCCCCGGCTCTCCTCAGCCCAATCGACCGAATCCGCCTGAATGCCAATCAGGTGAACCATATCCTCTGTGATATTAAAGGTTCGAATTTCGTCAGTTCCTTCACCTGCGCGGAACTGAAATGTATCGGCACCAGAATCGCCGCATAAAAAGTCGTTCCCAGACCCGCCCGATAAGATATCGTCTCCGTCCCCCCCTGCCAGCGTATCATTTCCCTGACCGCCTGAGAGGGTATCATTTCCACTACGACCCAACAGTTTATCTGATCCGGCACCGCCCGAAACAGCATCGTTGCCTGCGCCGCCATCGATATGGTCGTTACCCCCATTGCCTGACACGATGTTGTCGCCGGAATTGCCGGTTATTCTGTTTGTGCCATCGTTTCCGGCTCCCAGAGAGTTTCCGTTTCCAAGAAGGACGAGGTCTTCGACATGGTTCGAAAGCGTAAAATCGACAAAAGCATGAACGACATCGTGGCCTTCATCGGCGTATTCGACAATTGTGTCGAGCGTGTCGGACACTTTGTAGGTGTCATTGCCAAGTCCACCATAGGCCGTGTCAGCGCCCGCATTACCGGAAAGCAAGTCGCGTCCGTCGCCCCCGTACATCACGTCGTCTCCATCACCAGGGCAAAGGATGTCATCGCCATCCCCACCGTGCACGGTATCATTACCCTTTCCGCCATGCAGCTTGTCCTTGCCGGCATCTCCGAAAAGTAGGTCCGCGCCGTCACCGCCATGCAGCTTATCGTGATCATCCCCTCCATACATGGTGTCGTCACCACCACTACCCATCATGTTATCGTTGCCCGCCAACCCCCGTAGGATGTTGTCGTTTCCGTTGCCAACGATCATGTTTCGGGCCGCGTTTCCTGTTCCAACAGCTGCCTCTGAACCCTTTAAGAGCCAAAGGTTTTCCAGTCCCTCGCCCAGCACAAAGTCCACTCTGGACTTAACGGTGTCAGTTCCATCACCGTCCATCTCAGAGACCTGATCCCCTACCGCATCCACGAAATAAGTGTCATTGCCCGTTCCACCGAACATCTGATCATTCCCGGACCCGCCATCCAGAACGTCCCGCCCCGCATCCCCAAAGATGACGTCATCCCCTGACTGCCCACGGATAAAGTCGTTTCCGCTGCCACCGTAGATGTCATCGTCTCCTGCTCCTGCGAAAATCTTATCATTTCCACCGTAACCAAGGATCACGTCATTCGGGCCATCCACCCCATCGATGTGCGTTCCGTCTGCATCAACGAAACCCACCATGTGATCGTTCTCAGCGGTGCCCTGAACCGGTGATGTTTGGATTGTCAGTGAGGCGGTATCGGTGATCCCGCGCTCGTTAACGATGCTGTAAGTCAATTCGACTGAGACATCCCGCGGCAGGCTTCCGGGCATTACGAAAACCTGACCATTCCCGAGATATGTAACAACCTCCCCGTTCTCCAGAATGTTTTCAACACCCGTCTCTACAGCTTCCCCGTTTAGGTGTGTCAATGTCAGCGCCTCGCCTTCTGACACTTCGTCATTCGCCAAGAGGTCTACGGTAATACCATCACCCTTTGCGGCAAGTTGAACCAAATCATCTTCTGCAACAGCGACTGACACGACCGGAGTCCGAAGCAGCACCGTAGAAGAGGTATCGATACCTAAAAACGGGTCCACCCCACGGGTGTCCATCGCGCCATCATTGCTGCCGACACGTGGGGCATCGGCCAGCAGTTCCATATACAAGTTGCCATCATCACCAGAAACGACGCGATAGAACCCTCCGGATGCGGGCGTCGAGCTGTCCAGATCGTGATCTGTGTTGTTCGCCCCGATATAGACGTTGCCGTCACCATCAACGATCGTTGCTCCAAAGGCGCCAGTTGGAATACCGTCTCGTATTTCTCCGTCGACTATAATGCCTGAAATTGTTTGTGTCGTAATTGTGGGGTCTCCGCCCAAGGCAACCTCTGAAATGTCGATAGAGACCAGCGTTCCGGGCTCGCCAAGTAACCCGGAATGCGCCACACCGAAAAACGTCTGTGACGATGCGTGAAAGGCCAAATCAGCAAGCCCAATTGTAGCAATTCCAATGGCAGGCAACGAAAGAGTCTGGTGAACCAGAGAACCATCCGCGTTTGTGTTCGAAAGGTCGTAAACCACGACTTGCCGAAGATTGCCGCTGAACGTCCAAAGGTTTCCCTGGTCATCAACATCCCCGATGTAGGAGCCCATCACACCATCCGAAACTGCATAAGTTGCACCTCGGGCGTCGATGGCAACAACATCGTTCCGGGCAATGGAATTGCCTTCTGCGTCCACCCCGTTTGATCTTGCAATGCCGTAGATCAAATTGTCTTCGCTTGAAAAGCCAATAGCATTCACGTTCACCGCAGCGGGAACCTCTGCTTCTGTGTAGCTGTTGGTCTCAAGATCAAACTTAACCAATTGCCCGTTCAGGACCTGATACACAGAGCTCTGACCGGGCGCGAATGCGTCTACGTTCACTTCGGAGCCCATAAAGTTCATCGTTTGGGTGTAACTTGGCACAACCCCGGACGTGTCTAGTTCACCGCCCTCACCGTCTGACACGCTGGTTATCTGAAACGAAAGTTCAGCTGTGCTTCCAGTCCCTTCAAAGTCAAAGACATAAGTCTCGAAAACGCCACCATCATGTACGATTTCACCGATGTTTTGGCCGTTGAAAATGACCTCTACCGTGACTCTTTCGACATCTGCCGACAAATTGGCGGCGAGATTAAATTCAAGTTCGTAAGGGACACCTGAGACGGTTTCAACAGACGTTGACAGAGTAGCAACACCATCTTCGCCATCTGCACCGACCCAATGGTCGGATACAGCGTATTGCTCAAACGTCAGACGTTCGTCCACGTCGTTCAACAAGTTACTCATATCGGGGCCGCCTTTTCAAAAACCAATCAACGTGCTCAAGCGATCCCAACGAAAAGTCGGTCGTATTCACCCAAGCCTGCCCAAATTGGCGGGTTTATTGTCTGTAGGCACGGACGCAAACGGTTGATAAGCATCAAAAATGGAGCACCAACCCACCAAAATTGACGCTGACTTATACATTCGACTCTAAAAGCTAACCTTTGGAACGCAGCGCTTTGTTTCAGCAAAGCTCATAACTTTGCCCCAAAGCGAAAAGCTTGAGGATGCAAGAGTGCTTTCCACGATCAAACGGTCGACGTGATTTGGCCGACTGCGAAGGTCATTTTGTCAGGAAATTAGACTATCAAGCACGCCAAATGCATGGATGGAGAAATCATTCAGAGTACTCGGCCAGCGACTCGCGCATTTCAAGTGAGGTTTCGATCAAAATTTTATCCTGCCGCTCTTTCTTGCTGACCATATTGATCAGCATGCGCGCCGCTTCTTTTCCCATGCGGCGATGCGGAACATGTACCGTCGTAAGAGATGGAGAAGATATTTTGGCGATCTCAAGGTCATCAAAACCCGTCACTGAAAGATCCCTGGGAATGTCAATTCCCAACTCCTTGGCCTTGGCAATTGCACCAACAGCCAGAACATCGTTGCCACACATTACAACAGAAGGTCGCGAGGGTTGAGACATGAGGTGTTCCAACGCTATCCCACCCTCGGCGATGCCATATGTGGTCTCAGCAATTGACAAAGTTTCTTCAGGTATCCCCGCGTCTGTCATTGCGCTGCGTATACCCCTCAAGCGTTCGGTAGATCTGTCGTTGTCTTGAGTGGCACCCGTAATCACGCCAATGCGGCGATGTCCCAAGCGGATCACTTTGTTCGCCAAGGCTTTCATTGCTGAAAAATTGTCGAACCCAACAGTTGGAAACTTGGCTTTGGGATCAAAAACCCAAGCGATAACAACAGGAACCCCCTGACGGCGAAGAAACTCGTAAATTTCAGGATCCCGATGATATCCAATAAGCAACAGAGCGTCGGCCCCACGTGATACGAGTGTTCTGATCTGCTCTTCTTCGAGACCGCTCTGGTAAGAGGACGAAGCAACCAACAAAGTCGTTCCATTGCGTCCCAGTTCTTCCTGAAACGCCTGCAAGCCACGTGCAAAAATTGCGTTTTCCATAGTCGGGATAATTGCGCCGATGGTGTTCGTGCGTTTCGCTGCAAGCGCACGTGCGTTAAAATTGGGTGCGTAACCCAACTTTCGAACCGCCTCTAACACTTTGGTGCGCGTCTTCGCAACAACTTGATCAGGTGAATTCAAACACCGCGACACCGTAGCTGTAGACACTTTTGCCTGCCGAGCAACATCAGCAAGCGTGGGCGTTCGGTCTCTTTTTGATTCATCCGCTTCCATTGCAAAATCTTTATCCTGTTTTCTCAAATGTCGCACTTCAAAATTTGAAATGTTGTCTGCATTTTCAAATTCCGAAATGTAAGCGCTTGCATGATGTGTTTGTAAGCGCTTACATTACCCAAGCGAATCAGGATTTTTACTGTTCCACAGGAGACACCAATGCTTTTGACCATTGCCTTACTGTTGTTTGCCACCTTTGGCGCAAATGTAGTTATGGGATCCATGGGTCTGGGAGGGTTTCTTGGGGACGTATCCGAAATGCTGACTTTGTTTGCCGCCACGATCTTCTTCGTCGCGGTCATTTTGCAAAAAGAAGCCGCTGAAAAAAAACCAAAATAACAGTCGAGCTGATGTGTCCATCGGGAGGAAAACATGGATCAAAACACCAAAGAACTTGCGTCATCTGCACGCCGTAACTTTCTAAAACTAGCCGGATCAGGCGGTTTTACAGCAGCGTTAGTTGCAGGAGCCGCGGGCACTCTCTGGTCAACAGAGGCAGCAGCTCAGACCAACAAAGAAGAGCGCGACCGCGAAAAGGCCGCTGACCATGTTATGACTTTGGCGACGGCCTATGTATTGGGGGCTTCTCGCAGCTACCCTATCATGCAGCTGGACCTGAAAGAGAACATCCAGAACGCAACCAATGGCAAAGTTTACGTCAAACTGGCCCCCGGCGGTCAACTTGGTGCAGGTGGAGCGCTGGTTCAAAAGGTGCAAGGTGGCACGATCCAAGCCGCGCAGCATTCGCTGTCGAATTTTGCGCCCTTTGCCTCGACCGTTGACTTGATCAACATGCCGTATCTCTGCGGTTCCAATCAGCGTTTCACCAACCTTGTGAATTCAGAACACTGGAAATCCGAAGTACACCCCAAGGTCGAGGCCGCCGGGTTCAAGGCGCTGTTCTATGTCAACATTGATCCGCGCGTTGTTGCGGTACGCAAAGGTGGCGCCGGTGCGGTGATGAGCCCATCAGATCTGTCAGGCGTCAAGTTCCGCGTACCCGGTTCGAAAATGCTGCAACAATATTACCGCTTGGTTGGTGCAAACCCGACACCAGTTGCTTGGGGCGAAACCCCCTCGGCGATCAAACAGGGGGTGGCCGATGCGCTTGATCCATCCGTTGGCGCGCTCTTTGTCTTTGGGTTCAAAGATATCCTTAGCCATGTGACCTTTACGCAGGCTGTACCTGACAGTCAGGTCTATTCCTGTAATCTGGAGTGGTTCAACAGCTTGCCTGCAGATGTGCAAGAGGGCGTAATGTGGGGATCTGAAATGACCGCACACCAGAACCTTTCCAAAGTCCCTTCTGCCCGCGCCTTTGCAATGTCTGAATTGGCTAAATCCGGCGTGCAATTCCACTCGCTCAGCGATGACCAATTGGGCGAATGGAAGGCTGCTGGTGGATATCAGCGTCCTGAATGGGATGAGTTCAAGAAAGAACTGGCCGGTTCGATGGATGCATTTTCCAAACTCGAAGAAGCCGCTGGCACCCAAGGGAAATACTACGTTCACGACGCGTGATTGTACCCTTTGAGAGCCTGATATCAGGCTCTCAATTTCCCCATAGCATTCAATTCGGCGCTCAAATTGGCGTTGACAATGCAATCCTCTGACCTCGGGGTAGGCAATGAATTTCCTAAAACATATTGATCGAAATGCCGAACGTTGGCTGCTTCTGGTCTTCTACGTGATGCTTGTCGTGACTATGGCCGTTGAAGTACTCCGACGAGAGCTGTTTTCCTATTCCTCAATTTGGGGCGAGGAGATCGTCAGATACTCCTTTATCTACCTTGCGTGGATCGGGGCTGCGGCAGCAGTCAAAGAGCGCGCCCACATTCGCATCGACGTGCTGCTGCATTACCTTGGGCCTAAGCCTAAAGCGCTTGTGTATATCTTTGGCGATCTGGTGATGTTTGTTGTCGCTTTAGTGGCTCTTTTCTGGTCGGTTGAAACTGTTCTGGTCTCAGCAAAATTCGGGTCCGTCACAGATGGGCTGCGCATTTCCAAGGTCTGGTTCCTTGCTGCTGTCCCGGTGGGCTTCTCACTCATGATCTTTCGTCTCGTGCAATCCTTCCTGCGTGATTTCCGATCTCTTCGTGACGGCACCCCCGTCTACGAAGGCGACAAACTGTTTGATTGAAGGACAACACGATGCTTTGGAACAATCTTCAACAAACAGTCGAACTCGGCTGGGATTTTTACCTGCCCGTCCTCCTCTTCGTGGGCCTTATCGCAATGGCCGTCCCCGTCTGGGCCTCTATCGGGTCCGCCGCGATCCTAATGCTGATCATGTCTGGCGACCTGCCACTCAGCCTTGTCGGTGAAAGCCTCTTTTCCGGCATTGATGCCTTTGCGCTAACAGCTGTGCCACTGTTTATTCTGACTGGTGATGTTCTGGTGCGAACGGGTCTTAGCCGCAAGTTCCTTAACGTAGCCGAGGCTCTGACATGCTGGGCCAAAGGTGGCTTTGGATCTGCAACAGTTCTGGTCTGCGGGATGTTCGCCGCAATTTCGGGATCTGACGCAGCCGGTGCTGCTGCGGTTGGGCGCATGACTATCGACCGGCTGGTCGAAAGCGGTTACCCCCGTCCCTATGCCTGCGCCTTGGTGGCTGCGGGTGCCTGTACCGGCATCCTGATCCCGCCGTCGATTGCCTATATCATCATCGGTCTTGTGCTTGGCATATCTGCATCGACCCTGTTTTTGGCGGCACTGATCCCCGGTTTGGCCATTCTTACCTCCATCCTGATCACAAACATCGTAGTGAACCGGATTTACGGATACGAGGGCGGCGGCAATCTGTCCTTTGGAGAATGGTTCGCCAATCTCCGCCGTGCGCTGGCGTCGGACTGGTATGCTTTTATCGTACCAGGCATCATCTTTTACGGCATCTTTTCCGGCCGTCTCACCCCGACCGAAGCTGGTGCGACCGCGGTTGTCGTGACCATCATCATGGGCTTTATGCTGCGCACCCTCAAGCTGTCGGATTTCCCGGCGATGCTGGTCAGCTCGGCCAAGGTCAACGGGATCATCCTGCCGATCATCGCCTTCTCGGCCCCCCTTGCAGAAGCGTTGGCGATCATGGGCGTCCCACAGGGGTTTGTCACATCTGTGACCTCCCTGACGGACGATCCCTATGTGTTGATCTTGCTAATGATCGGTATCTTGATCGCCGCTGGTTGTGTGATGGAAACCACGCCCAACATCGTAATCCTTGCACCGATCCTCAAACCGCTGGCCGACAACATCGGCATGAACGAAATCCAGTTCTGCATCATGATGATCACAGCGCTGGGTGTCGGGTTCATTACGCCGCCGCTTGGCCTCAACCTGTTCGTTGTCTCAGGCATCACTGGTGAATCGATCCTCAAGATCGCAGCCCGTGCCGTTCCCTTCGTTTTCTTCATGCTTCTGGTTGTCTTGCTGATTGCCTTTGTGCCCGCAGTTTCGACATCCTTGCTCCCCGATATCTACAAATAGGACCAACTCAAAATGGCTCGTGAATACCTTAAAAAGGCAACACTAACGTCGAAATCTGACGCGTCAGACGTGCATGATACCGTTGTCAAAATCCTTGCAGATATCGAGGCCGGCGGAGATGCAACGGCGCTGGAGTATGCTGCGAAATTCGACAACTACGACGGCAACGTACTGTTGACGGCAGAAGAGATTGAAACTGCCTGTGCGCTGGTTCCAGACAAACTCAAGACTGATATCCAGTTTGCCCATGACAATGTGAAACGATTTGCTGAGATGCAAAAAGCCACAGTTGCTGACGTAGAGTATGAAGTCGTTCCCGGGCTGACCGCTGGCCAAAAAGCGATCCCCGTTGATGCCGCTGGCTGTTATGCTCCCGGTGGGCGCTATAGCCACGTCGCCAGTGCGATCATGACTGTAACCACCGCCAAAGTGGCAGGCTGCAAACACATTACAGCTTGTTCGCCCCCTCGTCCGGGTATTGGGATCGCACCCGCAATCGTTTACGCCGCACACATCAGCGGCGCCGACAAAATCATGGCAATGGGTGGCGTGCAGGGCGTCGCAGCAATGACTTTTGGGCTGTTCGGATTGCCCAAGGCAAACATCCTCGTCGGTCCGGGCAATCAATTCGTTGCCGAGGCGAAACGCATTTTGTTCGGCCGTGTTGGCATCGACATGATCGCAGGCCCCACCGACAGTCTCATCCTGGCCGACAACACGGCTGATCCGCATATCGTTGCGACCGATCTCGTTAGTCAGGCTGAACACGGCTATAACTCGCCCGTCTGGCTGGTCACAGATGACCGCGCCTTGGCCGAGGATGTCATGGCCCGTGTTCCTGCGTTGATTGACGATCTGCCAGAAGTGAACCGGGACAACGCCTTTGCCGCATGGCGCGACTATGCCGAAGTGATCGTGTGTGATGACCGCGAGGAAATGGCAGCAACATCGGATGACTATGCGCCAGAGCATTTGACCGTTCAGGCCGAGGATCTTGATTGGTGGCTTGAGCGTCTGACTTGCTATGGGTCATTGTTCCTGGGCGAAGAGACAACAGTGTCTTACGGCGACAAGGCTGCAGGCACCAACCATGTTCTGCCAACATCGGGTGCAGCCAATTACACAGGCGGACTTTCGGTACATAAGTACATGAAAATCGTCACCTGGCAGCGCGCAACACGCGAGGGTTCAAAACCAGTGGCCGAAGCCACAGCCCGCATTTCCCGTCTTGAAGGCATGGAAGGACACGCCCGCGCCGCTGATGTGCGGCTGGCAAAGTACTTCCCTGACGAATCTTTTGATCTGACCTCCAATGGGTGAACCGAGCAATCTGTTCTCTGTAAGAGGCAAAGTTGCCTGTGTGACCGGGGCCAGTTCTGGTCTCGGACGCAGGGCGGCGACGGTGCTGGCGCAGGCTGGCGCGCATGTCATCGGTGTGGCACGCCGCGCAGACGCGCTTGCCGATTGGCAGAACGAAACCCAAGGCGAAACACATGCCATAGCCTGGGATATCTTAGACCGCGACGTACTCGGGGATTTGGCGCACGACATGTCCAAACCCTTTGGTGCCCCAGATATCGTGATCCATGCCGCAGGGATCAACACGCGACAAGTCGCAGATGACGTAACCCCGCAAGGCTGGGACACCACCCTAGGGTTAAACTTATCAACTCCGTTTTTCCTTAGCCAACATCTTGTGCCGGGAATGAAGGCAAAGGGATGGGGCCGTATCGTTAACTTTGCGTCCCTACAAACCACCCGGGCTTTTCCCGGCGGTATTGCATATGGTGCATCAAAGGCGGGCATCGCCCAGCTCACACGCGCAATGGCCGAAGCATGGTCGCCCGATGGCATAACTGCAAACGCGATTGGACCCGGGTTCTTTCGAACCGAACTGACTTCAGCTGTTTTCAACGACCCGGAACGCGCCGCAGGCAATGCGGCGCAAACCTGCATCGGGCGCAATGGCGAACCAAACGATCTGGATGGTCCACTCCTGTTTCTCTGCTCAGAATCGTCTGCCTATGTGACGGGACAAGTGCTCATGGTTGATGGAGGATTCACCGCAAAATGAAGGCATTAATTTACACCGGCCCAGAAGGTTTGGACTATATTGACGTCCCTGACCCGGCTCTAGAACTTGGGGACCAGTTGATCCGGGTTGCATTGGTCGGGATTTGCGGTTCTGACATGCATGCCTATCTTGGCCATGACAGCAGGCGCCCTGCCCCTCTGATCCTTGGTCACGAAGCAGCGGGTCGCATCGAAGGCGGCCCGCGAGATGGGGAACGCGTCACAATCAATCCGCTTGTAACATGTGGCGTGTGCAATGCGTGTCAGGACGGGCGCGACAACCTGTGCCCCATGCGCCAAATCATATCGATGCCCCCCCGCGAAGGTGGCTTTGCCGAATTGGTCGCAATGCCAGATCGTAACTTGGTTGCTGTTCCAGACTCGGTTCCCCTGTCCAAGGCCGCCCTTGCAGAGCCGATTGCATGCGGTTGGCATACCGCGCGTCTTTCACTTGAGGCCCTGCTGGGCACGCGTGACACGGCACTGGTGATTGGCGGTGGCGCAATTGGGCTGGGTGCGGCGTTGAGTTTGAAGGCACAGGGCGTTTCAGAGGTCACAATCATCGAACCCAACCCAACCCGCCGCGCGCACCTTATCAAGCGATGCGGGCAAACCGTGTTATCAGAGCCCCTGCAAGACACAGTATATGATCTGGTCATCGATGGCGTCGGCTATGCCGCCACACGCGCGACGGCCTCTGCCTGCGTGCGCCCTGGTGGTGTCATTGGACATATCGGGCTGGGCGAAGACACTGGCGGTCTTGATATCCGCAGGATGACCCTGCAGGAAATCACCTTTATCGGGACGTACACCTATACCGCCGAAGATTTCCGCCAAACTGCGCAGGCGATTTTTGATGGACGGCTTGGCCCGCTTGACTGGGCCGAGATCCGACATCTCTCAGAAGGGGCGGCCGCGTTTTCAGATATTCGAAATGGCACGGTAGCCGCACCGAAGATTTTGCTGCAACCTGCAACCACACCAGAAAGGACCTGATCGATGTATGATAAAATTATCCTCGCACTGTCCCTAGAGCATGGGTTTGCAGAACAAGCTTTGGAAACAGCCAAACGTTTGGGCGGCGCGGAAGCCGAAATAATCGCCGTGCACGTCTATGTACCACCTAACGCATCCGTAAGCACCTATCTTGACGAAGACTTGGTTCGCAAAGCGTACGAAGATTCAGAACGCGAACTCAACGCACGTGTCGCAGGTGTGCCAGGTGTTAAGTCTGTGATGCTCAAAGGGCATTCCAGCCGAACCATCACCGAATATGCCGCCAAAATTGGCGCAGACGCCATTATTGTCGGATCCCACAAACCAGGCTTAACCGACTATTTTCTGGGTACAACAGCGGCCCGCGTTGTCCGCCACGCCCCCTGTGCAGTCGTTGTTCTGCGATAAACCATCATTTTCTAGGAGTTCTCTTTTTTGTCTATCAACACAAAAATCGTTGGTGACCTCGTCGCCAACGATATCAGCTTTATCACCACCGTTCCGTGCAAACAACTGGCCGGCGTCATTGACGAGATCGACGCCCACCCGGACGTTCTGCACATCCCATCCAACAAAGAAGATGAAGGCATGGGCCTTTGTGCCGGTGCGTGGATGGGCGGAAAGCGCCCTGCAATCATTATGCAAAACACCGCTATTGGTGTGACCATCAACACCCTAGCGACGTTGATCCAATACTACAGAATGCCACTGCCAATGCTCATCTCATACCGAGGCGAATTGCGCGAACCCGTTGCTTGTCAGGTTGAAATGGCCGTGCACACCAAAGCGCTACTGGCGCAGATGAATATCCCAACTTACCACTTTCACACCCAATCGGATGCAGACGAGCTGGATGCGATCCTGAAATACACGTTCATGTGCAATAAACCTGTGGCTATCCTGACCGATGCCAATTTTTGGGGAGGCTACGGCGACCAATGATCCGCTCTGATATTCTGAAAGACATCGCGCCCATCCTTCGAGATCAGATGGTGATTTGCAACATCGGTCTGCCTAGTCAAGAACTTCATATGATAGATGATCAACCAAGCAATTTTTATATGCTGGGAACAATGGGATTGTCGTCGTCAATTGGGCTTGGGCTTGCCTTGGCACAGAACAAGAAAGTCATCTCCATTGATGGAGACGGGTCGGTCCTGACCAATTTCGGCACCCTGCCAACTATCGCAAACAACGTGGCCAATAACTACATTTTGTTGATCATTGATAATGGCAGCTATGGCTCTACCGGGGATCAGCCGACTTATGCAGGCAAAAAGACATCATTAACAGCTGTCGCCCGTGCGTGTGGTTGCGAAAATGTCGTTGAAGTGGCGGCCAAGGACACCGGAAAGGCGCTGCAAGCAGCCATTGACGGGGACGAAATGACTATCATTGTCGCCAAATGTGAAAGCGGAAATATCAAAGTCCCTGTGATCACCATGGACCCTGTTGTGATCCGCGACCGATTTATGAAAGCGGTCCAAGCGTAAGGTCACGCAATGCTCTTTGACACAGGTATACATTCAACAGCTGATGCGCGCCGACTGGCGCGCAAACGCCTGCCTTGGATGGTTTTTGACTACATAGATGGCTCAGCGGGCGAAGAGCATGGTGCAGCGCTCAACCGTAAGGCGCTCCAAGATATTCGATTGTCCCCGCGCGTTTTGCGAAATGTCAGCGATAGGGATCTGTCGGTAACGCTGTTTAATACACCGATGCAGCGCCCATTTGGTATCAGCCCGATGGGGATGTGTAATCTCTCAGCACCCGGGGCTGATCTGATGTTGGCCCAGATTGCGCGGGAATTCCGAGTTCCCCATGGCGTTTCGACAGTGGCATCCACCGACATGGAAACTCTACTCGACGCGTCAGATCGTAAGGCTTGGTTTCAACTCTATTTTAGTGGTGATGGAAGCGGCACCATGCAACTGGTCGAGCGCGCCAAGCGGGCGGGCTATGACACCTTGGTCCTAACGTTAGATGTTCCGGAAGTTGGCCGTCGGCCACGTGAATTGCGCCATGGCTTTAAGATGCCGTTTCGAATTGGCCCGAAGCAGTTTTTTGATTTTGCAATGCATCCGCGTTGGTCTTTGACGACATTGGTCAAAGGCAGCCCAACATTGGCGAACTTCGACGGCAAAGAATACGTGTTTGATCGCACAGAAAGCCGGGCAGCTGCGGATTGGAGTTATTTCGACAAACTGCGTGCTGCGTGGCCTGGAAAGTTGGTTATTAAGGGTGTCCTGCATGCTGGGGATGCGCGTCGCTTACGTGATGCTGGCGCGGATGCAATTCAAGTATCTAGCCACGGATGCCGACAACTCGATAGCGCACCTCCTGCCATTCTGGCCCTACGCCACATTCGCGCGGCGGTCGGCCCGGATTTCCCATTGTTTTATGACTCTGGCATTCGGACAGGCGAAGACATCGTGAAAGCGCTCGTGATGGGGGCCGATTTCGTTTTCCTTGGTCGGGTGTTGCTGTTTGGTATAGCAGCAGGCAAAGCCGAAGGATTACGTGCTGTATGGGATATCCTAAGTCAAGAAGTCAGCCTGACCATGGCGCAACTTGGAGCATCATCCATTTCTGACCTAAAAACCCCAAATCACCTGTGGCAGAATGAGGCCGCCTGACGGATTGACTTCTAACACCAACAAAAAGGCCTGCCCGTGCCCAGCAAGTGACATAGAGATCATATGCTGGGCTGATCAACTCACCTACACTTGTCAACTCACCTACACTTGCACGGGTTTTGAATATTTTTGGCCTGCACTGAAACACGATAGGCGCGCGGTATTTGGTAAGCGTTGCATCCAGCCCCCTGAATGACCCCTAAACCTGCTGGCCCTGTGAATGGTATTCAGGCCCCGTACAACTAGTCGGAGGTCAAAATGACTGAGCACGAGGTCTGGGGCTTCAAAATTCGCAAGTCAGCTTCTGGAAAGAACATCTGGCCCAACGAAGTGAAATGGGAAGCCACCCGTCGCATCCGGGAGGATGGTCAATCTGCAGGAGATGTCGCTGCAGAGCTTGGTGCCCATGAATGCCTTGTGCGAAAGTGGTCCGTTGCTGATCGGCGGCACCGGGGCGAGAAAATCCAAGTTGAAGGCCCTGCATTCACTGCGGTGAGCTTTGATGAAAAAGAATCTATCGGAGAAACACCGGCACCGGCAACTTCAGGCAGCCGAAGTAATTCTGGGCGCATTCTCTGTGGAGGCGTGGCTATCGAGTTTCCACTAGAGATTTCAGCAGGTGATCTCGTGAAACTTGTACAGGTTGCGGGGCAGTTCCAATGATTGCACCTTCTAGCACTTACAAAATCTATCTCGCTACGACTCCTGTCGACTTTCGCAAAGGCATGGACGGGCTGGCTAACTACGTCCTCAGCAATTTCGATCTCGATCCTCTGTGTGGAGCGTTCTTTGTCTTCAGGTCAAAGGGGCGAGACAAAATGAAAATACTGATGTGGGATGGGACAGGTCTTGTTTTGATCTACAAGCGCATTGAGGGAGCTGGTTTCGTCTGGCCGAAACTCAACGAGGGAACCATCTCTATGACAAAGGCCCAGTTTGAAACCCTGTTCGAAGGCCTCGATTGGCGACGCGTCGCGACCGCAAATTACCACCATCCAAAATTGACCTGAAGGGGCCAATACCATTGGCACTGGGGATCCTCGCCGACCAGAAAGGCTCGATGTAAATTGCGAATCACCCAATGTTGAACACTCTTAAGGGATGAAGCAAGGCACCCTATTTCAACAAAAAGTGGATATAACATATTATTCTTAAAGAATAATATGTGATGCCCTATTGCAAAATTCCCGGCTGACAGATTGCAAAAAATCAGGAATTCAACCGTTAAGTGCGCTTCCGCTGATTTTTCTTGCCATTGAAGCCGCCAACACACATGCAACCTCCGCCCGAGTTCACGCGAGCTTGAGCGAGCGATTTCCGCTCATTTTTGACTTGGATGGAGGGCGTGGTTGGTAGACCCCGTTTTATAGCATGACTGATGCGATAGAGATCCTGTTGGCTGACCTATTAGCTGCCGCTGGACCAGATGGCTCTATCCTCTCTGAGAGACTTAGAGCGCTTTGGCTGGATGTGGAGCTTGAGATTACGTCTCTCCGGGACGAATTGCTCAAAGCGAATTCAAAAATCCGGATCAAGAGTGCCGAAATTCGCGACCTTAAAGGGCAAATCGCCAAACTCTCGAAAATCAAGTTTGGCGTAAATGCGGACCGTAATCCTGAAAAAGGAAAGGCAAAGATGGACAATAATGCTAATGGCAAGAATGGCTGGGGCGAAGAACAGCCAGAGCCGCCCAAAAATCATAAAGATGGCCATAAGGCCACGAAACCAGCGCCAGCACCGCGCAACACAAACGGTCGAGGTCGCAGAGTATTTCCTAAGCACCTCGAAAGGCGCGAAATCTACATGGGAAAACCCGACAAAAAGTGCCCCTGCGGATGCGGAGGCTCGATACGTGGATACGACATTAACGAAACCCTAGAAGTGATCCCGGCGCGCCACTATGTAGCCGTGCGTAAATATCCAAGATTCCGGTGCCGTGTGAAAGACAAGGTGGTTGGAACCACGTTCCTTCCTCGCATTTTCCCTCAATCCACGATGAGCAACGGAATTGTGGCAAATGCCGTCTTTATGCGGTTTGGGGCGCAGCTACCTTGGTATCGGCAGGAGAACATTTTCAAGTCGTATGGCATAGACCTCAATCGCAGTACCTTGATGAAATGGTCGAACCGAGTTGCCACACAGACCCTTTTGCCCATCTATGAATTGCTGAAGTTGGAAGCGCAGCAGAACAGCGCGCGCTTGTTCATGGATGAAACAACGATTCCCATGCTTGCGCCCGGCAAAGGTTCAACCAAAACGAGCTATCTGTTCGCAATTCACCGCGATGATCGTTCCTTTGGAGGCAACTTGCCGCCTTTCGTACTGTATTGCCCTAGTAAAACAAGAGCGATGTACAAAATCCACGAGCTTCTCAACGGCGTCAGCGCAATTGTCCAAACCGATGCATACGCCGGATACGGGCAATTGGGACGAAAAGGCTCAGTTGTAGAGGGCATAATTTCCCCAAAGTGCTGGGCGCACACTCGACGGAACTTCACGGATGATTTCGAGTTCAACGAGACAGCAGATGCTAAAGTCGTTATCGGGATGATCGCCGAACTCTATGCGGAGGAGGCAAAGGTCAAGGGAAAGCCGCCACTCGTTCGCGAAGCGCATCGCCGAAAATACAGTGCGCCAATCCTTGATCGCTTGAAGGCATTTCTAAACGAATGCTCCGGACGCCATCTGACAAAAAGCAGGATGGCGAAAGCGATCAATTATGCGCATAACCAATGGTCTGAATTGGTGCTCTTCGTTGATGACGGACGCATTGATCTCGACACCAATCCAGTGGAACGTATGTTCAAGCCATCCATCTTGCTGCGCAAGAACGCACTATTCATGGGCAGCGACGAAGGCGCGGAGGCGTGGGGGATTCTCTCCTCCATCGTCGAAACCTGCAAGCTCAACGGGGTAAATGTCGAACCCTATCTGAACTGGGTTCTAGACCAGATCGCGGGGAAACTACCTCGCAGTGAATACGACAAGCTAATGCCTTGGAACGCTCCCGCAGAATTCAAAATAATGCTGTAACCTGTTATGCTCAAAGTTACCGGATCTATGTTAACTGAGTCCCCTCAACGAGACCAACTTTAAATTCATGTAGAACCCCTACGAAAGGAGCTTCAGGCACCCGAAATAGCGGTTAGTTCGGCGAAGCAAAAGGTTGATATCATAGTCACCTTTTGGAGATTTTCACATCATACTCTCTACTTATTGGGGTAGACCTAGCGCTCGAAATGCAACAGACTCCCGATGCATTCTATGACTTGGGAGAATAAGGTGAGTGCCAACAAAATTGTTTTTAATGACAGCATCAACATCGGGCAGAATGGCGCTGAACACGACGACGAGTTTCTCTTCAAGTGTTTTGTAGATCACCCTGCATACAGCGAAGTCACAGACGTAAATTCCCCTACAACATTTCTTCTGGGGAGCACGGGCGCAGGAAAGACTGCGATCCTACGAATGATTAATAAGCAAGAAGAAAACGTGTCTGACCTTGCGGTCCATGACATGGCGATGAATCACATAGCGAATAGCGACACAATTCTATTTCTGACCTCTCTGGGAGTTGACTTAAACCTATTCTTCCAAGCTCTTTGGAAACATGTGTTCTGCATTGAGTATATTAAGCTAGCAACTCATGCGCGTGACAAAGACCAGTTTCAATACAAAATGGCCAGATTGATTGACACACTGACTCGCGGGCGAGCCAGAGATAAGCTGGAGAGCTTTGTGGAGAATCATGCAGAGCAGTTTTGGAATACCATAGATGAGAATGTAATTGAGCTTACCGATTCATTGCAAAATGAGTTTAATGCGAATTTTGGCGGTGAGCTGAAAAAATTTGCAGCAAAAGCCGGATACGTCCACAGCCTTGGATCTCAGCAAAAAATCCAACTTCAGCAGCGCGCCAGAAAGTTTCTAAACCAAGCAACTCTAACAGAAATTCCAGCGGTTATTTCCGCGCTTTCAGACTATACTCGCGGACGACTAGACAAGTACTTCATCACTGTGGATGGCTTAGACGAGCATTGGGTGGATGAAGACATTAAATTTCAACTTCTTCAAGCTTTGTTCGAAAGCTTGAAGAATCTGAAAAAGCTAAGAAACTTTCAAGTCGTTGTGTCTCTTCGCAACGACTTATATGTTAGGATGGTACAAGAAACGCCATCTGGTAGGCGCCAAATTGAAAAGTATGATGATCTCATCATTAGATTGAGATGGTCCGAGCCGCAACTGAAGGAACTCGCTGAAAAACGTATAGGCGAGATGTGCCGCCGCCGGTACTCATCCGAAAACGTTGGCTTCTCAGACGTGTTCAAGCAGAATCCAACCACCAAATCGAATCCTTGGGATTACTTGTACGAAAGAACTCTGCGGAGACCTCGAGATATAATTAACTTCATTAACTTGGCCATGCAGGCAGCCGACAACAAATCCGCAATAAGTAAAAATAATTTGCTCAAGGGTGAGGCGAATTACTCCAACCTCCGGCATGAAACACTAATTCACGAGTGGTCTGGAACATTTCCGGGAATCGCGATTCTTTTGGAACAACTCAGGGGGCTACCAGCATACAGAAGTGCGAGTGAACTGGCACACTCCAAATTCATAGACGATTTGTATGACGCGTTTGGTCAAAATGCCAATTTGCACTCAGATGAAGTTTGGCTCAGGTTGCTTAACTACGTAAACGAGAACATTCATCTCGAGCCAATCGAACTATGCCAAATGGTTTTGTATCGATTGCATCTTGTCGGGGCTATCGGGCTGAAGCTACGCGAAGACAGACCTTGGGATTGGATTTTTGAAACTAATAGACCAGTTGCTGAGCGGCAAATAGATGGAACTACAAAGTTTCGAGTTCACCCCATGTTGTATGCAGCTCTCAGCATTAGAAAATAACCTAAAGGAATGGAAGCAGCCTGATTGAAGTTCATCACTATATTGGCGCTAAGCGCCAATATAGCAGGGCGAACGCTGTCTCCGAAAGCTCCAAATTGGGGGCCAGTTGCAGCGCTTACGGTATTTGCACACGCGGGCTTCGACTCATTAGGCCCAGAGGGCACTATTCATAGGCAGCGATGAACGGGCTGAGGCGTTGGGGGGGTGTCTTCTTTGGCGCCAACGCTCTTCATTGTTCTCTGGGAAATCCTCCTGAACCCTGTTGGTATTCCTCAAGAATACCGATCCTAAAACCCCGTACGGCGTCTCTTAATAGCTTGGCAAACATCAAACTGTTCCATCCTGGGTTGCCTTTGACATTCCCTAAAAATGCAATGGTGGCGTGTGGTTCGTATCCCGGTTCGTCAACGTAGGCTCTTTGACGTGTGCCTTTGGGCCCAAATCTTAAATTTACGAGATATTGGACACATTTGGAGACGCCCAATAGGCAGAACTCAAAAGTATGCTGGGATATGCCACTAAATCTCTCATTCAATGAGAGAAATGGCTCCGGCGGTAGGGATCGAACCTACGACCAATTGATTAACAGTCAACTGCTCTACCGCTGAGCTACGCCGGAACGGTTTGCACGATATAGCCCCAACGAATCCCTACGTCCAGAGGAAAAACAAAAAAAACATAACATACTGGAAAATAAACGTTTTCCCCTTACTAGCCTCTCTCCTCACGATCAAAAGCGTTCGACAGTGGGCCCTATAGATCTATGCGTCTACCTGTGATTATTTTTCGTGTCGCTCTCCAACCAAATCAGTTCACTGCCGCTACTATTTAGAGGTAGACGTTCCACTCTCAATGAGAGTGATCAAATCCGGTGTCCCGTAAAGAATACGACGTGGTTTGAGCTGATCGTCTGTGGTTGGCTCTGTTGAGCGCCCCAAAAACTGCGCGATTGCGCCCGGAGAAAACAGCATAACGCGCGGAGGCGGAATATAGTCCTCCCGCCTATTTTTATACGCGATGTTAGACCGCCCAAGCGCATTATCGAGATCGCTTGCTAGGATATCCGGATTTATGGATGGAGTATCTCCCTCCAATTCCAACATCCATAAATACCGCTGGGTCGTGCCCCCGCATTCAAGGGTAACGCCTGCATCTCTAAAAGTAATGCCCCTCAGCGACATAACTTCGGACAAGGCCTGATCTATGTCGGCTTCCGTCGTCATTTCGTGCACTGCTGACAACTGCCCACCACGACGGCGCAGGAAAGTTAGCCTTGGCGCCGAATTGTGCCAGCCGGTGATCCGAACAATATCGCCGATATCATAGCGCATAAGTCCGTGAAAGTTAGTGGTGACAATCCGGTACTCTTCGCCAACCTCTACCTCGTGTGCAAGCACCGTTTCAGGGTTTGAAGCATGCCATTGACACTGGGGGATGAACTCGAAAAAACCTGTGTTGATAGCCAAGGTTGCAGATCCATCATCCAGGTCCGTATGAATTCCAAAAATTGCTTCGGTAGACGAATATAACCCACCAAAGATAGGCAGTGGACCAAATGCTTTAGCGATCCTCGGTAAATAGGGGTCCGAGGCAACCCCACTTGAGGTGCACAAAGCAGATAAGCCAGGCCAGATATCCAAAGGTTTGAGCGTCTGTTTGGTTTCAAGAATTCGTTCCAGAAAATCTGCGCGGTTCGGATCAGCTGGCAACATGCGGTTCAGGCGTTTGCGGGTCGGGCCATCCAGATCGATACCATCTGGAACCCCGCCTTTGCGCAGCATAGATATCAGCAATGGCGTTTCTTCAGACAATTGCCCAGCGATCTGCAGCAAGAACGGCGGAAAGCTCCCTGAAATGAAGCGCAATTCTGGGTCCCGGATCGCGAAGAGAAAACTCATGATGTGGCGCTGGCGTACATTAGGGATCGCCATCACATCAAAGGGATAAGGTGTCACGACACGGGCCGAGTATTTGCTGCGGTTTAAACTGTGCGAACAGGCGCTGGTGTACCCAAATGGCACGCCGCCTTCTGTTTCCCCCATCATGGCGGCACTGCTCGTAACCATAAGACGCCCATGTGAAAGGGCCTTGTTTCGTAAGGCCCGCACCAAATAACCCGCCGCGGCAAGTCGTGCTTTCTGTCGCACGGCATGTGATTTCCGGGTGATCGGGATCATTTTGCGTTTTCCCGTCGTTCCACTGCTTGAAGCCAAGCACAGAACATGCTGGTTCGAGGTGATCCCTTTTTCCCCCTGTGCAATCCGGTCTGCGAAGGGGGAAAATCCGTCATACGTATGCAGCGGAACCTGACGGCGGAAAGCATCTACATCCATTCCCAATCTAATACCCAGAGCCCGCCCTATTACAGAAGGGGCTGAATACTTTAGAATCTCTTGCAAGGTACTTGTTTGGGCCTGACGACTGTAATGAGTGTTCTTATCGAACCGCGCCGCCTGATACAGCGATGCCTGCATCAGTAGAGATCTTAGTGGTAAGGACATTCTTCACTTTACTCGTTCAACGTGCTTGGCCTCTGAATTTAAGAGCCCACATTTCAAAAAGGAATGAACCTAAGAGGTAACCCGACCCGTCCATCCCACAAAAACAGCCCACCCCAAAGCACCGCCAATTCGGATAAGATGGTGCAAGGCCACCAACACTGGGCTTAACCCGAGACTAAGGGCAATTACGCTCAATTCTGCAACACCGCCGGGCGCAAAACACAAGACGAGGGCCTCAAAACTTGCTGGGCTAAACGGGTGAACGCACCATGCAGCGAAGAACGCCAGAGGTAAAGTCACCCCCACCACACATAGACCATTTATGAGTCCAGAGACCAATGCGTTAGCAGACGTTCCTGCGTATCGCACACCCAGGCTGACGCCGACAATAATTTGCGCTCCGGCAATCAACCACGCAGGTGGGTCAATTTGAACGTTCCCGCAAAGACTGAACAAGACCCCAACAGCCACCGGCCCAAGCAGGTGTGCCGAAGGCAGGCGCAGATAACGCGCCGCACTCATCCCCCCAAAAGCGACCCCTATCAAAAGTAGCAAATCCAACATCTTAAACGCAGCAGATGGTTCGTTTATCGCCTGAGCAACACGCAAGCTTTCCCCCGACATTTGGGAAAGGAAAATCGGCACGGTCAGGACAACTAACATGATCCGGACAAGATGCTGCAGGCTGATGCGGGCTGCGTCTCCACCAGCTTTTTCCCCTAATACCGAGGCTTCGATCAGGCCACCTGGTAAGCTGGCAAAGAAAGCGGTCGGGCGATCGTATTGTCCCAAAGTTCGAAGGACGGCATACCCCGCCCCATGCATGACCAACATGAGCGGTATCACCAGCATCAAAGAGATTGAAAGGCCGCTCATGTCTAACATTTCAGTCTGAGAGAACCGTACGCCAATCATTGCCCCCAAAATGGCAACCCCAATTTGACGAAAAGCGACAGGAAAGAAGGGCATTACATCCCAGATTGATGAAACCAAGATGGAATAAGCGGCGACAGCCAGCAAGCTCCCCAACAAAAAGGGTAAAGGACCATTAATCCAGATCATGCCCGCACAACCCAAAGTAGCCACTGCACAACAAACAAGTACATTGCCTACATTGCTTAGTGTTTTCTGATCAAATCGCAAATTCAAGAAGGCCCACTTCTACAAATTGATAGGAAAACTTGATTGCCCCGACCCGTTTATTTTTGCCAACTGTGATCGATAACGAACAGTTCTACAGTTCAGAAATGTGGTTCAGTTTAGGTTCAAATGCAAACAATTCTCTAATACCCACACGGTAATCGGCTCCCCGCGAAACCAGTACAACTCACATACTTAGAACAAACTCCACTGACATCAGAAAGTGTGATATGGCTAAAAAAAACAAAAGGTAGAATGGAAACGTGCCTCCTATTTTCATCCTCTCCAGCCCAAGGTCCTATTCGTCCCTGTTTGGCACAATGCTTGGCGAACACCCCGATCTTTTTGGTTTTCCTGAGATGCGCCTTTTCGCGGCAGAAACCGTGGGTCAGCTTCAACGCAGGTCGCGTTTGTATCGAATTTTTACACTAGACGGGATACATCGCACGATCTCGCTGTTGGAATTTGGGGGGCAATCCGCTGAGCAGGTTCAGGCAGCCATCGAATGGTTGAACAACCGTCGGGATTGGACAACCGCTCGCCTTTGGGCGCACCTCAGCGAACGGGTGGCACCGCAAACATTGTTGGCAAAGGAACCCATTTTAACGGCGCACCCCAATTTCCTGCATCGAACGGAACGCATTTGTCCAAACGCCCGATATATTCATCTGATCCGGGATCCCCGGGACGTGCGTTTGTCCATCCAAGAGGCGTTTAAAGGCGTTAAGCAAAGGTTCGGGATCCCTCTGCATTGGTTTGTCAAGGACGAGGCTGTCTGGACCTACTGCAACAAAAGGATCGTGGACTTCCTGCACACAATTCCGAAAGATCGCAAAGTCACGGTCAGAGGCGAAGATCTAATGACTCAGCCCGAAGCCCTCTTTAAGGATCTTACAGCACGCCTTCACCTGCCCTTTCACGCTGACATACTTGACCAAATGCTGCATCCGGAAAACGGACCTTTTGCGCATGTCGGGCCGCCGAACGCACCACTGGGAAATGATACAAAATTTCTGCACAACCCGGTATTTCGCCAAGGATCTACGAGATCAAAAACACCCACTGACGGGTTTAGCCCGTCGTCTCTCGCTCTGGCTACAGAATTAGGGTACCAGATTAACACATAAGCTAGGTTTACACGGGCCATCAATTGGCCCTTTTATAGTTCAAACTTTAACTCAAGACGGTATTGATGTTCAGAAAAACGTGGATCTCTTGGCTTCAGTTACGCCATCAAAAGGCGCAAACGGTTTCTGCGGCTTTAGGTATCACGTTCATCACCGTTCTTCTTTTCATGCAGATCGGGTTTCGCTCTTCCTTTTTGAACACGTTGCTGGATCTTCCCGCCAGTTTTAACGCCGATGCTGTGATGTTGAATTCATCTGCGGTTACGGTTCTTCGTACCCCCACATTTTCAGAACTGCGCCTAAATCAAACTCTAGCCTTTGAAGAAGTCACTCGCGTCGCTCCGGTTTACTGGTCCAGTGTTTTGATGCGCGACCCTGAAGGGGGCGAAAAATATCTGCGCAAAGTTCAAGCCATTGGTTTGCCACTGACCTGGGATGTCATGTTACTAGACAGCGTCTATGAGCAGTATGACAAGCTCAAGATAAAGCGAAATGTGTTGATCGACCAACGCTCCAAGCAGTCGTTTTCCAAGATCATCGAGACAGTGAAATCTGACGAAGATTATAGTATCGAAGTTCGCGGTGGTCGCCATCAAGCGCGCATTCGGGTGACTGGTTTGTTCGATGTTGGCGTGAACCAATCCGCGAACTCCCACATCATTACCAGCGACGAAACCTTTATGGAGGTATTTAACCGCCCGCGCTCCAAAATTAATCTGGGGCTGATCCAACTGCACCCCGGATCGGACGCCACGCAAGTCGCCGCGAGAATGAATGCGTACCTGCCAGAAGATGTTAAAGTTGTGGCGCTGCCAGACTTATTAGACCAAGAACGGGATTTTTATGAATTCCAAACTCCGATTGGGATCATCTTTCGCTTTGGACTTGGTGGGGCCGTCGCGGTTGGGATCGTCATTCTTTACCAAATCCTGTTTCAACTGATCTCAAAATACATCCGGGATTTTGCAACCCTAAAGGCCATCGGGTTCAGCAACGGACAACTGCGCAGGATCGTTCTGGGATCTGCTTTGATGTTAGCCGTTCTTGGGTTTTTACCTGGCCTCGGGCTTAGCTTTTTAATGTACGATGTCATTGCCAAGGCAACCGCGCTACGTTTCGAAATGACGTGGGAGGTCGCAGCTATCGTCTTTGGGGCCATCGCCTTCATTTGTGTTATTTCGGCCCTGTTGGCTATTCGCAAACTCAACGACGCCGATCCGGCCGATCTTTTTGGGTAGTCCAGACATGTCAAACACAGATGATACAATCGTAAAAATCCGCGGCCTCAAACACAGCTACAAAGACGCCTCTGTCATGAAGCAAGTGCTGCACGGAATCGATATTGACGTAAGGCCCGGGCAAAACGTGTTCCTCACAGGGTACTCCGGATCTGGCAAAACAACTCTGATATCTTTGGTTGGTTGCCTTCGTTCCGTCCAAGAAGGCAGCCTTAAGCTTTTTGGCGCTGAACTCCACAAAGCCAGTCCCCGAAAACTGTTGGAAATGCGCAAACGCGTTGGATATGTGTTTCAACACTTTAATCTTCTCGACTTCATGTCGATCCGGCAAAACGTACAACAAAGCCTTGAAATACAGCCCTATTACAACGCAAAAACAGCCCGGGCGCAGGCTGAGGAGATGCTGGATGCGGTTGGTTTAGGGGATCGGGTCAATGACTACCCTGCGGATTTGTCAGGCGGGCAGAAGCAGCGCGTTGCCATCGCGCGCGCGCTGGTCCACCGTCCCAAACTGTTGATCGCAGACGAACCTACGGCCGCTCTAGATACCTCTACCGGGCGTGACATTATTGACCTCGTCCAACGTCTGTCCAAAGCACAAAACAGTGCGGCCATCATTGTCACGCACAATATGAGAATCCTGGATAGCGCTGACGAGATCCTTCATATGATCGATGGGCGCATTGGCACGGCGATCACGGAACAAATCTCTCTTGTTTTGCCAAACCTTGATGATCGTCACCTTGCCGAAATTGCCTCAAAAGCTGTGTCGCGCGAATTCCAGCCCGGTGAACAAATTCTGAAACAGGGCGATCCGGCTGATGCATTCTTTATTTTGGTCAAAGGGGCTGTGAACGTGTTCCGCCAAGAAACCAATGGAAGCCGAAGCGATCTGGCCCATTTCCACAAACGCGGCACCTATTTTGGCGAAATGGGGTTGTTAACTGAGAATGGCCGTCGAAATGCGTCGATCGAGGTCCGTGGCGATCAACCTGTGCGCGTTCTAGAAATCAAAGCCGCGGATTTTTCGGAAATGATAAGTCGGTCACGTGCTACACGGGCCGTCATCACCGACGAGATGTGGTCCCGTTTCAACGTCGATACGCAGGCCGAGCAATCAGCGCCAATTTCAAGGATGAATGACGACTGAAACCTGCAGGTTTGTAAGCCCCGCAACATGGTGACTATCTTCTTCATTCAAAAGAATTTTCACCTCCACCACGCGGGCATCTACGTCCGCAGTAGGATTGTTCGACAACAGTTCATTACGGGAGACCGTCAGGCCGATTTTCTTCACGACGCCTTCGATTTTCTGCTCGATTCCATCCGCAATAACAGAGGCGCTTTGCCCCGGTTGCACTTTCAAGATATCACTTTCGTAAATCTCGGCTGACACCCACATGCGTTCTACAAATCCCATATCGACCAGCCCCGACGGGCCGATCCGTTCACCGGCTGTCGCGTGAACCTTTAAAATAGTTCCATTGGTCGGGGCGCGCACAAAAGTGCCCTCTAAAGCGACCCGCGCATGCCCAACGTTTGCGCGTGCACTTATCAATTCCGCTTCTGCGATCAAGATATCTTCGGGACGAATGGTTGCAACGGCAGCCAATGTCGCCTCGGCTTCGTTCAGGCGTCCCTCAGTCACATCAACGCGGTTGCAGTTTTGCAAGAACACCGCCTCTGAAATGATTTTCCGTTCATATAGATTTTGCTGGCGAATGCATTCTTTAACGACGTTTCCAAGTTCTTTCTTTAATCGATCAACGACTGCTTTTTTGGCATCCAGCTCACTTTTCATCGCGCCGGCCTGTACCCGCGCCAATTGAGCTTCTTGGACCTTAACCCTTGTTTCTGCTTGAATAAGGGCCGCCTGCATCAGCGCATTGTCCCCCAGTACGGCAATCAAATCTGCTCGTTTAACGGTATCCCCTTCGGCGACTTTTAATTCGTAAACAACGCTGTTGCTGATGGACGGACCTCCGGCAACTTTGGTAACGCCACCTTCGGGTTCCACATAACCAAGACCCGCAACAAGCGTTGGTGATGCAGGGGTTTGTGCCAAGCCACTATTTGTCGTTGCCACCGCAATGGTCGCACACATCAATAAGGTTTTCATCGCCATTCGCCTACTTTCTTCCTTTACTTTAGGTCCGCCCATCCAATTTCCGCTCGAACATACGATAGGTTTTATAGTGACGCCCTGCGGCACCGCGGATCAATCCCAAAGATCGTGCATTGTTTTCCCAAACCCAGGACAATTCCGCCCGTTGGTAAGGGTGCCCGCCAGATGCCCCGCCATCCATTCCTAGGTAAACAAGGGCCGGCCCCAAGGCGTAACGCGGTTTTTGAAACTCAGGTAGGATCGCAACAGCTAACACGCGCGCTGAATCCAGCCTACGTCGTTTCCATAACAAATGCGCAAACACAAGCGGAGTTGGCCACCCGCGTGAGGCGCGCAATGCGCGATTGATGTCCGGCAAACCAAGCCAGAACCCGACCACTTTTCCGTTATATTCAGCAACGGGAAATAACCTGGGGTCGATGATGTGCCTCATCTGCTCAGCTTCATCTACAAATTCAGAGACATCTCGCTCAGTTGCGCTCCAATTGTCTTCAAAACTGGTGGCGAATATGCGGTGTATCGCGCGCAGATCACTGCGCATTGCCTCACCTTTCGTATGAACCGCACGAAAGGTGATCCCCGCCCGTAGCGCCAAACGATACGCCCGCTCAAAGGCCGGGGCCAACGGTTCCATGGCAAAATCGAAAGCAAATGCATCCCGGACTCCGTGCCATCCCGCGCTTTCAATCAAAGAGGGATAGTAGCTCGGGTTGTAAGGCATTCTGATATAGGCAGGCTCATCAAACCCATTGACCAAAGTGAGCCCACCGATATGCGTGGACAGATCAATCGGACCACGGCCCAAAACACATCCCTGCTCTATCAACCAAGTTGTTGCTGCATCAAACAAGGCATCCGAAACATCGTGATCATGAATGGTCTCAAAATACCCGAAGCTACCAATTTGCTTACCTTCTTTTGCACAAAGTCGCGAATTAACCGAAGCAACGATCCGTCCCAGTAGCTCCCCGTTATCAGTTTGGGCGAGAAACGCCTGAAACCGACCGTATTGCAGAAACTTTGACTCTGGTCCCAATTGCCCCTTGATGGCGCCTGGCATGTCCGGAACCCAATTAGGGTCATCGCGATATACAACATTAGGAACGCGTTCGAACCGCTTAAAATCGGACGTATTTTGGATGGGTCCAACACAAAAATTCATACAGCATTGACCGCTGCAGAGTGTGGGTAAAACACTGAACGCATCTGATCCAAAGCATCAACTAATTTAGAAATTTCAGCGTTTGTATGTTGGGCCGAAACAACAGCGCGCAATCTTGGACGCGCGATATACCAAACCGGCGAGACCCAAATACCATGTTCTTCAATCAAATACCGCGCCACATGTTTGGGTGGCACCCCTGCAGGTAAAACCATGGGTAGAACATTCGTTTCTCCCAATACCTCAAACCCTGCCTGCTTCAAGTTTTCGCGCGCATAGGAGGCATTTTGCATCAACCTTGCCACCAATTCCGGGCGCCCACGGAGCTGTCGAATGGCTTCGGCAGCAGAAGCTGCAGCTGAAGGAGGCAATGAAATTGTCCCAATCGAAGTTGGGCAAGCATTCAACAGCCTCTCTAACCCTTTGGAATAGGAGCTGATCGCGGCTCCGGCCGACCCTGCAAACTTGGAAAACGTCGTCAGGATCACAGGATTAACCCCTTTGGCCATCAGCATCTCAGGCGTCATTCTATGATAGTCAAATATCCCGCCCCCACGAGGCCCGATAGCACCTGAGGCGTGCGCCTCATCCAACACCAAAGTGGAACCCGGATAATCCGCTAGGACATCAACGAGTTCCGGCAGCGGAACAATTGTCCCATCCATAGAAAAGACAGAGTCAGTTAGTAACAATACCCTGTCCTCGGGACGAGCCAGACGCTTCAGCTTTTTCCTCAAATGATCCATGTCGCAATGCTTGTAGCTTTTCACGCGAACCTCGGGACTGTTGGTGAGCAACTTCCCTGACCTAGATCCTGCATTCACAACCGCAGTGGTAATGCAGCCGTGATTTAAGATGTCAGTCATGACCAAAACGGGCCTTGTGTTGCTAAATCCGGGCACCGGTATCGCAAGGTGACAAAACCCATCCATGAAAGCCTGCAACGCCATCCAAGCATTCAGAAACAGGTGAGTATGCGGAACCCCTTTAAAATTGGCGATCTCTCGCTCCAATTCTTCGTGAGGGGTGCTGCGACCACACAACGCCATACACCCACTGTTTGAGGTTCCAAAATCCTCGATAGCCTGTATCGCAGCGTCTTTGACTGCCCTGTCTTGGGCAAACCCCAAAATGTCATTGTCGCAGAAATTCAGGACCCGATGCACCCTGCCCGTTCGCTTGCATTCCATGACAACTGTATTGCCCTGCTTTTCCCGAACAACAAATTCATCAGGATCCAGGTCGGCTGCAACAACGCTGTGGAGATAGTCATCAACTACTTGCATGAAAACTCAAACTATTCAGGGACAAGGCAATCCTTTGAAGCCTACAATCGAACCTACATTTAAACAAGGATGAGCAAATGCCAGAGCTAAAGACGGCTTTTGTGACAGGTGCAAACGGGTATGTTGGATCGCATGTTGTGCGGCACCTCCTTGCGCAAGGTTACGCCGTGACCGCCATGGTCAGGACAAATTCAAACTTGGATTTGCTTGAGGGTACAAGCGTGACCCGCGTTGAGATTGATCTGGCTCTGCCTCGGCAGACTAGCCGTTTGACCAAAGTTTTACACGGGATTGATCTTATAATACACACAGCGGCCTATGTGGATCTCGGAACAGTTGATCGCACCTTGATGAAACAGGTTAATCTGGACGGAACTCGCGCCCTATTAGAGGCAGCCCAATCCGCTAGTGTTCCTAAATTCATTTATTGCTCCACGGTTCGCACCCTGGGGGATACCGCTGGGGCCCGGGTAGATGGAGACCATGTTCGTACAGATACAGACTATGCCTCTTGCTATGATGAAACCAAGACCCAAGCTGAGGCCTTGGTACTCGCCAGAAATCGACCCGGATTCTCTACATATTCTGTTCTGCCGCCCGGAATTTTTGGGCGCGACGAACCTCACTTTGGCAGAGCTTTGCGCGCATACCTGAACGGGCACCTCCCGTTTTGGCCCGCACAAGATCGCCCCTTGGGTATGGTGCACGTCGAAGATCTGGCTGAATTGTTCTTCTTTGTGGCTCACCATGGTATACCCGGAACGCGCTATATTGCGTCCGCCGGTGAAGCTACCATGGGCGAAATTTTTGGAATTCTTGGGGAAATGACTGGGCGGAAACCTCCGCCTGACATGCCTGAAAGCTTGGTTCGGGCTGCTGCCATGGTTATGGATTGGATCGGATCATGGACGGGGCGTAATATGATTTTGAACAAAGAACGCATTGTCTTTCTTTACGACAAAGTTGTCAGGACCGATCCAACACGCAGTTACTCAGATCTGGGCTGGAACCCACGAAAACCGCGCGAAATTCTGGCCGCAATCCTTCCGAAAACTGAAGATTAGGTGCAAAGGTATTTTTCTGTTACCTATTCCCTACAAGGCCCAGTAATCCGCAAAGATTTTCAAGGTGGCGCGATATGAAGGTACTATTGATAAATCCCAATTTTCCTACGTCTTTTTGGTCTTTCGAAGGCGCTCTGAAACTATTGGGACGCAAAGCGCTCTTACCGCCTTTGGGTTTGCTGACAGTCGCAGCATTGCTGCCACAGGATTGGGAATTCCGATTGGTCGACCGAGATTTTCAAACCTTGGAAGATACCGATTGGGACTGGGCTGATCTCGTAATCATATCAGGCATGATCGTGCAACGCGCAGATATGCTTGGGCTGATCCGGGAATCAAAGCAACGCGGCAAGCCTGTTGCAGTTGGTGGCCCCTACGCAATGTCCCTGCCGGATGAAGTATTAGAAGCCGGCGCTGACTTCGCTGTTTTGGATGAAGGTGAGCTCACAATTCCCATTTTCGTCGAAGCGCTTCTAAATGGAGCAACGTCTGGAACTTTTACCGCAAAAGGGCAAAAGGCTGACATGCATACCAGCCCCAAGCCACGTTTTGATCTGATCAACATTTACGACTACAACAGTCTGTCTATTCAGTTTTCCCGTGGGTGCCCATTTTTATGTGAATTTTGCGATATCATAACTCTTTTCGGGCGGAGACCTCGGACCAAAACTCCCGCCCAAATTCGCGAAGAGTTGGACCAACTGTATGATCTGGGGTGGCGCGGTGGCATCTTTATGGTGGATGATAATTTCATCGGCAATCGGCTAACAGTGAAACCTATGTTGGACGAGGTGATCGCTTGGCAAACAGAGCATGGATTTCCGTTTACATTCACGACTGAGGCATCAGTGGATCTGGCCGAAGATCCGGGGCTTATGTCGATGATGCGCAAGGCGAATTTCACTACTGTCTTTGTAGGAATTGAAACGCCGGATGAAGACAGCCTTATCCATATCAAGAAAAAGCAAAATGTACGCGGGTCACTGGTTGATCGGGTTAAAACCATCAATCAGTCAGGCCTAAAAATCATCGGAGGGTTCATCATTGGGTTTGATGGCGAGAAACCCGGCGCGGACAAGCGCATTCTCGAATTTGTAGAAGATGCGCAGATCCCCATGGTGATCGTCAGCTTATTGCAAGCCCTGCCCAAAACAGCCCTAACAGATCGCTTACGCGCCGAAGGGAGATTACTGCAAACAGAGCGCGACGCGGATTTGAACTCAAATCGTTTAACTAATTTTGTCCCCACACGTCCCCTTACCGAATTGGCCCAAGAACACACCTCAATCTATGAAAACCTATATGAACCGAGGCATTACATGGATCGCGCCTATCGTCACGCCATGGCAACCAAGGACGGAGTTTGGCCAACCAAAGGTATCCCGCCAAGTTCATTTCCACTGAACTTCAAGCAAGTGATGACGATGCTCAAAGTCCTATCGTTACATGGTTTAATACGCTCTTCGCGTGGTTTGTTCTGGCGCGCCTCGCTTGATCTTTATCGGAACAACAAAGCCGGTCTCAAAGGGTTTTTCTCCATGCTGGCAATGTTCGAACATTTCTATGTCTTTAGAAATGACGTTCAGACGGAAATAGAAGGCCAGCTGGCACTACTCTCCGAAGAAGACCAAAACCGCACCTGGAGCCCCCCGGAACACGGTGAGGCAAAAGTTGGTTGATTGCCGGCAAATCTAATACCCTCCGATGCCACGTTGATACCAAGAGATCTGACCGCGCTATGGGCCACAATCACATGATGAGTCGCCTTACACACGTTATTCTGACCATCCAAACTTTGACGATGCTCTCACATGCTCAAACTGTGATGGCCGAGACACAGCTATTTGACGTTCAGATGATGGGCCGCACACTCGGGCAGGTCACCTATAGTCGCACGCAGAAAGACCACGGTTTACATAGCACCTTAACTGCACGTCTCAACAATACTCCAATGGGAGTTTTTGATGGTGTTTTCAAAGGCGTACGACAGCCGTCCACCGGTCCAGACGGTAGGCAGGCCTACGAATACCGCGTCAGTAACGTATCCCCGAAACGAACGCGAAAGGTTTCCGTTCTGTTTCGAAACGAACGCGTCGTTCAAACCCGTGTCACGCCCCCATACAAAAATGCGATGGCTCTCGATTTGGAAAACGCGCCCCTCATCGCCACCGATATGATAGACGCATTTGGCGCTGTTTCGGCTCAGACCCAATGTCCGGGATCCCTGCGCATTTATGACGGCAGGCGCCTTATTCGTGTTTCGCCCAAAAGTTCAATCGTGCAGAGCAAGCAACTGACCTGTTTGATGACTTATAAGGTCATCAAGGGCCCCGGTCACCTGCATCCCTTCAACTTCAGATCAGTTGGGGTTTCGCTGACTTATAAGACAGATACATTAGGTCGAAACGCTTTGGATCAGATCGACTTGAATGCAGGAGTTTTCAATATTTCACTTCTTCAAAACAACTGAAGAAAGCGCAACAAAAATCAAGTCAAAGAATCCAAATGAAATGAAACAAGGCTCAATGCGTTTCCGCATCGAGCCTTGTATTCGAAGCCTAACTATCTGACGTTAAACGTCTAAATAGATTGGTACCCAAGGCCGGACTCGAACCGGCACGCCCGTTAAGGCGGGGGATTTTGAATCCCCTGCGTCTACCATTCCGCCACTTGGGCTTCTGCGGTAGGGATTACCGTTCCCGAACAGAAAGGTCCATAGGCAAAAACCCACTTTTTAAAACTCTTGTCACACGCGCTTGGTTGACCTGCCCTCACGTACATGGTTCTTCCTCATAAAGCCCCTCTCTGAAGGCGAGTAAATCCATGTTACAGCGACTTTACGACAAAACCATCAGTTTTGCCGAACACCCGCATGCGCTCTGGGTTCTCGCTTTTGTCGCTTTCATTGAAAGCTCTGTCTTTCCGATTCCTCCGGATGTGCTGATGATCCCAATGATTCTTGCCCGGCCGAAGCAGGCCTGGCTCATCGCAACCGTGGCGTTAACCGCTTCAGTCCTTGGCGGGTTGTTAGGATATGCAATTGGTGCGTTTTTCTATGAGAGCATTGGCCAACCGATCCTTGCCGCAATGGGCAAAACGGACGCAATGGCAGAATTCAACACGCGTTTCAACGATCTGGGGTTCTGGGCCGTCCTAACTGCGGGCGTGACCCCCTTTCCTTACAAGGTCATCACGATCATGTCTGGCTGGACGGGCATGCCTTTGGGAACCTTTATCGCCACCTCAATTCTGGCCCGTTCATTGCGGTTCTTCCTTGTCGCAGGGCTACTTTGGAAATTTGGCGAACCGATCCGAGACTTCATCGAAAAGCGGCTCGGTCTGCTTTTCACCCTCTTCATCATCCTTCTCGTCGGGGGATTCTTGCTGGTGAAATACCTATGATCACTCAGAAAAGCCTTGTCCTGATGGCCGCTTGCGGCTCTGCCGCATTGCTTGCAGGTGCCTTTTTCTTTCAATCGCTCGGCTGGGCGCCTTGCGAAATGTGCCTGTGGCAACGTTGGCCACATGCAGCAGCAATTGGCGTCGGCTTAATCTATTTCCTGTTACCCGCACGCGCCTTTGCATTGCTGGGCGCATTTGCGGCGGCGGTTGCTGCCGGTCTCGCGATCTTCCACAGCGGAGTCGAGCGCGTTTGGTGGGAAGGCCCAGCTAGCTGCACTGGCAGTTCGGATGCACTCTCAGGACTTGATGCAACTTCGCTATTGCCCGGTGGATCAGATGTGCCAGCATTGGTCATGTGTGATACGTTGGAACCCTTCTTCTTGGGTTTGACAATGGCAAACTGGAATGCACTCGCATCACTCGGGTTGCTTGCGATTTGGATGATGGCAGCACGCGCACGATGACCGAGCCAGTTTAAGTCGACTTTTTGGTTGAAAGCAGCAAGCTGGTTTCACTGGACTGTACGCCTTCGAACATCCGTATCTTAGCTAAAGCGGTATCGAGCTGTTCCAACGTCTCGGTACCCAACTCAACGATCAAATCCCAGCGTCCATTGGTGGAATGTACTGCCCGAACTTCTTTCAACCCATGAAGTTGCCGGGTAATGCGGACTGTTCCACGCCCTTCGATTCCGATCATCATCAGGCCACGCACCGGATCGTGCAGGACATCTTCTTTGAGGACGACAGTAAAACCAAGGATATCCCCGCGCTGTGTCAATCTTTCAATGCGCGCACGCACAGTTGTGCGGGATAGGTTAAGCTGCAACGCCAGATCCGAAAGCGACGCACGCGCGTCATGGCGCAATGCAGCAATCAACCGCTCATCCGTTTTGTCCAACTTAAGCTCCAATTCGTTAAATTGACCTTCATTATGGTCGATTTAAGCAGTGGATTACAACACGAAATGCACAATTATTGGGTCATCACAATTTTTCCTGAGGCGGATGATGACTTCAAAACACTGTATCATAATCGGTGCACCAGTCGATAGCGGCAAGCGCAGAGCGGGCTGTCTTATGGGCCCGGATTCTTATCGCACAGCTGGATTAGGCGACGCGTTGCAGGACTTGGGTCATTCGGTCAAAGATATGGGAAACTTAACGCCTGCCAATCACCAACCTGAATCAGAAAGCACACACCTGAATCAGCTAAATGAAACAATAGGTTGGACACACCGGCTCATTCGTATCGCCGAGGATTCGATGGAACACGGGCTACCAATTTTTTTAGGGGGTGACCACGCGCTTGCCTTAGGCAGTGTTGCTGGCGTTGCAAACTATGCGGCCAAAAAGAAACGGCCCCAGTTCGTGCTTTGGTTAGACGCACATAGCGATTTCCATACCCCCCAGACGACGGATTCCGGAAATTTGCATGGGACGCCATTAGGCTATGTCACAGGACGCGAAGGTTTTACAGGGTTTCCGGCTGTCACATCACCAATCCCACAAGAAAACATTTGCATCCTTGGCCTACGATCCGTCGATCACGCAGAGCGTGAAGCGTTGCAACAGACCGCCATCCGATTTCATGACATGCGCCAGATTGATGAAACAGGGATTTCCAAGCCCCTCACTGATTTTCTTGCACATGTCGATGAACAAAATGGCCTGCTTCATGTATCATTGGATGTTGATTTTCTAGACCCCTCAATAGCACCGGCTGTTGGAACCACTGTTCCCGGTGGCGCGACGATGCGCGAAGGGCATTTGGTCATGGAACTGATCTGTGACAGCGGTTTGATGACCTCTTTGGATCTTGTTGAGCTTAACCCCTTTCTGGATGAACGCGGCCGGACAGCTCAATTGATGGTGGATCTTGCAGCCTCAGCGCTTGGGCGTCGTGTCTTTGACCGCCCCACGCGGAGCTTTCTATGACCACGATTCAAGCCCCCGCAGCCGTCGTTATGATTCGCCCCCACAATTTTCAGTCCAATCCCGAAACACGGTTCGACAACGCTTTTCAAACGCCTGATACCGCTACAAACGTCGCCCAACGCGCGCTTGAAGAGTTCGACACTGCCACCTCTTGCTTACGTAAGGCGGGCGTTCAGGTGCATGTCTTTGATGATTTCGGGGAAAGGGAGACACCAGACAGTGTTTTCCCAAACAATTGGTTCTCCACCCACACTGGAGGGCATGTTGCTCTCTACCCAATGCATGTGGAAAATCGCCGGCGCGAACGGCGTACGGACGTCATCGACATGCTCAAACAAGACTATCGAGTTTCCGACGTCGTTGACTACAGCGGCCTGGAACAAGACGGGCTGGCATTAGAAGGCACAGGGGCAATGGTGCTGGACCACATCGGGCGCATCGCCTACGTGGCGCGATCCGATCGGGCAAATCCCATTATACTGGAACGGTTTTGCACCCACTTTAACTATGAGCCGCTCTGCTTTGACGCCACCGATCAACAGGGACGCGCTATTTATCACACAAATGTCTTGATGGGCATTGGAACCGAATTTGCATTGATCTGTCTGGACATGATCAAGGATCTGGATAGACGTCGCACCATTCTGGACCGCCTTAGCGAAACCGGGCGCACAGTGATCGATCTTTCAGCCGAGCAAATTGCCTCTTTCGCAGGAAACGCGATTGAACTGACTGGCAACAAACGCGTTTTGGCATTGTCAGCACGTGCACTTGACGCTCTACGCCCTGATCAGATTGCCATCATCGAACGCACTGCAATACCCCTTCCATTAAATATCCCAACGATCGAAACCGCCGGCGGGTCTGTCCGCTGCATGATCGCAGGTATCCACCTCACTCGCCGCCCCAAAAGGACCGCAGCATGACCCACACATCCCTTTCCCCCTCCGACAAAGCTTTGGTTCCGTTTGTGTCAGTCGATCATATGATGCAACTCGTTCATCGCATCGGGATCGAACAGATGCTGACAGGGATCGCGGCATACATCGAAGCTGACTTTTTGCGTTGGGATCTGTTCGACAAAACGCCGCGCGTTGCCAGCCATTCTGCCGAGGGCGTGATTGAGCTGATGCCAACCTCTGACGGTGAAGTTTATGGGTTCAAATACGTCAATGGTCACCCCAAAAACACCAAAGAAGGGCTGCAAACAGTAACAGCATTTGGCCTACTGGCTGATGTCGCGACCGGCTATCCGGTTTTGCTCAGCGAAATGACTTTGCTGACTGCGCTGCGCACAGCGGCGACCTCAGCCCTTGTTGCCAAACATCTTGCCCCCAAAGGGGCGGATACGATGGCCATGATCGGAAACGGAGCCCAATCCGAATTCCAAACTCTGGCGATGAAGGCAATCTGTGGTTTGAAAACCGTAAGGCTCTACGACAAAGATCCTGCTGCAACTGCTAAATGTGCGGCCAACCTGGCTGGTCAGGGGCTGACTGTCGTTAGCTGCACTACTCCCGAAGAAGCAATTCAAGGTGCGCAGATTTTGACGACTTGCACAGCCGACAAACAATGCGCAACGATTCTGAGCGACAACATGGTAGGTAGTGGGGTTCACATCAATGCCATTGGTGGCGATTGCCCCGGCAAAACAGAATTGGCCGAGGCCATCCTGCATCGTTCTGACATTTTTGTAGAATATCCCCCTCAGACACGTATCGAAGGTGAAATTCAACAATTGCCAGACGATCACGAAGTCACAGAATTTTGGAAGGTCATTTCAGGAAAAGTTGCTGGCCGGACTTCAGAGACCCAGATCACCCTGTTTGACAGTGTTGGATTCGCGATCGAAGATTTCAGCGCTTTGCGTTTTGTTCGCGATCAACTGGAAACGACAGGGCTGTTTCACGCATTGGACTTGCTCGCAGATCCTGACAACCCTCGCGATCTTTTCGGAATGCTCCTAAGATCTTCAGCAAACTCGAACAACCACTAGGGCTTAGCAGACTCCTGTAATGAAGCTGCCAAGACCAGAAGAAGCGGGAAATTTTTAAGTCTTGGCGGCATTCTAAAATCCATCATAGGTATTTTGGTTCCGTCACCAGTTCTTGCACGATAAATGAGATGTGCCTCGCTTAACCAATGAGGAGCGAACTGCCTAAGCAAAGATCGTGAGAAAGCGGGAGGCAAGCCGAGATCTCATCAACTGAACACCTCAACGCGTTGTTTAACCTACGCTATCACTACTCATTTTCCTGATTGAAAAGTTCCAATCCCTTCAGGTTAGGCTATTACAAGGGCTGATACACAAGCGGAAAAGGCCCCCTGCTTTAGCCAAAAACCTGAAGGACCGCGGCCTAAAAATACCAGGAAATCTTGTTAAACATCGAAAGCAGCCGTTACGATAATCTCTACTTTCAATTCAGGTCTCGCAAGCTTTGCCTCACCACATGCGCGCGCAGGTGCTGCACCCTTTGGAACCCAAGCATCCCAGACGGCGTTCATTTCTGCAAAATCATCCATATCTGCGAGCCAAACGATAGCTTGTAAGATTTGCTCATTCGAAGACCCAGCGGTGGTCAACAATGCCTCGACGCGAGACAGGCAATCTTTTGTTTGATCTGCGACAGACTCGCCAGCGCCAACTTGCCCACATAGATAGGCCACTCCGTTGTGCTTTACGATCTTGCTCATCCGAGCGCCGGTCTCGATACGTGTTATTGTCATAGTCTGCTCCATTTTGTTCAGAGTACTTTTCGTTCATAGCGACCTATTCGAAAGGCCTTGAGATCAAAGTCGGTTTTTCCGTTTAAGACCAGATCGGCCAGCACTTTTCCGACAATTGGTCCCAGTTGGAAACCGTGCGCTGAGAACCCAAAGGCATGAAAGGCATTCTGTGCATTCACGGCCGGCCCAATCACTGGGAGATTGTCCGGCATGTATCCCTCAATTCCGGCCCACATCCGGTTAATCGACGCACTCGCCATAATCGGGAAAAACTCAATCGCTGTTTTTGCCGCGGAAGCCAGCTTTGAATAGTCTAGGCGGGTTGTGTTTTGATCGCGATCTGCAAACCCTTTGGCCCCACCACCAATCAAAACCGTTCCGTTTTCAAACTGCTTAAAGCTCAGCTGGCGACTTACAGCCCCAACCACTGGCTTTGCAAAATGAGGCAGACGTGCCGTGATCATCAACATTGGTGCAGCAAAACTAAGTGGGACATAATCTCCAATGCGCATCGCAACCTTATCACCCCAGGCACCCGCGCAATTGATGACCGTACCCGCTTCATAGGTCGTTGTTTGCGTTCGCCCAATCCAAACAGGGCCTACATGACGAAGCGAAGAGAGCTCCTCTCCTTCGACAAAACGGGCACCATACTGCATTGCTGCCTGACGAAATGCCATTGTCGCCTGATAGGGCAACGCATATCCATCAAGTTCAGACGTCACGCCCCCAACACAAGAAGAGTGCACATGAGGCAAAACCTCACGCAGTTGCGACTGATCCAGAAGATGTTCGTGGAAGTAGCCGGCCTTTTGCATAACTGTTTGGCGCGATTGCAGCATCGCGATGTCTGCCCCATCTGCCGCCACATTTACCAATGTTCGTCTACGGAATCCTGTCTCAAACTTAAGCGTTTCGTCCAGTGTCTGCCACATCTCCATTGAGGCTTTGGACATTGGTATCTCGGCCATGTCCCGTCCCAACAGCCGAACGCCCCCGGCATTCACACCCGATGCATGTCGCGCGATGTAATCTTTTTCAATCACGATGACAGAAACGCCCTGCAACGCTAGGTGATAAGCAGTTGAACAACCCTGAATGCCGCCACCAATGATCATTACATCCGCATTCATCCCGACACCTCTGCCTCGGTTCCGGTTTCATCATCATACCGAAAACGGCTAAACTCCGCTAAACTCAGCAAGCGTTGCGGACTGCGCAAACGGTAATAACCAACAGCCTCTTCTGGTTCTTGACGCCAGCGCGCCAACAGCGAACTGACGATAGGCCCGCATTGTCGCCCTTGGCAGGGCCCCATGCCACACCTGGTCAGAGATTTTAGGGCATTTGGATCGCGCGCTCCTGCTTCATAACCAGCGCGTAGATCCTTTAACCGCTGTTCTTCGCACCGGCAGACGAGGGTCTCTGGATCTTTAGGAAGTCTCAGCTCTTCGACAGGCTGATACAGGCGATCAAGGAATGCCCGAAACGGTGCCATTCCAATTAGCTTAGATTGATCTTCGCGCGCACGTTGGTCTCGTTCAGTCAGCGAAAACACATTCAGCCGATACAAAATGTTACAGGCCGCAAGCCGCCCGGCGCATTGGACACCATCAGCACCAATGATCCCAGCCCCATCCCCAGCGACAGCAATATGCGGGATTGAGCTCTGTCCCCATGAATCCGTCTTCACTTGCCAACACTGCTGCGCTTCGTTCCAAAGGTGCTCAAGACCCAGTGATCGAGACATGTTTGAATGAGGAATGACACCATGATGCAGAAATACTGTTTCCGCCTGAATTTCCTGAGCTCCGTTGCATTCGAATGCAAGGCCTGTGGCGGCTGTCTTTCCCAATATTGAAAGGTTTGTCGCGGCTTTGAATACCGGCACCCCAGAATTAGATATTTCGCGCATCAGGTTCAACCCCTTGCGCAGCATCGGCCAAGACCTCAGCGCAGCGACACCACCGGGAAGAGCGGCGAGATAGTTCGCTTTGGGCGTTGTATCTATAACGCCAGCAACTTTGACCCCAAGCCGAAGGTATTGCGCAACGATAAGGTAGAGTAAGGGGCCGGATCCCGCAAAAATTGCTTTTTCGGCAACAACGGCATCTGACTTTAGCATCACCTGAGCCGCGCCTGCGGTCATAACCCCCGGCAATGTCCAGCCTGGAATTGGCATCGGCCTCTCAATTGCACCGGGACACAACAGAATTTCACGTGCCTGCAACTGCCGCGTTGTGCCATTTAGGGAATAAAGTATCGTGCCGTCTTCACCGATGTGCCAGACGTCTGCCGCTGCGATGTGGGTTGCTGCGCAAGACTCGAACGCAGTGATCAACGCAACGCCTTCGGTGTAATCTAGGCCCAGTGCTTCTGGCCTTGGCAGAACACTGTCCGCTGCAGAACGATAGACCTGCCCACCCGCCCGCGCAGCTCGATCCATGATCACAACACGGACACCGGCCTCAGCCAACAAGATGGCAGCGTTCATCCCGGCAGGGCCACCTCCGACAATAGCGCAATCATAGATCATCAGTTGATGCCTCGGACCGGATGGTGAGATTTTGTGTTTCGATGTTCATGCCCTCTCGAGCGCGCCGCAAAC
Source organism: Phaeobacter sp. NW0010-22 (assembly GCF_040365955.1). NCBI lineage: Bacteria > Pseudomonadati > Pseudomonadota > Alphaproteobacteria > Rhodobacterales > Roseobacteraceae > Phaeobacter > Phaeobacter sp. NW0010-22. The sequence goes on from NZ_BAABWT010000005.1 coordinate 278,498, forward strand.
AGGCTTGCTGATTTGCCATACCGTCAATTTCAACCAAACACTCAAAGCAAACACCCATTGCACAATAAGCGCTACGCGCCTCACCAGAAATAGCGGCCTGACGTGTCATGGTTTCTCCACACAAAGCCATCGTTGCCCAGACAGTTTGCCCTTCGGGTGCAGATATTTTTTGACCGTTTACGGTCACGGAAACAGTTTTCTCGGGCGAAAGCCGAAGCGACCTGAACATGAACGAAGCATCCTTGATAATGTTAGATGAACAGGGCGACCCAGGAGATGGCCGCCCTGTCCAGTATCACGCATCAGGGGAGAAGCTATTGCGCGATCTGGTCTAGAATGGACTGCCCCCAATCCTGCCCTACGTCGGCCAAGACCTGCGGCCAGACTTGCGCGCGTACGTGATCAGCAGTTGCGGCAAGTTCTGCATCGCTCAGCTTCACGATTGTGGCACCATTATCAGCAAGCTTTTGTTCAAAGGCGCCTTGATCCGATTCAGCTGTGGTCCAACGTTTTGCTTCGAACTCCAACGCAGCAGCTTCCAAAGCCTCACGATCACCATCGCTCAGGTCAGCTAATGCACCAGAGTTTACGATCATGTACCAAACCTCAAAGTGAGTATTCACAGGCACATAGGCTGAGGTGACATCTCGAAAAGACGCATAATATCCCTCGGCACCAGACCCCACGACACCATCAACTACTCCGGTTTGAACTGCTGTAAAGGCTTCTGAAAACGGTATCGGCGAAGAGATGTAACCCAACGCGTCTGCCGTCAACTGGAAGCTCTTAATGCCGGGCACGCGCACCTTGATGCCTTTGGCCGCGAGCGGGTCGCCAGGAGACACTGGATCGGTGTGCAGGGCAACCCCACCAAAATACACGGGATACGCTGCCAGCATGGTAATGTCTTGCTTGGAATACAAATCTTTCATCGCGCCGTGGATTGCGCCACCGGGGCCATAGATCTTTTTGGCTTCTAACCAATTTGCTGCCACATAAGGAAATGCGCTGATCTGCATACGCCGATCCACAGCGGTGGCAGCAGGCTGTACAGCCATGTCAATCGCACCAACTGAAATGCGTTCCTGTACCGATGTATAGTCCCCAAGTGCAGAAGCCGGGAACAGCTTCAGATCCAGCGAACCACCAGTGGCTATAGATACGTTTTCCGCAAAAGTCCTCAGTTCATTGTCGATGGTCGCGCCTTGAGGGCGAATGTGGCTCAGTTTGAGCGTATCAGCCGAAGCAATACCCGCCGTCGCAACAATAGTTGCTGCAAGACAAGTTGATTTCAGAAAGTTCATCATTTTTGGTCTCCTCCTAGAGTGTTTGAGATGATGTGTGTGAGTGGTGGGAACGGTTAGTAGCCAAAGAACCGAGGCAGCCCGAGCGACAGGTCCGGCCAAAAACTGGTCAGAAAAACAACAGGCAGATACCCTAGCAAGATCAACATCATGGCAGGGCGGATCACTTTGGTAACCGGGACCTTGCCGATACGAGCACCTAGATACAGGATCGATGCATATGGCGGGGTCACGCCTCCCATTGCGGTATTAACCCCCATGATCGCAGCGAACTGGACAGGGCTAACACCGATGGCTTGCATCAAGGGCAGCAAGAGTGGGGCAATCAAAATGATGGCGGTGACATCGTTTACGACCATGCCGACCAGAAACAACAGGACATTGATCAGGATCAGCAAGATCATCTTGTTGTTTGTGATTGAGAAAATCGCTTCAACCAAAGCTTGCGGGATACTCTCCAGCACAAACATCTGGCTCAAGATCATCGAGAACAGGATCATCAACATGATCGCACCGACCGATGTCGCTGCTTCGCGCCCTGCCCCAAGAAACGTTTTCACGTCCAGTCCGCGATAAATCAAAAACCCAACTGGGATGGCATAGATCACGGCCACAGCCGCGGCTTCCGTTGGTGTCATGATACCACCATAGATCCCGCCGAGAATGATCACAGGCATCAACAAAGCAGGTGTCGCTTTGAACCCCAGGCTCGTAGCTTCGGCCACGAACTCGGCACCTTTAGGGGGTTCATTCAGGTTCAACGGAAACTTGCGGGCCATTCGAATGTTGACGATCGAAAAGCTGAGCATGATCAACAAGCCGGGCCCCAGCGTTGCCAGAAAACACGCCAGGATTGATGTGTCTGTGACCCAGCCATAAACAATCATCGTTACAGATGGAGGGATCAGCAGCCCCAGCAAAGATGCATTGGCAATCAAAGCCGTCGCGTATTCACGAGGGTACCCTTGCTTTTCCATCTCAGGGATCAGCAAAGGGCCGATAGCCGCAACCCCTGTCAGGCCAGATCCGGAAATCGCACCAATCAGCGCACAAGATACTGTAGCAACAACCCCCAATCCGCCGCGCAAATGGCCGATGAAGATATTAACGAAATTGAGCAGCGATGCGGCAATGCCAGAGACACTCATGATCGTGCCGGCTAGAACAAACAAGGGGATCGCCAAAAGAACAGGATTGCCCAATTGCTGGAAACCCCAAAGCATATTGCCCTTCATCACAACATCACCGAGGTAATACATGACCATCAGGCCAGCCCCAAAACAGTAAGGCAACGGAACACCAAGCGTCAGCAAGACAACAAGGATCAATACCGCGAAAAGAGCGATTTCAATCATCAAAACGGTCCTTTGCAAAAATGGTGCGCAGGTGGGTAATCAGGTGACCTGCGGTGAACAGCATCATCAGGGTCATCCCCAAAACGAGTGAGACGTCGACCCAAAATGTCGGCAAATAGAGAGTTGGGCTTTCACGCCAAACGCGCATCGAATACTTGGCATAATCACAAGCCCAGTACGTTAGCCACACGCCGATGATCAGGCTGATAACTTCACCTACCGCTGCCTGAATCTGGTTGTGACGATCCGTTGTAAGGAAGATCTCAAGAACGTTGGCGCGGATATGCGTGTTTTCCCGAGAGGCGTTCACCGCCCCCAAAACATACAGCCACAAGGTCGGGAAAAGGAGACTTTCCTCTAACCCCATAACTGGAATTTCCAGTACATATCTAGTGATGACCTGCACAAACTGACCCAGCGCAACAACGCAGATCAGAACTGTTAACAGGATGTTTGCAAACGGCGTCATGAACCCCTCCGAACAAGCGCAAATGCGTCTGCGCTGATGATCAAAGGGTCGCGAGGTCAGCCCATTAAGTCAAAACGATTAAATTGATGAAAGTATAAAGTAAGCTTATGGTTTACTAAATTTATATGGAATTACAATCATTATGAACCTCAGCTTTCGACAGCTTCAGGCCTTCAGAGAGGTCATGCGCACAGGATCAGTATCCGAGGCGGCGCGAATCCTTGGCCGAACGCAACCCGCAGCCAGTGCGCTGATCGCCAATTTGGAAGCCGAATTAGGTCTGTCTTTGTTTCGCCGCCAGCGTGGGAAAATGGTTCCAACCCCCGAGGCGCGATATTTCATTACGGAAGCCGAAGCCATTCTAGACCGATTATCTCTTTCAACTCGGACCATGCGTGAAATCGGTGAGCTGTCACAAGGACGTCTGAAAATTGCATGCATGCCGGCTGCATCACCTGTTTTAATGCCTCAGCTAGTTGCTGAGTTTTTACACGACAAGCCTGACGTCAAAGTCTCGCTCATGATGCGGGCCTCTTCGGTGATCGAAGAATGGATTTCATCGCAACAGTACGACATTGGTCTTTCAGAAACGCCCGCGGTTTCGGGATCTTTGGATACTGAAGATTTCCGGCTATCCTGTGTTTGTGCCTTACCCGCCGATGATCCACTTGCAGCAAAAGATGAAGTTACGGCAGCTGATTTGGACGGACGACCAATGGCGGCGTTGCAAGACGGGCATCAAAACCTCATCGAAACAATGAAAGCGTTTGCAGAGCAAAAATCCACTTTCTTTCAGAGGTTTGAGCTGCGCAGTTTTCAACCGGCAATGACATTGGTAGAGAATGGATTGTGCTATTGCATCTGCGATCCGATTACAGCTGCAGGCTATATTAAGGGTCATGCCAAACCTCGACCCGTTGTGTTTAGACCATTTCGACCCAGTGTCGTCTTGGCCGTTTCCATTCTACAGCCCGCCCATCGCCCACCATCAACGTTAGCCACAAACTTCGCCCAAAGTCTCAGCCAAGAGTTGCGAGAACTTCAGGCCGTTTTTCATAAAGCAGATGGCGTGACCACAACATCCTAAACTGACGATTGCAAATCAACCGATTACGGACCTGAAAAGAGCGCGAACCCATCTAGGGTCCACGCTCTCAATTTCTAAACCTAGGGGATAGAGTTCCGGTCACCCCATCAAGGTGTTTTCAAACTGGTCTCGCAATGTTCGCTTAAGAACCTTACCTGTCGCGTTGCGGGGCAAAGTTTCCACGAAAACCACCTGATCAGGCACCTGCCATTTCGCAATTTTATCATCATAGAACGACAACAATTCGGCTTCTGTCGGGTCTTTGCCTTCCGCTTTGACTGCAACCAACAAAGGCCTTTCGTCCCATTTAGGGTGAGGAACGCCAATAACGGCAGCGTCCGCGAGTAATGGGTGACCAACTGCAATGTTTTCCAGTTCAACCGAACTGATCCATTCACCACCAGATTTTATGATGTCTTTGGACCGATCGCGGATTGTCATAAACCCATCAGGATCCAGCGTGGAAACATCGCCAGTTGCAAACCAGCCATCCTCCAAGAGTGCCTCGTCTTGTTTGCGGAAATAGCTATCCAACACCCAATGGCCGCGCACCATCAAATCGCCCTGTGTTTCACCGTCATTTGGAAGTTGATTGCCCTCATCATCGACAATCTTAAGCTCTACGCCAAACGGTGGGCGCCCTTGATTTTCGCGCAATTTGTTCTGATCTTCTTCAGAAAGGAGCGCGTGTTTGGCTAGTGGCATATTTGTGGATCCCAGGGGGCTCATCTCGGACATGCCCCACGCATGAATCGTTTCAACCCCGTATGTTTCCCGGAATTCTTCCATCATCGACGGCGGGCACGCTGATCCCCCGATAACCGTCCGCTCAAGGCTGTGCAATTTCGAACCTGAACTGCCAGCATATGTCAAAAGACCCTGCCAAATCGTTGGCACTCCCATCGCGAGCGTGACGCCATGATCATCTATCAGCTTAACCAACGCCTCTCCGTGCAGATCAGGACCGGGCATCACCATCCGGGATCCCGACATGGCACATGCATAGGGTGAGCCCCAAGCATTTACATGGAACATCGGAACAACGGGCATCACCACGTCAGTTGCTGAATATCCAACGCAATCCAAAGTGTTAGACGCAAAAGCATGCAACAATGTTGATCGATGAGAATACAACACGCCCTTTGGGTGCCCGGTGGTGCCTGAAGTATAACACAGGCTGGACGCGGTGTGTTCATCGAGGTCAGGCCAGGCAAAATCAGCATCCCCGGTTTCGATCAACTCATCATAGAACTGCAATCCGGGCAATTGTTCAGCGGCAGCATCATCGCGCGGGCCCATTAGTACTACATGCTTCAAATCCGGAAGCTGATCCCGCAAATTCACTGCGATCGGCAGAAACGTCGCATCCAGAAACAGAACCTGATCCTCAGCATGGTTGATGATATACACCAACTGTTCCGGGAACAGACGTGGGTTGATTGTGTGACAAACAAAGCCTGCTCCGGACACTGCATAATAGATTTCTAGGTGACGGCGGTTGTTCCACGCGATAGTAGCCACCCGCGCTTGCGGGTCCAAGCCAAGCTTGGTCAGCGCCGAGCCTAACTTGCGTGCATTGATGCCAACTTGTCCCCAAGACGTTTGCTCGACTCCGCCCGTCGTATTCACTGACCAGATTTCCGTTTCCCCGTGATATCGCGCAGCGTGATCGATAAGCGACGAAATCAGCAACGGCTGTGTCATCATCTGTCCAAGCATGACAGATCCTCCCAAAATAGTGCCGGATCGCATTCGGTCCGACAGTTCAATACCTTAAGTCCAGAAACGCATGAGACGTTCTTTCTCGTTCAATCAAGCGGCACAGGACTTCCCCTCACCGTCAGAGTCTGCCAATGAAATACCGACATTACAATAACCTGCTTGCCCAATCAGACTGCGACAGATAGCAGTTTGCCTTATGACCCTGCGTTACCACACCCCGCTTAGCTCAGACGACCAGCGCGCGAATGGTTTGCTTGAACCGCAGCCTTTGGCCATTGCGGATCGCGTGCGGTTCGCAGAGCTTGATCCTCTGCAACACGTGAATAACAAAGCCTATATTGAGTGGTTTGAAACACTGCGCGTGAGATATTTTGATGTTCTCTGCGCGTCATACTTTGCAGATGGTTTGCCCCCGCGATTGGTCATTCGCAATGCAAATGCCCATTATGTTCGAGAAATGGTCGCTGACGAAGATTACATTGTCACTGCCCGCGTCACAGAATTCCGCAACACCTCTTTCGTCATGGAGCAACAGCTTTGGGCGGGTGACCTGCGCGCAACCTTAACAGCAGTCATGGTTGTGATGCTCCCTGACGGCTCGGGGAAATATCCTATCCCTGATAAGCTTCGCGCTGTGTTTGAAACGCGCGATGGTGCCAAAGCCGTTTAGACATCTCTATGCTTTAACACGTAATCGACAAGACCGGCGGTTGACCCATCCTTTCCTGTCGCTGGTATTTCACCCGCAACGACAGGCACTAGCGACGTTGCCATGGTCTTCCCTAATTCAACACCCCATTGGTCGTAGGAATTAAGGCCTAACAACGCCCCTTCAACAAACACACGATGTTCATACAACGCAATGATCTGGCCCAAAACATAAGGGGTTAGCTTGGGGTAGATCAAAGTTGTTGAGGGCCGGTTCCCTTCAAACACGCGATGACGGACCTGTCGTTCCAGATCCACTGCGGACAAGCGCGGTTCTTGCAACAAAATACGTGTTTCATCAGCAGAACGTCCGCGCATCAATGCCTCTGATTGCGCAAGGCAATTAGCGACAAGCAATTGATGATGAGATTTCAAATCTTTCTCGTGCCCAAGCGCCCCAACCAGAAACTCACATGGCACCACAATGGTCCCTTGGTGAATGAGTTGGAAAAAGGCGTGCTGCGCGTTTGTTCCGGGTTCGCCCCAAACGATTGGCCCTGATGGTTCGGTCAAATCTGAGCCGTCCATGGCAATAGACTTACCATTGGACTCCATCTCAAGCTGCTGCAGATATGCCGGGAGGCGAGAAAGTCTTTGTTCATAGGGAATTACGGCCCGTGTCGGGTAACCGCAAATCTGATGATGCCACAGCCCAGTCAGCGCCAACATCACGGGCATGTTCTCACTCCAAGCGGTGGTACGGAAATGGCGATCCATGGCCTGCCCCCCCAACAAGAAGGCATTAAAATCTTCACACCCAATCCCTATCATCAATGATAAGCCGATGGGTCCCCAAATTGAATATCTGCCACCAACCCAGTCCGAAAATCCAAACACCCGTTCACTCGGGATTCCAAACTCCCGCGTTTTATCGACAGCCGTTGAAAGAGCTACAAACTGTGCTGCGGGATCACCGCCCCCTGCAAGAACCCAGTCCCGTGCCGCTTTGGCATTCATGATCGCTTCGACCGTTGTAAAGCTTTTTGAGGCCACAATAACTAGCGTTCGACGCGGGTCTAAGTGGTGCAATGTGTCCGTTATATGTGCTCCATCGATGTTTGAGACAAAATGACATCGAGGGCCATTTTGATACGGTGTCAAAGCCAATGCTGCCATTGCCGGACCTAAGTCAGATCCACCGATACCGATGTTGACGACATCAAGAAAACCGCCACCGGGCCCAGTTATTGCCCCACTGCGCACCGATTTGGCAAATGCCTGCATCCGTTCCAGCGTGGCCAACACCTCTGGCATCACATCCTGGCCGTCACAATATACCGGGTCGCCATCTAAATTGCGCAGCGCTGTGTGTAAGGCTGCACGCCCTTCTGTTTCATTGATTAGAGCGCCAGAGAAAAGGTTCTCACGCATGACATCAAGCTTACGCGCCTTACAAAACGCCCCCAATTCTTGCAGGATGTCTTCATCAATCTGAGTTTTGGAAAAATCAAAACGTAGATTGTCCGTGTCAATTGAGAACTGCTCAGCCCGGGAAACATCGCGCTGAAACAGATCGAAAATAGATCTGTCTTTCACCGCTGTATGAAGCGTTCTCAATCGTTCAAACATAAATCAATCTACTCCGCCCAATGCACAGTCATACTGTCTAATACAGATGTAATCGGCGCTTCTTCCGGGGGCAAGGTCAGCGCGTGCTCAAATGCATCACGTTTTTCTGTCCCAAAAACAACAAGATGTTTAGAAAGCGCTCCGTTTAGAACAGGTGCAGACATGGATATACGATCTTCTGGTTGTGAGTTCGGTTGTGCCAAAACCAATACCGGAGCGTTTGCAGACAAGGCCGCCTGCAAATTATCCATCCCCGGAAACAGAGACGCCGTATGCATATCGGCCCCCATACCTAGTAACAGCACGGACAAAGGCAATTCGCGTTCCAATATCACTGCAGGAGCCTCAGGCTGTTCATCAAACGGATCATACAATGGCAAAAACGTAGCCTCTGCCGCTTTACCAACGAACAACCGATCCATAATCATGCGCCCATTCGACCGCTCATCCGTGACAGGGACACACCGTTCATCTGTTGGAAGAACATGCACCCGATTCCAATCAAGCAGTGCCGCGCACAGGTTGTCAAAAATGGCCCCTGGTGTGGTTCCCCCGGGAACAGCTAGCGACACCGTTTCGTGATGCAGCAATGCCCCCTTCAAATCACCGGCAATTTGATTGGCCACATCAATGGCCAACATATCGCGATCCGAATATTCCAGAAAATTCATGGATTAATCCCCTGCCACTTGCGTCCGTCTCGTTTCATCAAAAGCTCAGCATCCCCCGGGCCGGTACTTCCACTGTCATAGGGTTTCGGAACGTCCCCCCTAGCCTGCCACCCCGCAATAATTGGGTCTGTCCACCCCCAGGCAGCCTCTACCTCGTCACCGCGCATAAACAACGTCTGATTACCGCGGATCACATCCACGATGAGCCGCTCGTAGGCATCTGGCGGATCTTCGCCTTCAGCCCCCAGCGCTTCAGCGAAGCTCATATCCAGTGGTACATCCAACAATCGCATGCCCCCCGGTCCCGGCTCTTTGATCGTCACCTTAAGCGTAATTCCCTCGTTAGGCTGCAACCGAATGGACAAAACATTAGCATGGCGTCCTGCTTCTTGGCCAAAAATTGCATGGGGTGCGTCTTTGAACATGACATTGATAACCGAAGATCGCGCTACCAAACGTTTGCCAGTACGCAGGTAGAAAGGCGTGTTGGCCCAACGCCAGTTGCTAATGTGAGCCTTAAGCGCAATATAGCTTTCCGTAGTCGAGCGCGGATCCTCGACAGCTTCGCGATAACTGGGGTGCGCATCTTCGTCACCCGGAGCGGCGTTATATTGCCCGCGAACGATATGGTGTGGTTGGACCGGATCCAGCGCCCTGATTACTTTTAGTTTCTCATCTCGGACGGCATCTGGATCAAACTTGGCGGGCGGCTCCATCGCTATCAAACACAATAGCTGCATCAGATGGTTCTGCATCATATCACGCATCGCACCGGCGCGATCATAATATCCACCGCGCCCACCAACGCCGACGCTTTCAGCGACCGTAATTTGAATGTGGTCGACGTACTGACTATTCCAGAGCGGTTCGAACAGCATGTTCCCGAACCGGATTGCCATCAAATTCTGAACCGTTTCTTTGCCTAGATAGTGATCAATCCGGTAAATTTGGCTTTCATCAAAATTGTCCGCCAATATCGCGTTCAGAGCGCGCGCGCTGGTCAGATCGTGTCCGAAGGGTTTTTCCACGACGATCCGAGACGTTTGCGTCGAAAGACCATAGCTGTTGATGCGCTCTGCAAGGGGTGCAAACAGGCTTGGCCCGACAGAAAAATAGAATGCACGAACACGGTTGCCCTGAATTCGTTCAACCAGTGTTTCCCAACCGTCTTTGCCCGTCGCATCTATAGCAACATAATCAATGATTGCTAGAAACCCGGCGAGCGTTCCCTCTTCGCAGGCGCGATTGGGAACGAACTCATTCAAGGCTTCGGTCACGAACCCCCGATATGTCGCCGTATCCAATGCACTCCGCGCCGCAGCAATGATTTGCGTATCAGGTGACATCTGCCCAGCACAAAACCGCCTGAACAATGCAGGCAGGATTTTGCGGCGTGCCAAATCCCCGGTGCCACCAAAAATCACCAGATCAAAGGGGTCGACTGGAATAAGTCGCGATACCATTCTGTGTCCTTTGTAGATTATCAAACGAGAGCATTCTGACTATCGCAGCCTTTGACCACGACTACATCACAACTCCGTCAAACCTTTTGTGACGACTTTAACTTCTCCCCCAGAATAGGCTAGATCAAACCGGAATTACCAAGCCGGATTGCGTCAATGAAAGATCTGAACCCATCAACAGCCAACGTCGGGAAGTTCCATGACCGTTTTGTGACTGCAGATGGGCAGACCCGAGCCTCGGTCGCATTGTCTCATCCTGAAACCCTTTGGTTCAACACAGGAACCCTGTGTAACATCGAATGCCTCAATTGTTATATTAACAGCAGTCCCACAAATGATGCGCTTGTATATATCACTGCTGATGAGGTCCGTACCTTTCTAGACCAGCTAAAAGACCGTAAATGGCCAGTGCGCGAAATCGCTTTTACGGGCGGTGAACCGTTCATGAATCCGCAAATGATCGCCATGGCGCGTGCGTCGATTGAACGTGGGCATGAGGTTTTGATCTTAACCAACGCGATGCGTCCGATGATGCGCAAATCTATGCGCGAAGGGTTGCTTGGGTTGAAAGCTGATTTCGGCGAAAAGCTTACACTGCGCATCTCCGTTGATCATTTTCGCGCTGATCTGCACGATGAAGAACGCGGCGTGGGAAGTTTTGAAAAGACGCTGCAAGGTATGATCTGGCTGCGTGACAATGGAATCAAGATGGCTGTTGCTGGCCGCACACTCTGGACTGATAGCGAAGCCGATAGCCGTGCTGGGTACGCACATTTCTATGAACAACACGGTTTTGATATCGACGCACATAATCCGGGACAAACTGTTTTGTTCCCCGAAATGGATGAATCCATCGAGGTGCCTGAAATCACAACGGCCTGCTGGGGGATCCTTAACAAATCCCCAGAGGCAATTATGTGTGCCAGTTCCCGAATGGTCGTGAAACGCAAAGGCGCAGAAACGCTAGCTGTTCTGGCCTGCACGCTTCTGCCTTACTCCCCTGAGTTTGAGCTGGGGAGCACGTTGGAAGAGGCTGAACAAGATGTTCAGTTGAACCACCCCCATTGTGCAAAATTCTGCGTTTTAGGTGGCGCGAGCTGTTCCGCCTGACAACTAATGCACTTTGAATTCACCAACCATGTTTTGCCATTCGCCTGGCCCAATCATCTTGCGGTGGGTAAAGCGGACCGAATGTAGCGGTCCGTCGATCTCTCGCTGCCAGTATTCGATGAAATCGAACAGCTTACGATGATCCGGTGCCAGATCGTAATCCTGCCAGACAAACGTATTCAGCACATGGATGTAATCGGGCATGTGGTAGAAAAATTCAGCCGTGGTTAAACCATAGCCTTTGAGCATCAGTTCTGTTTCGTTCTGCTCCATTATTGACCTCCAGTTTCTGGTTCGGTCTCTTTAGAGTATCATAAGATTGGTTAATGATGCACAAAAACAAAGTGTTACTGATTTTTGAATGGTAAATGACACCAGATCAACCTGCTGGCTTGCACCCCATATGCCCAGTCTGATATGGTACATCCACAATATATAGACCCTGCACAAAGAACGGGCTGCATACGTGAGCGATACGCCAGAAACCCCTGAAAACATGGATGAAACCCCACCGGCACGCCCCGCGTACGATGGGCCAACCGTTTCCATCGAATCTGAGATGCGCACATCGTATCTCGATTATGCGATGTCGGTTATCGTCTCTCGTGCCATTCCAGACCTGCGTGATGGCCTAAAACCGGTTCATCGACGCATTCTTTATGCGATGCACGAAACCAACAACACACACGAAAAGTCTTATCGTAAATCAGCGCGTCCAGTTGGTGATGTGATGGGTAAATATCACCCACACGGCGACAGCGCTATTTATGACGCTTTGGTTCGCATGGCTCAAGATTTCTCGATGTCCTTGCCGCTTTTGGATGGCCAAGGAAACTTTGGTTCGATGGACGGGGATAACCCGGCGGCCATGCGTTACACCGAAGTTCGGATGGATAAACCTGCCGCCTTCTTGTTGTCCGATATCGACAAAGAAACTGTCGATTTCCAAGACAACTATGATGGTAAGGACCGTGAGCCAACGGTTCTGCCGGCCCGTTTCCCAAATATGCTTGTGAATGGCGCGGGTGGTATTGCCGTTGGTATGGCCACCAACATCCCCCCGCACAACTTGGGCGAAGTGATCAATGCCACATTGGCTCTGATTGATGAACCGGATCTGACCAGCGAACAATTGATCGATTATGTCCCTGGTCCAGATTTCCCGACCGGCGGTATTATGTTGGGCCGCACAGGCGCGCGCAAAGCCTATCTTGAAGGACGCGGTAGCGTTGTTATCCGGGCCAAAACCCGCGTCGAAGAAATTCGTCGTGATCGTTATGCAATCATCGTAGATGAGATCCCTTACCAGGTGAACAAAGCATCGATGATCGAAAAGATCGCCGAAGCAGTGCGCGAAAAGCGGATCGAAGGCGTGGCGCATGTACAGGATGAATCAGACCGCAATGGTGTACGTGTTGTTGTCGAATTGAAACGCGATGCAACGCCCGAAGTTGTTCTGAATCAACTGTTCCGTTTCTCACCCATGCAGACCTATTTTGGCTGTAACATGCTTGCCTTGAACGGTGGCCGTCCCGAGCAATTGACACTACGGCGTTTCCTGACTTCGTTTATCGATTTCCGTGAAGATGTTGTTGCCCGTCGGACTGCGTATCTGTTGCGCAAGGCTCGGGAACGCAGCCACATATTGTGTGGCTTGGCCGTCGCTGTAACGAACATCGACGAAATAGTTGCGACCATCCGCCAGTCGGCCGATGCCGCAGAAGCCCGTGAAAAGCTAATGACCCGTCGTTGGCCCGCGCAACCGATCCTTGAATACATCGCGCTGATTGACGATCCAACCCATACAGCAAACGACGATGGCACCTATAACCTGTCCGAAACACAGGCCCGTGCCATTTTGGAACTCCGTCTACAGCGTTTGACACAGATCGGGGTCAAAGAAGTCACCGACGAATTGGAAGAACTCGCAGGTAAGATCAAGGAATACCTCGAAATTCTTGGCTCACGTGAGCGTATCATGGGGATCATCGGCGATGAATTGCGCGAAGTGCGCGATCAGTTTGCCGTGCCGCGTCGGACTGAAATCGTCGACTGGTCCGGAGATATGGACGACGAAGATCTGATCGAACGCGAAGACATGGTCGTGACCGTCACATCCGGCGGCTATATCAAACGGACCCCTCTGGCCGATTTCCGGGCGCAAAAGCGCGGCGGCAAGGGTGTTTCGGGTATGCAGACCAAAGAAGAAGACGTGATTACCACGCTCTTTGTTGCAAACACCCATACGCAACTGTTGTTCTTCACAACGGACGGCATGGTATACAAACTCAAGACGTGGCGCCTGCCCCAAGGGGGGCGCACTGCCAAAGGCAAAGCCATCGTCAACATTCTACCTATCCCGCCAGGCGTTTCGATTGCAGCAATCATGCCTGTAGACGTGCCAGAAGATGAGTGGGAAAATCTGCAGATCATCTTTGCCACCAGCGCCGGGGATGTTCGCCGTAACGCATTGAGTGATTTTACCAATGTGAAACGGAACGGCAAAATTGCGATGGAATTGTCGGACGAGGTCGAGCTCGTCAATGCGCGTATCTGCTCTGAAGACGACGATGTCATGCTGGTAACCAACTCTGGGCGTGCGATCCGTTTTCAAACCACAGATGTGCGCGTCTTCAAGGGACGTAAATCCACAGGCGTGCGTGGAATTAGACTGTCGAGCCCTGATCGCGTTGTTTCGATGTCAGTCATTCGCCATTTCGAAGCCACCTCAGATGAACGCGTCGCCTATCTGAAGATGCGCCGTGCAGTTGCGGGTCTGGCTGACGATGCGGAAATGCCTGACGAAGAAGAGGGCAGCACGATGGCGACAATTAGCCAAGAGCGTTATGCCGCTATGTCCGCTGCTGAAAATCTGATCCTTACCATTACTAAAGGTGGGTCCGGTAAGCTCAGCTCGTCACATGATTACCCTGTTCGGGGTCGTGGGGGTATGGGTGTAACGGCCATGGATAAAGCGATGCGCGGCGGAGATCTGATTGCATCTTTCCCTGTTGAGATGGACGACCAAATCATGCTCGCCACCTCAAAGGGGCAGTCTATCCGGGTGCCTGTTGACGGAATTTCCTTCCGATCGCGAAGCGCTGGTGGGGTCCGTGTCTTTAACACGGGCAAAGGTGAAGAAGTTGTCAGTGTCGCCTGGATCGCAGATCAAGGTGACGAAGAAAAGATCGACGAAGAATAAATGATAAAGGGTGCCTACTATGGCACCCTTTTTTTTGAAACCTCGGCGTTTTAGGTCCGTCAACCTGACATGCGCTCAAGTTTACGCTTCTCTAAATCGCACCGACTTTCAGATCAAATTTAATATATTTCAGCTACTTACACGCATACGTGAAAGTGCTTCTCTGAGTTGCGAGACACTGGTCTTTGCCTTCGCACCTTCATCAGCATCCATATATTTTTCAACTTTCTGAAGGGCTTGAACACACATCGATGGATCCAAAACAGATCCTGTTGCAGAAGACCGCCGCCGGATCGTCAGATACGAAACAGGGACGTCCTCTGCGCCTAGCCTGTATTTGTATTCCGCATCGCCATGACCAAAATCATAACTTGTACATTTGGCACGGATCGATTGGCGAATGGCATAGTGATGAAGCAATGTTCCAACGCCAAGATCCGCACAGTCAGGATCGCGCCCTTCGAGTACACTGTGCAATGTCATGGTGTCCCGATCGACAAGATGGGCCATTGATCCAAGCATCTTTTCACCATCCCAAAGGCTTACAAGAAACAGCATTCCCAGCCGATGGGATCGGTCCAAAAAATCACGATATTTGGCAGTCAAGGCTTTAACTTTGCCTGTGGATTTCTGCCCATCCCATTTCAGGCCCCAAAGTTCTAGCAACTTGTCCCAATCCGTTTCAACTTGTTCGCCTTTGGGAACGGAAAATCGCGGAGCTTCCAAGGCTGCCAGTCTACGCTCGTACCGTTTCAGTTGTTTGCGAGATCGACGCCCTAACCCAGATACAAAGGTTTCATAGTCCGGCGGCAACGCTAATACAGGGCAAACCAATTGGTTTGTTTTTCCTTTGTTGATCCGATAATCGGGCCAAGCGACCGAGAAGTCGTCATTCTTCTCAAACACATCCGCGAATATCCGAGATCGACGTTCGGTAGGTTCGTATCGCAAAGATAACCGGGCCCAAGGATCTTTGGCTAGGTGTTTGCCCAATGCTTCGATGGCCGAGGTTTCGAAGTTTGGTTCACAAACAAACCCCACGTAATCGCTAAGGCCCAATCGGCCCGCCGCAGAATAATAGGTCTGGAGTTCATCTTTCGTCTCGCTCCAATGCAGCGTTCGGGCCACCGGAAAAAAACCAGAATACCCAGTGGGGGCCTCGGAATTCTGAACGGCATACAACCGCCACCCACCTTGGTTTTTCGAAAAAATATCGAATAGCCATTCCCATGACAGGAACACGCCCGAGTCGGGATCGCGTTTTTGAACGCTCTTGTAAGCCTCGCTGAGCGGGAGAAGCTCTTTTAGGTCATCAATAACAATCACCTTAGACAACGGGCTAACCCGCGCTGGTGAAACACCGTCCACACGCTCAAGAATACTCATGCAAAATCCCCGCCACTCATAATACCGGGGGCAAAGATCACAAAAAAATGCGGCACAAATTTGGCCGCATTTCGCAGGTTTCAGGACAATAAGGTCAAATTAGAGCCCGTAAATCTCAGAAAACTTAGCTTCGAGATAATTCAAAAGTGGCAACTCTGACGGAGCCATTCCGCTGGCTTTTTCGATAACTTCACGTGGTGCATAAAGCCCCCCATGGCGTTGTAAATTATCACTTAACCAACTTGTGGCAGCGTTGGTTTCGCCCTTGGACAATTGAGCATCCAAATTCGGAACTGAAGATTTGAGCGCTTCGAACAAGCAACCGGCGTACACATTTCCCAACGAATAGGTTGGGAAATACCCAAACAGGCCAACCGACCAATGCACGTCTTGCAAACACCCGTTTGATGGTTTGTCGACCGCATACCCAAAATCAGCTTCAAACCGATCATTCCATGCGGCTTCCAACTCTGAAACTTGCAAGTCGCCCTGCATCAAAGCCCGCTCAAGATCAAAGCGCAGCATGATATGGAGGTTGTACTGAACTTCGTCAGCTTCGGTTCGTATGTAGCCGTTATTCACCTTATTCACGGCGGCATAAAAACCATCTGCATCTGCGATGCCGAAATCTCCAAAAACCTCAGACATTTCTTCAAAGAGCCACCCGGTAAAGGCCCGCCCACGCCCTAGTTGGTTCTCGTAAATACGGCTTTGGCTTTCATGTACACCCATCGACACACCGCGCCCCAATGGGGTCAGCAAATACTGGTCGTCAATGTTTTGCTCGTAACAACCATGCCCGACCTCGTGGATCGTCGAATAAAAGCAATTGAATGGATCCGTTGGGTTTGTTCGGGTCGTAATACGCACGTCCTGACCACTGCCAGAGCTGAATGGATGAACCGCCTTATCAACCCGACCACGGTTCATGTCATAGCCGAAGGTTTTCGCAAGCTTACGCGTCAGCTTCATCTGCTTGGATTCATCAAAGGTGCCTGTCACCCCTTTGGGCGCTGCTTTTTCAAGAACCCGAGATCTTAGATTCACGAGACGGGGGCGCATCGCCTCAAAGATCGTAGCGATCTCGTCACCCGTGGTGTTTGGTTCGTAATCTTCGATCATCGCATCGTACAGAGTGCCGCCATTTGCAAGCGCCGCACCTTCTTCGCGCTTTAGGGCGACAACCTCTTCCAAAACGGGTAAAAATGCAGCGACATCTTCGTCCGCTCTGGCTTGCGCCCATTTCCCCTGCGCCTCGGACGTGACCCGTGCAAGTGTTTTAGCCAGATCAGCGGGGACTTTGCCCGCACGCTCATAAGCGCGGCGAATTTCTCTCAATTGAGCCGCACCAACTTCGTCTGATGCCTGTGCTGTTTCAAGTAACTCGCCGATACGTGGGTCAGAGCGACGGGCGTGCAAAACCGCCTCGATCGCAGACATTTCCTGCCCGCGTTGCGCGGCAGACCCGCGGGGCATCATGGTTTCCTGATCCCAGCCCAACCGGCCTGAAATCTCGCCCAACGCGGCAGTTTCACGGGCAAAGCCCATCAGTTCATCAAATGCGGTCATACTGCGTGTCCTCGGACAGATGTTGCAATGGGATACAGGCTCAGGAAACGGGCGCGTAAGATTAGCGCCCACAGGATAACGGCCATCAACTGGTGAGTGATAGCAATTTGCCACTGTGCAGAATACAGAACAGTCACAATGCCCAATACAACCTGTAACAGCAACGCACAGAACACAGCATTAAAGGCAAACTGTGTTTGCGTATGTGCACTTGCTCGACCACGCAACCAAACCACGACGCCAAAGGCAAACAACAGATACCCGGCACAGCGATGCACAAACTGGACCAATCCAGCATTTTCAAAGAAGTTGCGCCAAATCGGTTCCAAGACGAATGGATCGGGTGGGATCATCTGCCCAGCCATCAGTGGCCAGTCCGTATATCCGCGCCCGGCATCGATCCCTGCGACCAGCGCCCCCAATAGAATCTGCAAAAAGGCGAAATGCAGCAACCCCGTAGACAGTCCAAAAAGCTTAGCCTCTTTGGCACGACGAGCCTGCATTAGGTCTCGCTCACTGCGGCCCATCATGTAGAAGTACCAGGCTATGAAACCTAGAATGACAAAGGCCAATCCAAGATGCGTTGCCAAGCGATAGCTGGCAACTGCAACCATGCCCTCGCCCTGTGTGACACCAGATGCAACCATCCACCAGCCGATACCGCCCTGCGCGCCCCCCAAAAGGCCCAGCAGGAATAACCGTCCGGTCCAACCCGTAGGGATTTGGCGTGCAATAAGAAATCCAAAGAATCCAAGCGCCCAAACAAGGCCGATCGCGCGGCCAAGTTGACGATGACCCCACTCCCACCAATAAATGGATTTGAAATCAGAAAGCTCCATCCATTGGTTCTGAATCTCCCATTGATCGATTTGTTTGTATTTGTCGAACTCAGCCTGCCACTCAACTTCGCTGGTTGGGGGGACGGCGCCGGTCAATGGTTTCCATTCGGTGATCGACAAGCCGCTGTCGGTCAAACGGGTCAAGCCGCCAACGACAATCATTGCCATGACCAGAACAAATAGCGCCATCAGCCAAACGCGGATACCCCTGCGAGCACCGCCGCGACCGCGGTCAATCATACCAGGTTGTACGGCCTCGAGTTTGCTGGTTTCTGATACGTCTTCAAAGATGCTGCGCTTGCCGCTCATTCCATCCTCTTTCCTTGATTTCACAACAAGCTAGGGCGCACTGACCAGAAGGTCCAGCATCACTCGTCGCCGCGTTCTTTCCAACGGACCATCTGACGCATTACACCGTGCATCATTTGCACATCGGCGCGCGTCAAACGCATACGGCTCCAAAGGTTGCGCAAGTTGACCTTCATACCTTCGGCCTTTTCTGGCGGATAGAAAAAGCCAGCTTGATCCAGACGGTCTTCGTAATGTTCCACCAATTTTTCGACTTCTACGCCGGTGGCCCAATCGCCTTTGCCCAAATCGGTCGCCTCGTGAGTCACCTGAGCCGATTGCCGCATCCACTCGTAAGATGTCAAAAGCACGCATTGTCCCAGATTGAGCGACGCATAAAGCGGGTTCACCGGAACAGAAATGATGGCGTTGGCTTTCGCAATATCTTCGTTTTCCAAACCAGCACGTTCGGGCCCAAACAGGATCGCGACCTTCTCACCCCCTGCTATTTTCTCTGCTGCCAGCTGCATTGCCCGTTCAGGGCTGAACACAGGCTTGGTCAAACCACGCTGACGTGCCGTGGTAGCAAAGGTAAACGTCCGATCCCCTAGCGCTCCTTCGAGATCGTCAAACAACTGCGCCTCATCCAATAAGCGCCCTGCCCCAGATGACATAGCTACGGCTTTGGGATTGGGCCAACCATCGCGTGGTGCCACGATCCGCATACGATCAAGCCCGAAGTTCCACATCGCCCGCGCAGCTGCGCCGACATTCTCACCCATCTGCGGGCGGACAAGGACAATCGCGGGCTGTGGGGTATCGCTGGGCATGGTTTTCTCCGAAAAATCTTGCCTGCTCTAGTCCGACAAAGCGCTTTGAGCAATCCCCTGACCCGGTCTTGGCTATCAAATCCAAAAATCCGAGGCAAAAAAGTTTTCATCCCAGCTCCAATCCGCTACACCGCCCGAAAGTCAACGCAAGGATCCGTCCCATGGATAACCCAGAGCAGCCACAGATCTACCTCATTACACCGCCCAGTTTGGATCTGGCCAGCTTTCCCGACACGCTGGCCCGTGTGTTGGACGGCGCGGACGTGGCATGTCTCCGGTTGGCAATGGCCGGCAGTGACGAAGACCAAATATCTCGAACCGCAGATGCTTTGCGCGAAGTTGCCCATGCCCGTGACATCGCATTGGTCATTTCTGATCATGTCTTGCTGGCGCAACGGTTGGGCCTAGATGGGGTTCACCTGAATGATGCGTCTAAATCGGTGCGCCACGCTCGCAAAGAGCTGGGCTCAGACGCCATTGTTGGCAGTTTCTGCAACAATTCCAGCCACGAAGGTTTGAATGCCGGTGAAGCAGGCGCAGATTACGTAAGCTTTGGTCCAGTGGGCACTTCCAACCTTGGCGACGGATCTATTGCCGATAGTGACTTGTTCCAGTGGTGGTCTGATGTCGTCGAAGTTCCCGTCGTGGCCGAAGGTGGTCTGACAACGGACCTGATTAACACTCTAGCGCCGCGCACGGACTTCTTTGGTTTGGGCGAGGAAATCTGGTCTACAGAAGATCCCTTGGCGACCCTGAAAACGCTTATCACAGCAATGACCTAAATCGCCCCGATCCGTTCAACGAACCAAAAAAGACCAATCATCGCAATCACGACCGAGGCGGGAATCGCAATCCTGCCGCGGTACCAATATTTATTGCGAAACCAGATCCCTACGGTCAGGAATGCAACAGCGATAACCGCGAGTTGCCCCAGTTCAACCCCAACATTAAAGCCGATCAAAGCAGGCAGGAATTGCCCCTGTGGCAGTCCAAACTCGCCTAAGACGCTCGCAAACCCGAGCCCATGCAGCAATCCAAACCCAAAGATGACCACGGGCCGCCAGGGGTGGAGCTTGCGCACAAAGATATTTTCGAGCGCAACAAAGACGATTGATGCAGCTATGAGCGGCTCCACTATGGCTGGATTAATCGAAATCCAACCTGCCGCCCCCATCGCCAGCGTGACGGTATGCGCCAGCGTAAAGGCGGTGATTTGCCAAACTAACGGCCGTAAGCGCGCGCTCAGAAAAAATAGTCCCAAAACAAACAGGATATGATCCAGGCCTTTGGGAATGATATGCGTGAATCCAACTGGAATATAGGATACCAGACTGTCCCACGCGCCAAGGGATGCGCCACCACCCAGCGGGATGTTTGGGCTGGTTTCCCCACCTTGCAAATACCCCGTGTAGGGATCGGTGACATCATGTTGTCGCAAAACCAAGGCGCCTGCCCCTTTGGGCCAAGTCACAGTAAGACTTTGTGCCCCGGTAGGTAGCGGCGCCTCAAGCAAGAGAAACGAAGCGCGCGGCAGATCTACGTTCCCGACAACCGGTATACGCGCGCCCTCATAAGACAAGCTTAGCGGGTTGCCCGCAGTTATGGTGATCTGATCTGCCCAATCAACCGCGTATTCGCGCACTCGTGGACTCAGCTCAGCAGACCCCAAAGCCCGCAGTTCATCATAACGCGCAGATTGATCATCCTCATCGGTGTTTTCCAAACCGTCGAGGTCTATCCCTGCCAAAAAGGCTTCGATGTTCAGTCGAAGTTCGAGTTGGACCAAACCACCTGTCACCCTAAGATCGCCAATAGTCGGCGTAACCTCGTGGGCCGTCGCCATCCCGGTGAAAACCCACAGGCTTGACATAATCGCTACAAGACGCAGCTTGAGCCCTGTCCAATCAAAGGTTCGCCCCATGATACCTCGTCTATTGTTTGCCATAACCATTTGTACGGCCTCGGCTTTGCCTGCACTTTCCCATGAGTTTTGGATCAAACCCCAGAATTATCAAGTCGAAAGCGGGGCACCTCTGTTGATGGATTTGATGAATGGTGAAAAGTTCGAGGGCAGACCTCAGGCTTTTTTCCAAACACGGACGGCCCGGTCAGAGCTTATCCAAAGGGACCAAACCATCCCATACACAGGCAGAATGGGGGATGTGCCGGCCATCCAAACGATCGTACTCAATGAGGGGTTGGCCGTTTATCTACACCAAACACGCCCCGCCACGCTGAAGTACAAAACTTGGGAGAAATTTGCAGATTTTGCGAAGCACAAGGATTTTCCTGATATTCGTGCCCGTCAAAGGGCTCGAGGCTTTCCAGAAAAAGATTTCTTTGAAACCTACACCCGATACACCAAGGCCCTCATCTCCGTTGGGCATGCCGGGGGTCAAGATGCTCCAACCGGAATGGAAACCGAATTCGTCGCATTGTCCAACCCATACTTAGATGATGTTGCCGCTGGATTGCCCGTTCTGCTCTTGTATCAAGGGAACCCAAGACCCGATGCGCAAGTCGAGATTTTTGAGCGAGCGCCAAATGGTCAGGTTGCCATCAGCTTAACCCGCACAGATGAATTGGGTCAGGTGTTAATCCCGGTGATTTCAGGGCATGAATACCTCTTGGATGCCGTCATTTTGCGCCCAGCCCCTGAGGGGCAGCAAGCCGTCTGGGAAAGCCTGTGGGCAGCAATGACGTATCTTGTTCCGTGAGCGTTAACGACCTGCTCTTGCGCCGCCTCAAATCCTGCGTCATGACTGCCTCATGACCAAAGACACTGATATTCTCTGTATTGGCTCTGTATTATGGGATGTGATCGGCCGATCAGCCAGCCACATGCAACAGGGCTCTGACGTTCCCGGACGCATCACCCGCCTACCGGGTGGGGTCGCGATGAACATTGCGATGACACTTGTGCGATTTGGCATGAGCCCCACACTGCTGACTGCGATTGGTCAAGATCCAGAAGGACATGAACTTGTTGATTCCTGTCGCCAGCTTGGCATGATCACGGATCACATCTATCGCTCCGAAGATTTGCCAACAGACCGCTATATGGCGGTCGAAGGGGCCAACGGGCTGATCGCAGCGATCGCCGATGCGCATTCTTTGGAGGCCGCCGGAACAAAGATTCTGCTGTCGCTACAAGATGGATCACTTGGATCTGAAAAAGCTCCATTCCAGGGTTTGGTTGCTTTGGATGGCAACCTCACCCAGCAACTTCTACAAGACATCGCTCTGAGCTCTACATTTACGCGTGCAGATCTAAGGGTCGCCCCTGCCTCGCCCGGCAAGGCGGAACGCTTGATGCCGTTTTTGGCGCAATCCCGCGGGACCCTGTACGTTAATCTTATCGAAGCCAATATCTTGTGCCAAACCGAGTTCGAGGGGTCCGCTGCCGCAGCACAGGGTCTTCTGAGCCGTGGGGCGCATCGAGTTTTGGTAACAGATGGTGGCAATCCGGCGACTGAGGCTGATGCAACCGATCTTATCACTCAAACACCGCCCGAAGTCCTAGTCACCCGTGTGACAGGTGCTGGCGATACTTTCATGGCAGCGCACATTGCAGCCGAGGCCGCAGGGGAAAACCGCGACGCGGCCCTCAACCGGGCCCTGCTGGCCGCGGCTACTTATGTTTCAGGAGAAACCCCACTGTGATCGACCTCCAATTTTCAACCGAAGTGAAGGCCGCAAAAGAAGCGGGAGGCGCCATTGTGGCGCTCGAAAGCACCATTATCACTCACGGCATGCCTTATCCGCAAAATATCGAGGTTGCTGCCCAAGTTGAACAAGACATCCGCGATGCAGGAGCTACCCCTGCAACCATCGCTGTTATCGAAGGCCGGCTGCATGTGGGTTTGGAACCTGAACAACTGAGCGGTTTGGGGCAAGCCAAAGGCGTCGCAAAGCTGTCACGCGCAGATATGGCTGCATGCATGGCCACGGGCGGAACCGGTGCAACCACGGTCGCGGCAACAATGATCGCAGCCCATCACGCAGGCATTAGCGTTTTTGCAACCGGCGGCATCGGAGGCGTTCACAAAGGCGCCGAAACAAGCTTTGACATATCCGCTGACCTGCATGAACTCGCTCAAACACCGGTAACCGTCATTGCAGCCGGAGCTAAGGCCATTTTGGATTTGGATAAAACGCTGGAAGTTCTTGAGACCCTTGGCGTTCCAGTGATCGCATTTGGTCAAGACCAATTTCCCGCCTTTTGGTCCGCGCAATCGAAACTCGATGCCCCGTTGCGCATGGATGACAGTGCTGACATTGCTAAATCCCATGCGATGCGCCGGGCACTTGGCTTGCCCGGTGGGCAACTTGTTGCAAACCCCATCCCGATCCAAGATCAAATCCCAGCAAGCGAATTGGCCCCGATAATTGCGCAGGCTCAAGCAGATGCCGATACCCACAATATCTCAGGCAAAGGCGTGACGCCCTATTTGCTGCAGCGAATTTTTGAACGCACTGAGGGTCGGTCACTAATCGCCAACATTGCGTTGGTGCGGAATAATGCACGTCTTGGCGCAAAAATTGCACAGGATTTGCAAAAAATTGCGTGAAACGGGCGCTTGGACTGCGACCATCCATTGCAGCCCTTGTTCTGAATCCTTACTTCTTGCTCTGCAACAAGCGGAAACCCGATGAACACCCCATTTGACGAAGAACCCACCCGAGGTCCCGGTCTGTTTGCCCGGATACGATCATCGTTTTTGACAGGTATTGTCGTCATTGCCCCTGTCGGGGTAACGATTTGGCTGATCTGGACCGTCATTGGGTGGATTGATGGGGTTGTCTTGCCCTTTGTGCCGCAAACGATCCAACCCGAAGAATACATCGGTATCAACTTACGCGGTGTAGGTGTAATCATCTTCTTGATTTTCACCGTTTTGGTCGGATGGATCGCCAAGGGAATTCTGGGGCGATCCCTGATCCATTTCGCTGAAGGTTTGGTCAATCGGATGCCGGTTGTTCGATCAATCTATTCTGGGATCAAACAGATTTCGGAAACTGTGTTTGCCCAGACAGAACGTAGCTTTGAAAAAGCTTGTTTGATCCAATACCCGCGCCGTGGCATTTGGGCGATTGGTTTTGTCTCAACAATGGCCAAAGGGGAAATCGCTGAACGTGCCGAGACTGGCACCGGTTTGATGAGCGTCTTTCTCCCGACAACCCCAAACCCTACTTCGGGTTTTTTGCTATATTTTCCGGTCGAAGACGTCATCATTTTGGATATGAGCGTCGAAGATGCGGCGAAATTAGTGATTTCTGCTGGATTGGTCTATCCAAACGATAAAGATCCAACACAACCGCCTGAATAGTCACCCAAACATATCGGCCAGATCTACAGTCGCTCGTTGCCCTAAGTCCGCTTTGTGATCTTGCAGGAACCGGTCCGTCGCATCGCGCCCAGCTTCTTTTAGGCGCGCCAACACCATCGGAGTGGGAACCAGTTTCGTTGCCACCGATAGATCCGTCATCAAATCATCGTCCGCAATCATATGGACCAACACGCGACTCATGGTCCCCGCCTTGATGGTCCCGTCTTCAAGCAATCGCGATACGAAATTGATGGCTCGGAGTTCTCGCAACAAAGATGAGTTAAAACTGATCTCGTTGACACGGTTCTGGATTTGCTGGGGTGTCACGGGCAATTCTGAACGCTCGAGCGGGTTGATGTTCACAATGACCAGATCATCCGGCAGGCCCGCGTTAAACAGCGGGTACAAAGCCGGGTTCCCGGTGTATCCGCCATCCCAATAGGGCTCCACTTCACCCGTCTCAGGGTCTGCGATCTCAACAGCTTGGAAAATGGTTGGCAAACAGGCCGACGCAAGAATGGTATCTGTTGTGATCTGATCCCCTTGGAAAACACGAATCTTTCCCGATCGAACACGTGTTGCACAAATAAAGAGTTCTGGCCCGGAGTCGGAACAGACTCCCTCAAAATCAAAAGCATCCACAACAGGGCGCAGTGGGTTGCGGTAAAACGGTCCATAGGCGTAGGGCGAAACCATGCGAGAATAGGCATCCGCAAACGAAAACGGAAAGGAATGTTCGATGGCCTGCGCCACTTGTGCGGGTTCCAATCCGCGCATCCAATTGGCAACCCGCATGTCCCCGACAGCGCCCATGCGCCCCCACAGACCATCCAGATTTGCGCGGGCGCCCTCGCGTCCCCCATTAACCATGCCGGCCTTAAAGGCCGCCCCGTTCAGAGCCCCAGCAGAGGTACCTGAAATCCCGGCAACCTCAACGTCTGGTTCATCCAGCAAACGATCCAGAACACCCCAGGTAAATGCCCCGTGTGCCCCGCCACCCTGTAGCGCCAAATTGATCTGTTTCACTGGCTTTGATCCTTAGCTTGCCCAAGAGCTCCCGGGCAGAAATTGGCCCCTGCGGGGCCAAGAGAGGCGTATTGCCTTTTTGCTTAAAGTGCCGTCCAGCCGCCATCGACAGACAAAGTTGTACCCGTTATCTGGGCAGCTGCGTCAGAACACAGAAACACTGCCGTGCCACCGAGTTGTTCAACGGTAGCAAATTCTCGGCTTGGCTGACGTTCCAACATAACCTTTTTGATCACTTCTTCGCGGCCCATATTGTACTTTTCCATGGTGTCAGGGATCTGTGCCTCGACCAACGGCGTCAAAACATAGCCTGGGCAGATCGCATTACAGGTGATCGGTTGCTCGGCCGTTTCCAGCGCTACAGTTTTGGTCATTCCGACAACACCATGCTTCGCAGCGACATAGGCCGCCTTGAACGGGGATGCGGTCAAGCCGTGCGCTGACGCAATATTTACAATACGTCCCCATCCGGCCTCGCGCATCATTGGCAACGCAGCCGCCATAGTGTGGAATACTGAGTTCATGTTAATGGCGATAATCGCATCCCATTTTTCGACAGGGAACTGGTCAATCGGCGCAACATGCTGAATGCCGGCGTTATTAATCAAAATATCGCAACACCCGGCCTTGTCGATCAACGCCCGGCAGTCATCCCCCTTGGACATATCCGCTTGAATGTAGCGTGCAGTCACACCCGTTTCAGACGCAATCGCGGCCGCAATCTCATGATCTTCTTCACGGTCAGTGAACGAATTCAGAACAACATCAGCACCCGCGCGTGCCATTTCCCAAGCGACACCCAAACCAATCCCAGAGTTTGATCCGGTAATGATTGCCGTTTTTCCAGTGAGCGACATGGCTCTTCCCCTTCTGCAGATCTGAAATCGTCAGCACCCTGACATGCTGCACTTGCAAAGTGAACGGGGAAATACGCACGGGCGAAACCCTGCTTGTTTCCACAGACAAATGACAAACCACTTGCACCATCAAAATTGAAGGGC
Organism: Phaeobacter sp. NW0010-22; assembly: GCF_040365955.1. Taxonomy (NCBI): domain Bacteria; kingdom Pseudomonadati; phylum Pseudomonadota; class Alphaproteobacteria; order Rhodobacterales; family Roseobacteraceae; genus Phaeobacter; species Phaeobacter sp. NW0010-22. The sequence goes on from NZ_BAABWT010000005.1 coordinate 305,427, forward strand.
AAAAAAAAACGCCCGCGCGAAGCGGGCGTAAAGTTATTGAGGCAGGTTTCATACAGGCAAGAAACCTATCGAGCAGTGAAACCTTTATAAGCAATTTTACTCTCACCTCCAAGCTAAAAGTTTGAAAAGACGTGAAACCCCCGTTAGGCTAAAACGCAACAAAATAAGGCCAGAGCAGGATTGTTGCCAAAGTGCGACCAGATAATTTCCGCCTCAAACAGGCGCTGACGACGGGAATCGCCGTCTTTTTTACCGCGAAATTTGCAGCCGCAGAATCGGTTCATGGCATAGCTATGTATGGTGACCCCGCATTGCCACCTGATTTTGTGTCTCTCCCCTATGCCAACCCAAATGCACCCAAGGGGGGGCGGATTGTCTTTGGCAACACTGGTGGCTTCGACAGTCTGAACCCGTTTATCCAAAAAGGAACCGTGCCTTGGCAACTGCGGTTTTGGGGATATGAAGGATTGATGGGCCGTTCCTGGGACGAACCTTTCTCTTTGTACGGGCTGTTAGCCGAATCGATTGAAACCGCCCCCGACCGTTCCTGGGTGGAATTTACCCTACGCCCTGAGGCCCGATTCTCGGACGGGAGCGTCGTCACGATTGAGGATGTCATCTGGTCATACGAAACTTTGGGGACCAAAGGGCATCTGCGGTATCGCGGACTGTGGAACAAAATTTCTGCCATTGAACCAACTGGAGACCGTTCGGTTCGGATTACATTTAATGAACCAGACCGTGAGTTGGCGCTTATTGCCGGGCTGCGTCCGATCCTGAAAAAGGATCAATGGCTTGGCATAGAGTTCGACCAAGGTGCATTAGCTGACATTCCAATCGGTACGGGCGCTTATGTCATTCAGAACTACGAAGCAGGACGCCATGTAGTACTGGCCCGAAATAAAGACTATTGGGGCAAGGACATTCCGTTTCGCCGAGGGACGCAAAATTTCGATGAAATGCGCATCGATTTTTTTGGTGATGGGACCGTTTTGTTCGAAGCCTTCAAAGCTGGCGATCTATCGGCAATCCGCGAGTTCAATGCGGACAAATGGAATGGTCAGTATGGCTTTCCCGCTGTTGTGCGCGGGGATATCGTCAAAACTGAAATCCCGCATCAAAAACCATCAGGCATGACGGGTCTCGTTATGAATACGAGACACGCACCATTTGACGATTGGCGTGTGCGCGAGGCGATGTTGCTTGCGTTCAATTTTGAATACATCAACGACACTGTAACCGGTGGAGTACAGCCCCGTATCTCATCCTACTTTTCCGGGTCTCCTTTGGCTGCGCAGGCCGGAGCAGCCACTGGGCGAACTCAGACTCTGTTGGCACCCTTTAACTCAGACCTATTACCCGGGACACTCGAGGGCTATGCACTGCCGCTAAGTGACGGGTCTGCACGAAATCGCAAAAACCTACGCAAAGCAGCTAAATTACTGGGCCAAGCCGGATGGGCTGTACAAGACGGGCAATTGCGCAACGATACGGGTGAGCCGTTCTTAATCTCTGTCCTCTTGCGACAGGGTGACACTGACATGCAAACCGTTGTCGAAATATACGCGCGCGCTTTGGAACGGTTAGGCATTTCTATGACCGCCGACAAAGTAGACAATGCACAGTATGCAGGCCGTGTTACAGAACTTGATTTCCAGATGACCCCCTTTCGACGCGCTCTCTCGCTCTCGCCCGGGAACGAGCAGCGGATTTATTGGGGAAGCGAAGTTGCCAACACACCCGGGACACGAAATTTGATGGGCATGGAGTCACCCGCAGCGGATGCGATGATTGACGCCATGTTGGCCTCGGAGACGCGCGCAGATTTCGTTGCTGCAACGCGAGCACTGGATCGAATTCTGACTGCTGGTCGCTATGTGATCCCAATCTGGAGCTTCGATGTCGGGCGCATTGCCCATATCAAGGAGTTAAGACAGCCAGAAACGGTCCCGATTTATGGGGATGGCCCTCAGTACATGCCTGATTTGTGGTGGCACCAAAAGTAAGCCCACCCCAGAAACTGGAACCATCAAGAAGCACCACACGCAAAAGGAGAGTGAAGCGTTAATAAAACGCCTATAATTCGTGCGACCTTTTGCCAGATCCTTACTCAACTGTTACATTCTTAGGCTGCAACTTGGGAGGAGCGTTTCGACAAACTCATAGAGGAATGCTCAAAATGATGAATTGGACTGAACTGACCCTTGATTGGGCTGCTTCTTTTCCACGTGTGAAAGATCGGTTTCCGCATCTGGACGATGGGGCTATGCCGTTCTTGAAACTCGACCAAAGCCGGTTCGAGGCCTATTTGGCCGACACCCACCAACTCACCCTCAACGAAGCGCGCGAGGAGTTTGCCGATTTCTTGTTTGTAGAGTCGCTCAACCGCGAGCTCGACACCTAAATCTGAAGTCTTTGAAACCTCAGGCCAGTGATGTAACCCAGAGTATAAGCGCGTCTTCGTCACTGACAGAGATCACGTTATGGCCCATGGTGCTGTCGTAATAACAACTGTCGCCCCGGCGCATTTCAATCGGTTCGTAAAACTCGGTAAACAGCTGCACGACACCCGTTAGGACATACAGGAACTCCTCGCCGTCATGGCGAACCCAACCATCAAACTCTTCCATCGATCGCGCCCGAACACGGGCCCGGTACGGTAGCATCTGCTTTTTTGTCAGCGTGTCCGCCAAAAGCTCATGTTCATACGTGGCCGTTGCATGGGCCGCGCCCTCACCGAATTTTGTAACAGCCATGCGCCCGTTGATTTGGTCACGCTCTGGCTGAGTGAACAATTGCGGAACCGAAATCTGCAATCCCACTGCCAACTTTTTGAGAGCATCGTAAGTGGGTGACATTTGACCATTTTCAATTTTGCTCAGCGTTGAACGCGCCAAACCAGCCTGAGTTGCGGCTTGTTCGAGTGTCCAATCGCGTGCTTTGCGAAGTTCTCGTACGCGCGCGCCCAGATCCAAAGGTTCGGCAGCGGTTTCAGCACCGGTGTCATGGGCAATGCGAATAAGCGATTTTGGATCACGGTTGGTCATGGCGCACTCTATAAGGTGATGCAGGGCAGCTTGCAACGCGCGCGCGGGCGCGATAGCCAAAGCGTATGTTGTCGATTTTTGACCAAGGCCCGCCCGATCCCTGCCCGTCGCCCTTTAATTTGGCGGCGCATGTCCTGCGTCACGCTCCGCATCAATCGGACAAAATTGCATTGTCTGTTATTGGCGCAAATGAATCAGACGACTGGTCATATGCGCGTCTAGAAACAGCGATTAGAGGAACGGCAACAGGGTTACTGAAAGCCGGCATCAAACCCGGCGAGATCGCATTAATGCGACTGGGGAACACCGTTGAATTTCCGATTGCCTATTTGGGCGCGATTGCAGCGGGAATTGTGCCCGTTCCGACGTCTTCGCAACTCACCGTGGCTGAAACCCAAAAGATTATTGATGAACTCGCGCCGGCTGTGATCCTGCGGGATCGAAATGTCGCCTGCGCCGATCATCCCCACCAGATAGATTTATCCGCACTGGAAAACATGCGTGACTTGCCTCCGGTGTCGTATGATATGGGGGACCCAAACCGTATGGCCTACGTGGTTTATACATCAGGGACCTCCGGTAAACCGCGTGCCGTTGCACACGCACATCGTGCCATCTGGGCACGTCAGATGATGGTGGATGGGTGGTATGGGCTGACTCCGTCTGATCGACTTTGTCATGCAGGGGCATTTAATTGGACCTATACCTTGGGAACCGGATTAATGGATCCTTGGGCGATTGGCGCCACCGCCCTTATCCCGGCTGCCGAGAAGGATATCAATAAGTTGCCTGCACTCCTTCGCGACCATGAAGCAACTATATTTGCTGCCGCCCCCGGTGTGTTTCGGAAAATTCTCCAAACCGATGAAAGTTTGCACATGCCAAAGTTGCGGCATGGGCTGTGCGCGGGTGAAAAGTTGTCGCGTCACTTGCACGAACACTGGCAACAAGCGACCGGAACCGGGCTATATGAAGCCTATGGCATGTCCGAAGTTTCGACATTTATCTCGTCGAACCCCGATCAACCGGCACGCGGCGACGCCCTTGGTCAACCGCAAGTGGGGCGTCGCATTGCAATCCTTGGACCCGATGGGCCAGTTGCCCAAGGTGACGAAGGAACCATTGCCGTGCATCAGACAGACCCCGGGTTGATGCTGACATACCTAAATGCCCCATCCGAAGCAGACGCAAAAATGCAAGGAGATTGGTTTCTTACTGGAGATCAAGGCGCAATGGCCGTCGATGGCCAGATCACATATCTTGGCCGTGATGACGACATGATGAATGCCGGTGGATACCGGGTTTCACCTGTCGAAGTAGAGGCCGCCCTGTCAAAACACCCTGGGATCACCCAGGTTGGTGCTGCAGCCGTCGAGGTGAAAGAAGACACCTATGTCATCGCCGCATTTTATACCGGCCCACAGAAACTGGACGAAGCGGATCTGAATGCCTATGTGCAAGAAAACCTCGCACGGTATAAACAGCCCCGTGCGTTCATCCATTTGGACGTTCTGCCCGCGGGCGGCAACGGCAAACTTCTGCGACGCGCCCTGCCCGCATATTTCAAGGTCTAAACCTCATGAGTGAACAAACCGTCAAACTTGATATCCTGTCTGATCCTATCTGCCCTTGGTGTTTCATTGGTAAAACCAATTTGGAACAGGCCTTGGCCAATGTGCCCTACCACCCGTTCGTAATCGAATGGCACCCGTTCCAGCTCAACCCTGAAATGCCAGACAGCGGAATGGACCGTCGCGCTTACCTAGAGGGTAAATTTGGGGGCAAAGAAGCGGCCGTAAAAGCCTATGCGCCAGTTGTCGAATATGCCGAGAAACTTGGCTTGAATATCAATTTCGAGGGCATGAAGCGCACTCCAAACACGTTGGACGCGCACCGTCTTATTCACTGGGCTGGGATTGAACAGAAACAAAATCAAGCGGTTGATGCCTTGTTCACGGCATATTTCGTAGAGGCGCGCGATATTGGCGATCATGAAGTACTGGCGGATGTTGCAGACAGCATCGGTATGGATGCATCGGTAGTGCGCAAATTGCTCAACTCTGATGCGGATCGTGATGACATCCGCAATCGTGATGCCCATTCACGCAAAATGGGTGTCAATTCAGTTCCAACCTTTATCGTAGCCAGTCAGCATGCCGTACCGGGCGCACAACCCCCTGAAATGTGGGAAAAAGTAATTGCGGATATCTTGTCCCAACTTGAGACTTCCCCTGCATAAAAACACAGAGGTGTGTGCAATTCTATCTCTGGTCCCAGTCAAAAGCGCGTGATAGCGCGATTGGGTAAGGAGTCCCCTATGCCCAGCCGAATTTCCAAATCCGAATTCATCTCTCTCATTGCGGTGATGTTCGCCACCATTGCATTCTCAATCGATGCGATGCTGCCTGCCTTGCCAGAGATCGCGGCTGAGCTGAGTGCGGGCGACGTTAATCAAGCCCAGTTGATCCTGACATCCTTTGTGCTTGGCATGGGGATTGGAACTTTTTTTACCGGTCCGCTTTCGGATGCGTTTGGACGCAAACCCGTCGTTCTAGTTGGTGCAGGAATCTACATTTTGGGTGCCTTTATCGCCTGGATCAGTTCCTCTCTCGAGATTGTTCTCGCCGCCCGTGTTTTGCAGGGGTTGGGTGCTGCAGCCCCGCGGATCGTTGGTGTTGCAATTGTACGAGACTATTATTCTGGACGCGAGATGGCGCGCATTATGTCAATCGCCATGATGATTTTCACCATTTTCCCAGCCTTCGCCCCGGCTTTGGCACAGGGGATCATCATTTTCACCGGATGGCGGGGGGTTTTCGTCGCCTTTATCGTCTTTGGAGTTCTCATTAGCCTGTGGGTCGCGCTCCGCCTAGAAGAACCCTTGGCCCGCGAAAACAGACGCCCATTTCAAGGAAAGCTCCTCTGGAGCGCAATGGTCGAGATGTTACGCCATCCTACCGTGCGTCTGTCTATTGTAGTTCAGACCCTGTGCCTTGGTGCTCTGTTTACAATGCTTACGATGGTTCAACAGATTTATGGACAGATCTTTGATCGTGCCGACAGCTTTCCATTCTGGTTTGGTGGCGTTGCCTTGATTTCTGGCAGTGCCAGTGTTTTAAACGCCATCCTTGTGGTCAAACTGGGTATGCGGCGCATTGTAACCTTAACCTTGGGCGCTCAAATCGTTTTGTCCACCGCCATGGTGCTTTTGGAGGGTGTAACCTTGAACGACACGCTCAGCTTTGCGCTATTTGTCGGGTGGCAGGCCACAGTGTTCTTTATGGCCGGCACCACTCTGGGTAACCTAAATGCTATGGCGATGGAGCCGATGGGGCATATCGCTGGCATGGCAGCCTCGGTCATTGGCGCGATTTCGACTGTGTGTGCTGCCGCCATCGCTGCCCCCGTTGGCTTGCTGTTTGATGGCTCTCTTCTGCCGTTGACGTTTGGTATTCTCACCATGTCGGTAATCGGATTTCTTCTCATGCTACGCATGGCCAAAATCGAAGACCGGCAGCTTGCGTAACTTTTGAAATCACCTACGCTCCTGATCAATTGGGAGAGATTTCATGGATTCATATTATCATCTTGGCCAACACAGCTGCGCGATAACAACTACGTCAGCGGACGCGCAACTGTGGTTTGATCGCGGCCTTATCTGGACTTTTGCCTACAACCATCAAGAAGCCGTTGCTTGTTTCAAGCGCGCTCTGACCCATGACCCTGACTGTGCAATGGCACATTGGGGTGTCAGCTATGCCGCTGGACCGAACTACAACATGCCTTGGGAACGGCAAGACCCCGCGACACAAGCAGACTCTCTGGCGACGGCGTTTGACGCCTGCCAGCACGCGTTGGCCAATGTTGAGGGGACCACCGCCGCTGAACAAGCGTTGATCCGCGCCCTTCCAGCCAGATACCCTCAACGTGACATCCTTGATGACATGCACGCTTGGGATCAGGATTTTGCCGTCGCGATGCGCGTGGCCTTTGCTGAGGTTCCCGATCATCTAGACCTGCGCACGATCTTCGTTGAATCTCTGTTGAACCTCACCCCTTGGCAAATGTGGGATCTCGCGTCAGGCGCGCCTGCTACAGGGGCCGCAACTCTCGAAGCGCAACACGTTCTCGAAGACGCGATGTCCAACATAGAAAATGCAATGTCCCATCCTGGCTTGCTGCACCTCTACGTGCACCTGATGGAGATGTCTCCCACCCCAGAAAAGGCGCTCAAGGCTGGGGATGTGTTGCGCACTTTGGTACCCGATGCGGGACATTTGGTCCACATGCCCACCCATATCGACGTGTTATGTGGGCATTATCAAAACGTGGTGCACTGGAATCAAAAAGCTGTTCAAGCTGATTTGAAATATTATGAACGCGAAGGCGCCTATAACATCTATACCGGGTACCGCCAGCACGACTACCACTTCGTCATTTATGGTGCTTTGTTCTTGGGCCAGATGCAGCCGGCCTTGGATGCCGTGCAAGGGATGTGGGACACGGTGCCCAAAGAAATGCTTGAGATTGAGAGCCCGCCAATGGCGGACTATTTTGAATCCTATATGGCAATGAAGCCCCACATCCTGATCCGCTTTGGCCGTTGGGAAGAAGCCATCGCATTGGAAGCGCCAGAAGATCAGCGCATTTATCGCACCCTGACAGCAACCACGCACTATGCCCGCGCCGTTGCATTTGCCGCCACTGGTCGTGTTGCCGAAGCTGAAGCTGAAGAGCAGGTCTTTCTAGCCGCTAAGGCGCGCGTTCCAGCCACTCGGCTACTCCACAATAACAAAATCTTAGATCTTCTTGAAATCGCAACGGAGATGCTGCGTGGAGAAATCGAATACCGTAAAGAAAACTACGATATTGCCTATACACATCTACGCAGGTCCGTCGCATTAGATGACGCTTTGCCCTACGATGAGCCGTGGGGGTGGATGCAACCCACGCGCCATGCTTTGGGCGCTTTGCTCTACGAACAGGGTCATGTTGCCGAAGCCGAAACTGTTTATCGCGAAGACCTAGGCTTAGGCGGACAACTTAGCCGCGCATCGATAAATCCGGACAATGTCTGGAGCCTAAAAGGATTACATGATTGCCTTAAGTCCAGAAGTGAAGTCATTGAAATTATTCAGATCAAACAAAGACTAGATCTAGCTTTGGCGCGCGCAGACCGAGCCGTGGCTGCTTCGTGTTTTTGTGCGCAGGCTGCTATGCACGGGGCCGCATGAGGACCTTGGCCATAGTGCTAGGTGTCGCACTAACACAACCCGCTTTTGCAGACCGTCAGCAGTTTCCACCTCTAGACCAAGCGACCCAAGACCCAAGCCTTGTAACCTTTCGCGAAGAACTGAAACAGGCCGTAGCAGCGCGCGATATCGAACGGGTAGTCTCTGTGGCATGTCCAGATATATACCTCAGCCACGGTGGCAATGGTGGCCCTGCAGAGCTGCGCCAGAACTTGACCCGCCCACTTGAAACATCAGGTGAGCCAGAACGTGATCAGGCAGATGCGCTGCGCGAAGCATATTGGGATAATCTTGCCGAGACGATCTCAAGCGCAGGGTATTTTGACGACGAAGGCGAATTCTGGATGCCGACACAGTGGGGTATTCGTCTGCCCCCTGAGCTGGATCCGTTTCAGACCTACTTCGTTGATGGCACTCGTGTTTCCCTGCGCCAAGGCTCAGGTCGGGATAGCCCACTGTTACAGACGATAAGCCACGAACTTGTCACTGTTTCTGCGTTCGACCTCGAACAGGACTACCAAAATGTTTTACTTACGGATGGAACCACAGGGTACATGCATCGGGATTTTCTGTGGTCGATGGTGGGACACCGTGCTGCGTTTTACAAAACCCGCCAAGGTATCTGGCAGCTCTGTACTTTTGTCAGCGGCGACTAAGCCAAGGCGCATCACCTTGGCTTAGCCCCCTTGTAAATGCCAGTTCAGCTCTTTGACTTGGCTTTGGCGCGTTTACGTTCGGCAACTAGTTTTTCTGCCAAATCGCGCGCAATGGCAAAGGCACCTTTGATCTTGTCGCTGTCTTTTCTCCAATCCCGACGTACAACAATCTTGTTATCTTTGACCTTAGCCAAGCCATCCTGGGACTGAATGAATTCAACCAGCCCCTGTGGCGAAGCAAACTTGTCATTGTGGAATTGGATCGTTGCTCCTTTCGGACCGCCATCAAGCTTTGCGATGCCAGCGCGTTTACACATCGCCTTGATCCGCACCACCAACAGCAATGTGTTGACCTCTTTGGGCAGGGCCCCAAACCGGTCAATCAATTCCGCAGCAAAGCCTTCAAGCTCAACTTTGGTACTGAGACCACTCAGTCGGCGATAGAGCCCCAGTCGCACATCCAGATCAGGAACAAAGTCACTCGGAATGAGGACCGGTACACCCAGATTGATCTGCGGCGCCCACTGATCATCGGCCTCGGACAACCCTTCCATTTCGCCGGATTTGATTTTTGCGATCGCCTCTTCCAGCATGGATTGATAAAGCTCATACCCCACATCCCGCATCTGTCCGGATTGCTCTTCGCCCAGCAAATTACCTGCGCCCCGGATATCGAGATCTTGTGATGCTAGTGTAAAACCAGCCCCCAAAGTATCAAGCGACCCAAGGACACGCAGACGTTTCTGGGCGGCATCTGTCAACTTGGCGCGTGGTTTGGTGGTGAGATACGCATAGGCCCGCGTTTTCGACCGCCCAACGCGTCCCCGAATTTGGTAAAGCTGCGACAGGCCAAACATATCCGAGCGATGCACGACCATTGTATTGGCAGTTGGAATATCCAGGCCAGATTCAACAATAGTTGTTGCCAGCAACACATCATATTTGCCGTCGTAGAACGCATTCATTCGATCGTCCAATTCACCTGCTGCCATTTGGCCATGGGCAACGACATAGCTGAGTTCGGGCATTTGATCCTTTAGGAACTCTTCGATCTCAGGCAGATCTTTGATGCGTGGCACCACGTAAAAGCTTTGCCCTCCACGATAGTGCTCCCGCAGCAATGCCTCGCGGATCGTGACCGCATCAAATTCGCTTATGTAAGTCCGGATCGCCAAACGGTCGACCGGCGGGGTGCCAATAATGGACAGGTCTCGAACGCCGGTCAGCGACAATTGCAGGGTCCGTGGGATAGGCGTGGCGGTCAGAGTCAAAACATGGATATCTGAGCGCAATTGCTTCAGGCGTTCTTTGTGACCAACACCAAAATGTTGTTCTTCATCAATGACCAACAAGCCTAAGTTATTGAACCGCAAACCCTTTGCCAACAACGCATGGGTTCCTACCACGATATCCACGATCCCGCGAGCCAGACCATCGCGGGTTTTTTGCGCCTCTTTGGCTGAAACAAATCGACTCAGTTGGCGTACTTCGAGCGGAAAACCACGAAATCGATCTGCAAAGCTGGCAGCGTGTTGCCGTGCAAGCAATGTGGTCGGCGCAACGACAGCAACCTGCACACCAGACATGGCCGCAACAAAGGCCGCACGCATGGCAACCTCGGTCTTTCCGAACCCGACATCCCCACAGATCAATCGATCCATCGGTTGGCCAGAATGCATATCGTCCATCACTTCAGAAATTGCGCGCAACTGATCGTCGGTTTCCTGATAGGGGAACCGGGCACTGAATTCTTCCCAAGCATGCGCTGGAGGGTCCATAATCGGCGCTTTCCGCAAAGCCCGTTCTGCAGCGATCCGTATCAGTTTATCCGCCATTTCGCGGATACGTTCTTTGAGTTTGGCTTTTTTCGCCTGCCATGCGCCACCACCAAGGCGATCTAGCAGACCCTCATCATGGCCGTACTTCGACAGCAGTTCGATGTTTTCGACCGGCAGATACAGCTTGGAGCGTTCCGCATACTCCAACAGAATGCATTCGTGCGCTGCCCCCGCAGCTGTGACCACCTCAAGTCCTTGGAACCGCCCAATGCCGTGATCAACGTGCACCACAAGATCGCCGGGGCTTAGGGATTGTGTCTCGGTCAGGAAGTTTTCGGCTGTGCGGCGTTTCTTTGGGGCCCGGATCAAGCGATCCCCCAGAACATCCTGTTCTGCGATCACCGTCAGATCCGATGTTGCAAACCCGTGTTCCAGCGCCCAGACCGCCAAGTGGAGACCGCGCTTTCCGATCCGCGTTCCATCCGCGATACTGATGGTTTCAGCAAGCCCTTCGTCTTCGATCAGTCCTGTCAGACGCTCGCGCGCGCCCTCAGAATAAGAGGCTATGACCACTGGCCCTTCAGACAAACGCGTCTTAATGTGGTCTGCCAAAGCCCCAAAAAGGCTCACACTTTCCTGCTGCCGCTCCGGAGAGAAGTTGCGCCCAATGCGCCCGCCTGCATCGATGACGCCAGGGCCAGTCGCTTGTGGCAACGGATTGAAATTCAGTCGGCGACGCCCTTGCAGCACCTCAACCCACGCCATGTCATTCAGATACAACAGCTCTGGAGGCGTCGGTTTGTAGACACTGTCCATCCGCGTTTTGGACTGAAGTGCAAGTTTGCGGGTTTCGTACTGATCGGCGATGCTGTCCCAACGGGCCAGTCGACTGGGTGTAATCTGGTCATCCAATGTGACGGTTGCATCTGGCAGGTAGTCAAACAGCGTCTCTAGACGCTGATGGAAAAACGGCAACCAGTGTTCAATACCTTGGTGTTTCCGCCCTGCGCTAACCGCTTCGTACAATGGATCATCTGTCCCAGCCGCCCCGAATTCGATGCGGTAGTTCTGGCGGAACCGCGTTATCGCGGCCTCGTCCAAGATAACTTCGGACACCGGTGCCAGTTCGATCACATCCAGTTTCTCAGTTGTCCGCTGGGTCACCGGATCAAAGCGGCGCGCTCCATCCAGCACGTCCCCAAAGAAATCCAGGCGGACAGGACCGCCTTCGCCCGGTGGAAAGATGTCAATGATACCGCCCCGGATCGCATAATCCCCTGATTCCATCACAGTCGGACTTTGCGTGAAACCCATCCGAACGAGAAATCCACGCAGGGCGGCCTCGTCAACACGCCCCCCCACCTGAGCGGAAAACGCTGCCTCGCGCAGGATCTTTCTGGCTGGGACCTTTTGCGTCGCGGCGTTCAAAGTCGTCAGTAAAACAAAGCGCGCGGGCATCTGGTGCACCAAGGCTGCCAATGTCGCCATCCGCGCGGCCGAGATGTCAGCGTTTGGGGATACACGGTCATAAGGCAAACAATCCCAACCGGGAAACACAAACACGGGCAGATCAGGCGCAAAAAAGGCAAGGGCTGCGCGCATTGCCTCTAACCGTTTGTCATCCCGCGCAATATGAAGGACCGGGCCGCTTTGGCGTTCGATCTCTTTCAAGATCAACCTTGCGTCGAACCCTTCGGGGGCTCCGCCCACGATGATTTGTTCGGATGCCATTTTTACTGCCTCGCGCGGGAAAGGGGTAAGAGAATTAGCCTAGTACACCAATTGACAGGTTCTGGTACATCCCCCAGAGCGCAGTTACAAAAATCGAAACCATACCGATGATCTGTGTGTAAATCCGGCAGCGGTTCAACCGCTTGATGAGATCAACCCCTTGCAAATCCTCAGCCCTAATCCGGCGCGCACCCGCCAAATTAACCAAACCAACAAGGGACATCGGAAACCCGATCAGAAACACGGCCTGAGCAAATTCGACAAAATAGTAAAAACCCAAGACCGCCAAGGTGGACAGGACAAAACAGATCACTCCCAATAACCACATGCCGGACAAGTGGTTGATATAGAGCATCCGATTTACGTTGACGCGAACAATGTCTTGCAGGTCAACCATCGCCTGCCCTCCTGTCCGACGAGCACGCACCACCATATCAAACGGAACACCAATGATCCAATGACTAGCAGTTGACCATCCTACAGCTAAAGCAATCCAGAACCAAAGGTTCGAAAAGCTGCGCATATCGATCAGTTCAAAAATCGAATTATACCAATCCAAATCCCCTGCCCTTTGTTTTCACGGTCCGTTTTTCGGCCCGGCCCATGCATTCAACTGCACGCGACGATTGTTTCTCTTGAGACCATCAGGATTCCATGCCACCCACAACACAATAGTTCAAGGAGCCGCGACCATGAAACCTACGATTGCCCCATTTCCCGCAGCCCGTCCAAGACGCACGCGAAAATCAGAGGCCATTCGCGGACTGGTTCGGGAAAACTCGATCAGTGTGGATGATCTGATTTGGCCGGTTTTTGTGCGCGACGGCGAAGGTATAGAAGAACCCGTCAATTCCATGCCGGGCGTGATGCGTCGCAGCGTCGATAAAATTGCACAAGCCGCAATTGAAGCGGCCGCATTGGGAATACCAGCCATCTGCTTGTTTCCATATACTGATGCCAGCCTCAAAACCGAAGATTGTGCCGAAGCCTGGAGCCCTGACAATTTGACCAACAAGGCGATCCGAGCAATCAAATCGGTCGCGCCTGATCTGGCAGTTATGACCGATGTCGCACTGGATCCTTATAACATCAACGGGCACGACGGGTATGTTGTGGATGGAGAAATTGTCAACGATGCCACTGTCGAAGCGCTGGTTAAAATGACACTGGCCCAAGCCGATGCAGGGGCCGATATCATTGGCCCCTCAGATATGATGGATGGACGGATCGGTGCCATGCGGCAGGCCCTGGAAACGACAGGTCACCACAATGTCATGATACTCAGCTACGCAGCGAAATATGCCAGCGCCTTTTATGGCCCGTTTCGGGATGCTGTTGGGGCGTCTGGTGCTCTGACCGGTGATAAGAAGACTTATCAGATGGACCCAGCCAATTCAAACGAAGCGATGCGAATGATCCAGCGTGACCTGACCGAAGGCGCAGATATGGTCATGGTGAAACCAGGCATGCCTTACCTAGATATTTGCCACCGGGTCAAAGACACATTCGGCGTTCCGACCTATGCCTATCAAGTATCCGGCGAATACGCGATGATCCAGGCAGCCGCCCAGAACGGATGGATCGACGGCGAAAAGATCATGTTAGAGAGCTTGATGGCTTTTAAACGCGCCGGTTGCGATGGTGTTCTAACCTATTTCGCGCCCGCTATTGCCAAATATTTGCAAGCATAAAGCGCGGGTCGCAAAAATTTTCATGGCGACAACCCGCCGAATAGGCGCCCTGCCCCCGTGACAGGGCGCCGCATTCTGCGTATGTTCTCCTTCAAGACCGGAAAACCGGCTTTTTCAGGCACGAATACAGAGACAGAAAATGAGCAGTTCCAATTCCCCTCGACTAACCCGTCGTGGCTTTGCCCTTGGTGTAGCAGGTTTATCTATGACCGCAGCCTGTGGAAACGGTGTCGGCAGCAATGCGTCTGCAACAATCGACGCCCGCGTAAACGCCACTCTTAATGAAATGTACAATCAGTTCCCCAACACAGTCGACATTGCGAATAAAGCCGCCGGAATGTTGATCATGCCCCTAATCACCGAGGCGGGGTTTGTATTCGGCGGTGGCTATGGTCGGGGCGCACTCCGAGTGAACGGTGTTACCCTTGATTACTACTCGGCGATCAAGGGCAGTGGGGGGTTTCAGATCGGGGCGCAGCAATATGCACACGTTCTGTTTTTCATGACCGATGATGCACTGCGCGATTTCCGCCATTCCAGCGGGTGGGCTGCCGGTGCCGATCTTGAATACGTGGTGAGTGATCAGGGCGACTCGCTGGCGGCTGACACGAACACATTGCGCTCGCCAGTTCTGGCCGCCGTGTTTGGTCGCGCCGGATTGCGTGTCGGTGCGACCTTGGAAGGGACAAAATACACACGGATCATCCCCTGATTTCCGAGGACATTACCGATGATTTTCAAGGGTGAAGCCGAATTGGCCTCACCCTTTTTCTTTGACCTCACTTAACCTTAGTGAATTCTGGAACATGGCATGATATATCTTTTGACTGCCAAGGTTTTGCATTGAAAATAGATAAGCTCTCACCTTTTCCCTGAACACCAGTTGATCTAGGGTGCCGAGCAACGTCACCTATACAGATGGATCACCCATGGCATTGTTGTTTCGCTGGCTAATGCGGCTTGCAGCCGGGCTAATTGCTCTTGTTGTAGCCAGCGTGGCGTTGATTTATTATCTGGCAGGTCAATCCTTACCTGACTACGATCAGACTGTTGACGTGCAGGGCCTATCCGCTCCCGTCGAGATCGTTCGCGACAACGCCAACGTGCCGCATATTTTTGGGGCAAACGATCCAGACACTTATTTTGGCCTTGGCTATGCGCATGCTCAGGACCGACTGTGGCAGATGACGATCTTTCGTCGCACGGTTCAGGGGCGATTGTCCGAAGTTTTTGGGGAGCGCACTGTCCGGATCGACCGATTACTCAGACGATTGGATCTGTATCGTCTTGCCCAGCAATCTGTCAGCGTGCAAACCGACTACACTCAGGCAGCCTTGCAGGCCTATTCTGCAGGTGTGAATGCCCGTTTGGCGGAAATCAACGAAGAAGCATTAGGACGCGGAGCGCCCGAAATGTTTCTATTCAATGCCCCGGTTGCACCGTGGCAGCCTGCGGATAGCATCGCGATAATCAAGTTGATGAGCTTGCAACTGTCTGGTCATCTGGAAGAGGAAGTCCTACGCGCGCGCACCTCGTTGATGTTGAACGACTCTAAGAAGCTGATTGATATTTTACCAGACACGCCCGGAACGGGCATCGCGGCGTTACCTGAATACGCAATGATTTTCCCCGAAGCCCCTAGGTTTGCCCAAAGCATTCCGATGCCATCTGATCCTTTATCCCCTTTTCCAGCCCGCGGATTGGCAGGTGCGTCTAACGCCTGGACCGCAGCGCCATCCCGATCCGCATCGGGTGGTACACTTTTGGCCAACGATCCTCATCTTGGGTTCAGCGCTCCAAGCACATGGTACTTGGCCAGGCTGGAACTGTCTAAAGGCGGGGTCATCGGGGCCTCAATCCCCGGTTTACCCGCAATCCTTACCGGGCGTAGCGATCGATTGGGCTGGGGCGTCACATCTTCTTATGCGGATGATCAGGATCTATTCATTGAGCGTTTGAACCCAGAGAACCCCGAGGAATATCTGACGCCGGATGGTTACAAGACATTTGAAACGCGCCCCTCGATCATAGAAATCAAAGACGCGCGCCCCATTACACTGACACTCCGGTGGACAGAAAATGGGCCAGTTTTGCCGGGTAGCCATTATTCGCTCAGCACTATCACCCCGCCGGGTCATCTGGTTGCTTTGGGGTGGAGCGCGCTTAGCCCCAAAGACACAACCCTTTCTGCAGCTCTGGACCTGATGCAATCCAAATCAGTACGCGAAGCAATCGCGATTGGCGAAGGTTTCATTTCCCCTTCGCTTAATCTCTCGCTCGCAGACAGGACAGAAATTGGCATGAAACTGGTTGGGGCTGTGCCCCGCCGCGATGCCCGGCACCAAAGCAAGGGCCGCCTACCCAGCCAGGGTTGGCGCATTGCAAACCGTTGGCAAGGGCGTGCGCCTTATGCAGCCAACCCGCAATTTGTATCGCCCCGTGGCGGGTTGTTGGGAAACACTAACAACAAATTGATTGAACGCCCTTTCCCAAACCACGTGTCCTTTATTTGGGGCGACAGTCAGCGCATCCAACGTTGGCAGCGGTTGATGCAATCGCGTCAGGTTCACACCCGCGACAGCTTTATCGAAGCGCAACTAGATCCCGTCAGCTCTACCGCCAGGTCTTTGCTCCCTCTGATTGGGGCGGACCTTTGGTTCACTGGGGAAGCAGCGCCCGAGGGGACTCCCGCTCGGCAACGTCAAATTGCCTTGGCCCTGCTTGCCGATTGGAATGGAGAAATGAACGAGCATTTGCCAGAGCCACTAATTTATGCGGCGTGGATACGCGCCCTTCAACAACGCCTCGTTGCAGACGAATTGGGACCGCTAGCCGAGGAGTTCAAACATGTTGAGCCGCTCTTTATCGAGCGTGTTTATCGAAATGTAGACGGCGCTGCGAGCTGGTGTAACGTACGACACAGCGCTGCAGAGGAAACATGTACGGAAATGGCTCGCCTCGCCTTAGATGATGCCCTGATCTGGATAAGTGAGCGATATGGAACGGCCCTTGAATCTTTGCGGTGGGGGGATGCCCATCAAGCGACCCACGATCACCCAACCCTAGGTAAAGTTCCTGTGCTTCGCTATTTTGTAAATATCCGTCAATCTACCAGCGGCGGGGACAACACATTGCAACGAGGCCGGACCTCTGGCGAAGATCCGTTTCCGTTCCAGAATGTTCATGGGGCTGGTTATCGTGGCGTCTATGATTTTGCGGATCCC
Source organism: Phaeobacter sp. NW0010-22 (assembly GCF_040365955.1). Lineage (NCBI taxonomy): Bacteria > Pseudomonadati > Pseudomonadota > Alphaproteobacteria > Rhodobacterales > Roseobacteraceae > Phaeobacter > Phaeobacter sp. NW0010-22. The sequence goes on from NZ_BAABWT010000005.1 coordinate 322,806, forward strand.
AACAGCTCCGTCTTTATTTCATCTACCGGTCAATCTGGCCACTTCCTGTCACGATACTACGATGATCTTGCCCAACTCTGGCGGCGCGGCGAATACATTCCCATGTCCCTGGATACCAATTTGGCACGTGCCGCGGCGGTGGGTATAACGACCCTGACCCCCAAAAATTAGACCTCTAATTCAACCCCATAGACGTGAGCCCCAACTTTGACGTAGCCTAAGGTTCAATTGGAGGAATTCGTTTATGGCAAGTGCACGTGATATTTTGCAAACCCTCGCGCAGGAATATGCCATCGCGTGGAGTTCTGGCGATCCTGCGGCAGTCGCTGGGTTTTATGCTCAGGACGGGCAAATTTGTATTAACCAAGGCGAGGTTCTGAAAGGACGTGCCTCGATTATTGAGATGGCCGCCGGGTTCTATGCTGAGTTTCCAGATTTGGAGGTCCGATGCGATTTAATGCGTCGTGCCGGGAGCCACGCAATATTCATATGGACGCTTGAGGGGCACCACGCGGAAACCAAAAACCACGTTGTCGTTGGAGGATGGGAGGAATGGGAGTTGAACAGTGACTACCAAGTCGTTTCGTCGCTTGGTTGGTTCGATGCCGATGATTATCAGCGCCAGATTGAAGGGCGCTGATCGTTTTTACAAAGAGTCAAACTGCGCCTGTTGGACGGCCGTCCATTGAACGGTCAACACAAATCCATCTTCGGATTGAGTTTCCGAAATCACCAAATCTTGTTGAAACAGCCACGCCCGTTTTTTGCCTTCGGAAAACCCCAAGACCATTTCAGTCACATGACGTGCACCCTGGATTTGCTCGGCGATCGTCTCCAGAAGCGTATCCAGACCTTCGCCGGTGACCGCCGAAATACCAAATACAGCCGGATCGCGCTCTGCCCGCGCCCGAATGGCGTCGCCTTCCTCTGCGTCCAGAAGATCAATCTTGTTCCAAACTTCGAGCCGTGGACGCTCTGTATCAATCCCTAGGGTGCTAAGGATGGTTTCAACGTCTGTAGCCTGTGTTTCGGTATCCGCATGACTGATGTCGCGGACATGAATGATTAGATCAGCCCCCAAGACTTCCTCAAGGGTCGCACGAAATGACGCGACCAATTCAGTTGGAAGACTGGAAATGAACCCCACAGTGTCAGACAAGATCACCTCGGGCCCATCAGGCAAAACGACCCTGCGCATGGTTGGATCAAGTGTGGCAAAGAGCATATCTTTGGCCATAACATCGGCACCAGTCAAACGGTTGAAAAGCGTCGACTTTCCAGCGTTGGTATAACCAACAAGCGCAACAATTGGGTACGGAACCTTGGCCCGTGCCGCCCGGTGCAACGTGCGTGTTTTCACAACCTTATCCAGTTGACGACGCAAGCGGACCAGCTGATCATCGATGGCGCGACGGTCCGCTTCAATCTGGGTTTCACCCGGCCCCCCAACGAACCCAAGTCCGCCACGTTGACGTTCTAGGTGTGTCCATGCCCGAACCAATCGCGTCCGTTGATAGCTGAGCGCAGCCATCTCGACCTGCAAAACACCCTCGCGTGTCCGTGCTCGGTCACTAAAAATCTCAAGGATCAGGCCGGTTCGGTCCAGAATTTTAACGCCCCAAGCCTTCTCCAAATTGCGTTGCTGCACCGGTGTCACCGGTCCATCGATCAAGACCAAATCAATCTCGGCCGCGTGCAGCGTATCGTGCAATTCTTGAATTTTGCCAGATCCGAACAAATGCCCAGCATGCGCTTTGGGCAAGCGCACGATATCTGACCCGACCACATCAAGGTCAGGCAAAGCCGCAGCCAGAGCGACAGCTTCTTGCAGCGCCGGTTTGGGGTCGCGGCGGTCTTGGTCGGATTTTATTTCTGGGTGCAACACCCAAGCGCGGGTGAGGACCCTATCATGTTCCATCAAGAGGCGTCTTCGCCCTCATAAAGACTGATCGGCTGTGCCGGCATAATTGTCGAAATTGCGTGTTTATAGACAAGCTGCGACTGTCCGTCGCGGCGCAAAAGCACACAGAAATTGTCGAACCAGGTGATAACACCCTGCAATTTCACGCCGTTGATCAGGAAAATTGTGACCGGAACTTTGGTTTTCCGCACATGATTCAGGAACGCATCCTGCAGATTCTGTCTGTCCGAAGCCATTTTATTGAATTCTCGCCTTTGTTCTTACAACGCGCTGCGGATCAACGCGTACCCTGTGAAAAGAGTATGGAGTGCCATTAAGAGAGATTCCAGCCGAAAAAGCGATTGGTCAGCCGGAATGACCCAGACACAAAATTAGTTTCTCCACAAATTTGGCGTGATCAATGCGATGATCGCGAGGGTTTCCAGACGTCCGATAACCATGGCTGCACACATAACGCCTTTGGCTGCGGGCCCCAGATCCGTCAGTCGAATCGGAACTTCGCTGGCTAACTGGATCAGCGGTCCCGTTGTTGTCAGCGCTGAAATCCCAAGGATCAAAGCCTCGTCAAACCCGGATCCAAGCGCAGACAGAGCAAGGCAGATCACTGCTAGAGACAACGCGAACATCATAAAGAAAACCCACGCAATAAACGCACCATCTTTTTGAATGCGACGGTTACCGCCGCCTTCGCCACTGACAGACGACGGGTGCACAAGTCGTTCCATTTCGCGCAGCCCGTTTAGGTATAACGCAAACACACGCAACAGCTTGACGCCGCCCGCGGTTGTGGCGACCCCTCCTCCGATCATTGCAAGGCCCATCAGGATCAGACCCGGTGTCCCCAGACCAGACCATTTCCGGGCCTCTTCCCAATCGTTGCTTTCAAAGCCGGTCGTGGTGAGAAAAGACATTACCGTGAACATCCCTCCCCACAACGAGCGCAATCCGAGCCATAAGTTTTCCGAGGTACTGATCTCGTAAGCCGCCAGCCAGTGCCGCAAGAATAGCAAAATGGGGACCCCGACAACTATCATCAATCCGATGCGGAACTCTGGATCTTTGTCTAGCCGGGAATACCCACTCGTTGCGGTATCTGATGAGAACGTCAAACGTGACAGCGCAAAGAACATAAACAGAAACAAAATCACTTCACCTGTGATGCCTGCGGTTGACCCGTTCATCCCACCCACCGGGGAAATCCCCGAGGTAGCCAAAACGGACATAGCATGACAAATTGCGGTTAACGCCTGCTCGCCTGCGATTAACAACAAGACCCAGACAACAGTCGTGAGCGCCACGTAAATCGGGGCCAGGGTTCTTACCACGCGCAATAATCTACCCCTAGGATCGGCACGTTCAATTTGCGCCAATCCCGCCACGGCTCGTCCCGGTTCTCCTCGCGTCGTAACCTCAAACCCACCAAGGGATAAAGGCGCAAGGATCGCAGAGGCAGCTATCCACATCAAAAGACCGCCCATCCATCCGACCATGGCCCGCCACAAATGCACGGCCGATGGCAACCGGTCTGGATCTGGAAACATGTCCGCCCCAGTCGTTGTGATGGCGCTTACCATATCAAAGTAGGCGTTCAGAAAGCTGGTGGTTTGCAGGGCATCATGTAGGGGCACCGCCAAGAACACAGGCAGGAACGCAAAAGTTGCCAACAGTGCCAAAAGTTGCCCAAGAGTCCCATACCGAGGGACCCGGTTTTGCATCGAGATCGCAATCATCGTCACAATGATGATGCCCAGAATGCCAGAGTAGAAGAAGGACCGAGAGACCGGGTGATTGTCTTGGTTCAGTGCAAGCAATGCAGGGATCCACATCGACAACGCCGTTACGCCCCAAATCAACAGGAACAGTGGCAGCCGTCTTAAAGTCGACAGGTTTTGTTGCTTGCTATGCCGCATTAGAAAAAGTCGATCGAAACCTGCATCAGACGTTCTACTTCTGGAACATCATCGGCCATTGCAAAGATTGCGACAACATCCCCCGCTTCAATCCTGAGGCTTCCAGTGGGCCGCAGCACCTGATCATCTTTGCGCACAGCCCCCACCAAAACTCCTTCTGGAAAATCAATATCACGTAGCTTTTGCCCCGCCATGGGTGACGTCGAAAGCACTTCGGCCTCAATCACCTCAGCTTCAGCATCACCGATAGAGTAGACTTGCCGCACGCGCCCATGGCGGATGTGCCGCAAAATCGAACTCACGGTCGTGGCCCGCGGATTGATATATGCATCAATCCCCAAGGGCCCCATAAGCGGAACTAAGGTAGGGTCGTTGATCAAAGCAATGGCAAGCGGACATCCTTCGGCTTTAGCCCGGACAGCAGCCAACATGTTGGTTTTATCGTCATCTGTAACCGCCAACATCGCATCCGCTCGCGCGATTCCCGCCTCGCTCAACAAAGACGAATCCAGCCCATCCCCAAACAATACGATCGTCCGCTCAAGAACCTCGGCGGCACGTTCAGCACTGGGGCGATCCCGCTCGATCACCTTTGACCGAATTCGACCTTCCTGTTCTTCCAGTGTTTTGGCCACTTCCAACCCAACGTTCCCACCTCCAACGATGACAACACGATCCTGTTTTTTCTGCTCTTTCCCAAATACCTCCATCGTTCTGTTAACGTCGTCTACGTGTGTGAAAACGTAACATTCATCATCAACGAACAATTGATCATTTGGCTCCGGTGCAAACAGCGACCCCTTGCGGCGCACACCGACAACTATTGATCGCAATGTGGAAAATAGGTCGGTTAACTGCCGCAACGGCGTGTTCACGATGGGGCAATCTTCCCCAATCGAAACACCCAACAACTGCGCCTGTCCATCCATGAACACTTCGGTATCAAATGCCGCCGGAGCCGAGAGACGTCGCATTGCGGCCGCCGCAACTTCGCGTTCAGGGCTGATCACAACATCAATAGGCAGATGATCCCGTCGATAGAGATCCGAATATATGGCCGTTAGATAACTCTGAGATCGCAAGCGCGCGATTTTCCGTTGGATTCCAAACACTGAATGCGCCACTTGGCAGGTCACCATATTGACTTCATCCGAATACGTGGCTGCAATGATCATGTCAGCATCCCGCGCGCCCGCACGGTCCAAAACATCAGGATAGCTGGCAAATCCAGCAATACCTTGAACGTCTAAAGAGTCGGTGGCACGGCGGACCAGATCTGGGTTGCTATCAACCACAGTGACATCGTTGTGCTCTCCCGAAAGGTGGCGCGCAATTTGCCATCCAACCTGACCTGCACCGCAAATGATTACCTTCATGGTTCTGGGCCCTTTAATGCCTGAATGTTTTGAATGGCAGATGCAATTTGGAGCGTCAATTCAATTGTCAAATCGCCCCCAACCTCGCACAATAGCACAATGAGAGTTTCTATTCATTTTCTACCGCTTACGCTTGTCCTCGGTGCCTGCACCGGGCCGCTTGATGTATATTACAAACCTGGCGCCACTGTCACACGGCTACAAACTGACGAGACCAATTGCGAAGTCAAAGCTCTGAAGGATGTTCCGATATCCGAGCAGATCCGGCAACGCCCACCTATCTACTACCCCGGTTCATCGATCTGCAACGGAGCTGGTAATTGTTGGTATCGCCCGGGGTATTGGGTAGATGGCGGGATTTATTCAGTGGACGTCAACAAGGATTTGCGCAATCGCGTGCTGACTCAGTGCATGGCAAACAAGGGATATTCACCGGTCTCAATCCCACTCTGTAGTGCCGGTGTGAAAGCAAGCGCGCCCATTGCTACAACGACAACCCTGCCCTCGCTGACAGAAACTTCCTGTTACATCAAGAACGAGGACGGTGGTTTCCAAATCATCTCGCAAGTTAAGAGCAAACAGGGATAACCAGCTTTGGGTCTCAGTCTCATAACCAATGCACGCGATCTGCCTTAGTGGCGGTGGGTTATTCCACCGCCTCTGACACATCATCAACATGCGCGACCCGCGCTCCGGCTTTGTTTGACGTTACAACGCCGAGCGATTTCAGCTTGCGGTGCAAGGCACTCCGTTCCATCCCAACAAAGCTGGCGGTGCGGCTGATGTTACCCCCAAAACGGTTAATTTGAGTAAGTAGGTATTCCCGCTCAAAAGCTTCGCGAGCTTCTCTCAGGGGCAGTGTCGCAAGCGCCCCCGACAAAACGACCCGGCCATCTTCGGTGGTTTTCTCTTCGTCATTTGGCAACTCCCGTGCCTCAATCGGACCTGTGCTGTCGCCCAAAATTAGGACCCGTTCGACCAAATTCTTCAGCTGGCGCACATTGCCAGGCCAAATCATGGTTTGCAGCAAAGCAATCGCTTCATCGCTGAGCTCGCGTAGTGGCAGGCCTTGGGTCCCGTTGCACATTTCAATGAAATGCTCTGCCAGGACAGGGATATCTTCGCGGCGCTCTTCAAGAGACGGAACAGCAATCGGGACAACATTCAAACGATGGTACAGCTCTTCGCGGAACCGATCCGCCTGAATTTCAGTATCTAGATCCTTGTTGGTCGAGGAAATAACACGCAAATCCACCCGCACCTTGTCTGCCCCCCCAACACGCTGGAATTGCTGATCGACCAACACGCGCAGAATTTTAGATTGCGTACCCAAAGGCATATCCGCGACTTCGTCGAAGTAAACCACACCACCATGGGCCTGCTCCAACAAGCCCGTTTCAACTCCGCGTTCTGACGTTTCGCGCCCGAACAAGACCTCTTCGACGCGATCTGGTTCGATACCTGCACAGTTCACTGTCACAAAAGGCGCACTGGAACGGTTGGAGTTGGCGTGAATATACCGCGCTGCGATCTCTTTGCCGGATCCTGCCGGCCCCTTGAGCATAACACGCCCATTGGATTTGGTGACTTTATCCAGCTGCCCTAACATAGTCCGATACGAGGCCGAATTCCCGATCATTTCAGCACTTGTCACTTCGCGCCGCTTAAGCGAACTGTTCTCGCGACGCAGGACCGATGCCTCCATTGCGCGACGTATAACAACCATCAACTGATCTATGTTGAAGGGTTTTTCAATGAAATCGTAGGCCCCCTGTTTGATCGCGGCAACGGCGATTTCTATGTTACCATGTCCCGAGATAATCACGACCGGTACATCCGGGTTGTCCCGTTTGACCGCCTTCAGAATGTCGATCCCGTCCATGCGGCTGTCTTTCAACCAGATATCTAAGATCAATAGGCCCGGAGGTTCATCATTGATCGCAGTCATGCAATCATCTGAATTGCCCGCAAGACGTGTAGAATACCCTTCATCCTGAAGAATGTCAGAAACCAGTTCGCGAATATCGCGCTCATCGTCAACGATCAGAATATCACTCATATTACCCTGCTTTCACTGTTTGTCTTTGGCACCAGAACAGTTGGTGCTTGTTTGGGCTGCCGGTCCGTTTTCGGAAGACGGATCACCGCCTTCGCCCCGAAATGGCTTTGCCCGTCAAAAATCGGCGCATCCTCAAGAACGAGTGTGCCACCGTGTTCTTCGATGATTTTCTTAACAATTGGGAGGCCGAGGCCGGTCCCTTCGTCGCGAGTTGTGACATAAGGTTCAAACAACCGCGCCCGATCTTCAGGCAGGCCAATCCCGTTGTCAGCGATCGTGATGACGCTTCCGTTTTCAACGGCTTCGAGTATCACTTCGATTTGTGGCGTCAGGTCTTGAACTGTCCCCGCGGCCTTTAATGTCTCGATCGCTTCGCCTGCATTCTTGATCAGGTTCGTCAACGCTTGTCCAAGCATCGTCGCATCGATATCCACAGGTAATTCCCGATCAGGCAATACAGAACGTATATGTACATCCGGCTGGCCAGTTTGTTGCAACAGAACTGCGTCACGGACTAATCTTGTCAGATCCTCTTCTCGCTTTTCGGGGGCTGGCATACGAGCAAACTTCGAAAACTCATCAACAATACGACGCAAATCATTGGTTTGACGAATAATAACATCCGTCATGGATTCCAACTTATCCCGATCCTCGTCCGGCAGCATACGAGCGAATTTGCGCTTGATACGTTCCGCACTCAACTGAATTGGGGTCAAGGGGTTTTTGATTTCATGCGCGATCCGGCGTGCTACATCGCCCCAAGCAGCCATGCGTTGGGCACTGACCAGATCCGTCACATCATCAAAGGCGACCACATACCCCTCTAAGCCGTTGTCTTCACCACGTCGCGTTGCCATACGAACCAGCAGATTTTCCAACTGCCCTTTGCGGGTGACTTTAACTTCGTCCTGAATGCTCTCGGATCCACTTGTTTGAAGCGCATCGAACAGTGGCAGGAATTCGGGCACAGCAACCCCCAAGGCCAAAGTCCGCTCATCCCCATGCCAATCCAACAACCGCTCTGCAGAACGATTAACAAAGGTCACACGGCCATCAGAGTCCAACCCCACCACACCAGATGTGACCGAGGACAAAACGGAGTCAAACATCCGACGACGCATTTCGATTTGATGCGTATTTTCAAGCAGGGCGTCGCGCTGTCCTTTGAGTTGACGGGTCATTTGGTTGAAATAACGCCCCAGCATAGCGATCTCATCATCTCCATCCTCTTCGACAACCTGCACGCCCAAATCCCCGGCACCCACGCGTTGCGCAGCTGTGGTCAAACGCCCAACAGGGCGTGACAATCGCTCAGCGAACCACAGCCCCAACCAGACAGCCGCCAAGATCAAAATCACAGCAAATCCCAGATACAGCAGGCCAAATTCAAACAGCACACGCCCTCGGTCGCTTTCCAATTGTTGATACAGGCGTACCGTTTCTTTGGTGTCATCCAGCAAATTCAAGATCTGCCCATCAACGTCACGGCTGACATACAAATATCGATCAACATACGCTTGTAACGGCACCAAAGCCCGGAATTCGTTGTTATCCCAATCTTGGATAATCAACTGTCCGCTCTTGGTTGCATCACTAATTTGCGCTTTCGTCGGCTGCTCAAAATCAAAAAGGTAAGACCGGTCACCACGCGCGCGAATTTCACCCACGCCATCAATCACATAGGCCTCACGCAGCCCTCGTTGAATTTGGGACTGGCCTTGGGCCAGGACGCTTCTCAGTTCAGCATCACTAATGAAAAAGTTTCGCCCTCGTGCCTGATCCAGAAAACGGGCTAAGGCAAGCGCATCCTGACTAAGTCCTTGCTGATGTTCGTCCTCATACGCTTCGGCTGCGGATAAAGACGATCCAACAACCTCGCGGACGCGGTCAGAAAACCATCCTTCAAGGCCGATATTCACGGTCAAACCGGCAAAAATAGCCACAGTCACCGTTGGAATAAGCGCTAAGAGAGTGAAAACACCAATCAACCTAAGGTGAAGCCTAGACCCGGCAGATTTGGCCCGACGCGCAGCTACCAATCGCCCCACTTGCCCCAGTACCAAGGCAGCTAGAACAAGAATATAAACCAGATCTGCGAGTAGAATAAATCGCAGAGCCGGCGCGGAAACGCCCAGATCAAATGGCCCAAAGACGAGATAGGTCGCCAACGTCAGAACCGGGCCCAAAACAACCAACCCTAAGGTCCCGATACTACGGGCCCTTCTGGTTTTTCGCACCCGGCTGATCCAATTGATCGGCCCTTGCTGTGACCGAGTTGCCACTTGCTGCCCTCATTCTGATGTGTTGCTCGCGCAACGAACCGCCATATATCGTGGTCTTTACCATACTGAAGCATGGATGCCACGGTTTGTGTGGCGATATTACATCAGTTTGCGGCGCCGTGTCACCTGAATATCGAGGTCAGTGATTTTTTTCCGCAACGTATTACGGTTAATGCCTAACAGGTCCGCGCATTTTGCCTGATTTCCCCCTGTAGCATCTAACGCAATCTCAATCAGGGGCGCCTCAATCTCACGTAAGATTCGCGGATACAGCCCCGGTGGCGGCAACATGTTCCCATGCAAATCAAAATATCGACGCAGGTGCCGTGCAACCGACGCCGAGAGTTTTTCGCGGTCCCCGCCCCCAAGCACGGGCTCGACCTCGGGCTGACTCCCTAAAACCGCCTCAACTTCAGCTCGGGTGATTTCATCTGCACGGCTGGTTAATCCCAACCGCCGGATGGCATTTTCGAGCTGACGAACATTGCCCGGCCAAGAATAAATCCGGAACAAGTCCGCTGCATCTGCGCTCAACCAGCGTTTAGGCATGCCTTCACGCTCAGCTTTGGCTAGAAAATGCTCTGTCAAAAGAGGAATGTCATCTACGCGCTCGCGCACGGCTGGAACATGCACAGGTGCGCCACACAACCGATAATACAGGTCTTGCCGAACCTGTCCGGCCTCCATCGCAGCTGCCAAATCGCCCTGACTTGTCGCCATGAACCGCGGCACATGCTCGCCCGGGGCGTCTATCATACGCACCAAACGTGCCTGCACCTCGTCGTCGAGATCGGCAATTTCATCCACCAGCAACGTGCCACCCTTGACGCGTGCCAAGACACGCGCAGGCCCTTCTAGATCTTGCAAGTCAGCGCCAGTCACCGTCACAAATGGCAGGGTTCTGCGGTCTGAAAAGTCGTGTAAGGCCCTTGCAATCAAAGATTTACCGGTTCCGCTTTCGCCAGATATCACAACGGGCAAATCGGTATTCATGACCTTGGCGATCAAACGATAGAGCGATTGCATTACCGGCGTCCGCCCCACAAGGGGCAGTTCTTCAGGGCGCTCAGAACTGGTTTGTTGTGTCGGCGAGCTGTGTCGCTGTTTTTGCTCCAACGCACGCGCCGTGCGTTTCATCAAATCAGGCAGGTCAAACGGTTTGGGGAGGTAATCATAGGCCTCTGCCTCAGCCGCCTGAATCGCTGTCATGATCGTGTTCTGAGCAGAGATGACGATAACCGGCAACCCTGGCCGATCCTCAGCAATTTTCGGTAGCATTTCCAAACCGTTGCCGTCCGGCATAATGACGTCGGAAATGACCACATCGCCCTTTCCTTCGGCAACCCAGCGCATCAGTGTTGTAAGCGAACTGGTTGCATGCACCTTGCACCCGGCGCGTGTCAAAGCCTGTGTCAGCACCGTACGAATTGTGCGATCATCATCAGCGACCAGAACAGTACCATCCATCAGAGCGACTCCTCTTGTGATTTGGGGCGCGGAACACGCGGTAGGGATAGTCGAAACACCGTTTTTCCCGGAACCGAAGTGACCGATATCCAGCCGTCATGGTCCGAAATGATCTTGCTTACCAGAGCGAGGCCAAGACCGGTTCCGTTCTCACGCCCCGAAACAAACGGATCAAAAATATCGGCCCGGATTTTGTCCGGCAGCCCGGGACCGTCATCGATGATTTCGATTTGCAAAGGCAACGATTGACCACTGCCATCGCTACGGCGCATCCGGAACGAATGCTCGTAATAACTCCGCAGCCTAATTGTTCCGCCCTTGGGATTTGCAGCTTCAGAAGCGTTCTTGAGCAGATTCAAGACCACCTGCAGCAACTGATCAGGATCGCCATAGGCCATTGGCAACGAAGGATCATAATCCTCGATAATGGTCATATGCGCGCCGAAACCTAATACCGCTGATCGGCGCGCGCGATCTAGAACGTCATGGATATTTACAGGTTTGAAATCGGGAGCCGACAGGTTTCCAAACTGTTCCACCTGCTCCAAAAGCTTAACAATCCGACGGCTCTCTTCAACAATAAGGTCAGTTAATTCAAGATCTTCTGCCGGAAGGTTCATGCTAAGAAGTTGCGCGGCACCGGTAATACCAGCCAGCGGGTTCTTGATTTCATGCGCCAACATTTCAGCCATGCCAATGGCAGATTGGGCCGCCGACTTTACGGAATGGTTTTGCGTCATGCGCCCCGCCAGCTCTCGCGGGGTGATGATCAAGATCATGGTACCCGGGTGCCCTTGCAATGGCGCGATCTGCAATGCGCATTGCAACGGTGCACGTTGACCTGATCCAACATCGATGTCGTTTACAAACAAGGGCGTCCCGTTCGATCGCGCCCTCTCAAAGGCTTCTTCTATGGGCGCATCAATTGCAATCTGATCCCATACAGGATTGCCGGTGATTGCTTTGACCGAAGCGTTCAGGAACCCTTCGCCTGCTGAATTTACATCAGCAATGCGATCCCGATCGTCGATCAGAAAAGCAGGGACCGGCAAAGAGGCCCAAATGGCGTGATCTGACGTCATACCGCTTCCTCCGGGGCGAACATCAATGCCTCTGGCAACAGAGACAACACTTTGTCCGGGGCTTTGGCCGTCAATACCGCCCGTCGCATTGGGGCTGGGGTTGAAGCTTCGTCCATGTACCAGCCCAAATGCTTGCGCGAAACCCGAAGACCGAGATCGACTCCATAGAAAGCAAGCATCGCCTCATAGTGCGCGCAAACCAAATCAACCAAGTCTTGCCCACCCGGGATCTTGGGCGCGGGCTGCCCCCAAAGATCATGTGCAATCTGAGCCAACAACCAAGGGCGCCCCTGCGCGCCCCGGCCGACCATCACGCCATTGGCTTGTGACTGGACAAGTGCGGTGCGCGCGCGCTTGGTGCTCGTGATATCCCCATTCGCAATCACCGGGATGGTCACGGCATCTTTGACTGCACGGATCGCCAGCCAGTCCGCTGACCCTTTGTAAAACTGGCATCGAGTGCGACCGTGGATTGTCACCATCTGCACCCCAGCATCTTGGGCACGGCGGGCAACATCTGGGGCATTCAGCAACTTGTCATCCCAACCCAATCGGGTTTTCAAAGTCACCGGCACATCGACGGCCCCAACAACGGCCTCGATCAATGTGAGCGCGTGGTCCGGAGTTTTAAGCAAAGCAGAACCAGAATACCCATTTGTGACCTTTTTGGCGGGGCAGCCCATGTTGATATCGATCATCTGAGCGCCACGATCAGCAACCTGTCGTGCGGCCTCGGCCATCCAGTAAGCCTCGCGGCCGGCAAGTTGCACCGCGGTGTTTTCGACATTCGCACTCAGTTCGGCCCTTTCCCGAACACCTGGTTTGGATTGCACCATTTCTTGACTGGCAACCATTTCACTCACCACCATCCCAGCACCGAACCCCATGACGAGATCACGGAACGGACGATCGGTGATTCCAGCCATCGGGGCCAGAACCACCGGAGCGTTGATTTGTTTATCGGCAAGACGCAGGGTCAATGTGCCTAATCCTTGTGCAAGTGAGGCTTTTCTATCGAGAGGGCTGTAACTGCACAATGGAACGGTGTGTTTCAAGGCTCACCAAAACAGCATTTGCCTAAAATTTAAGCACGTTGACGCAGGTGATTGCTCAGACAGTCGGCACAGCCTAAATACAGGCGACACGTAACAGAGAGACATTCGATGACCACAGCAGCTCTGATTGTCGCCGCAGGTCGCGGACAACGCGCCGGAGGCGGCGTTCCCAAACAATGGCGCCCTCTGGCCGGAAAGCGGGTCGCCGATTGGGCACTACAACAATTTACATCGCTGAAGGTGGATCACATTGTTCTGGTCTTAGCGGAAGACGATCGCCAAGCTTGGGCCGAGTTTGAGAGCACCGATTTTATTCTTGCACACGGCGGGGCCAACCGGGCTGACTCCGTTCAAAACGGACTGGCCGTTCTTTCAGGGTATGGTGTGACCAAAATTCTGATCCACGATGTCGCCCGCCCCTGTGTATCGCACCGCGTAATCAATGACGTTCTGGACGCGTTGGAGCACTCACCTGCGGCGGCACCCGGCTTGGCAGTCACAGATGCCTTGTGGACTGGCGAATTCGATAACGTGACTGGCGTGCAAGAGCGCGATGGCTTGTATGCCGCGCAAACACCACAAGGGTTTCGCTATGATGCAATTGTAGCTGCACACGCTTCTCATCCGGGCGGAGCTGCTGATGATGTCGAAGTCGCACGCGCTGCAGGTATGACCGTCACAATCGTTCCGGGCGATTCAGATAATATCAAAATCACACGGCCCGAGGATTTTGCCCGCGCCGAAAGACTATTGAGGACAGACATGGATATCAGACTTGGCAATGGGTTCGACGTGCACCGCTTTGGACCAGGTGACCACGTGGTCTTGTGCGGCGTTGCTGTTCCTTTTGAGCGCGGACTGCAGGGCCATTCTGACGCCGATGTCGGCATGCATGCGGTAACAGATGCGATCTATGGCGCCTTGGCCTGTGGAGACATTGGCCAACATTTTCCTCCCTCAGATGCCCAATGGAAAGGGGCTGCCAGCGAGATCTTTCTGCAGCACGCAGTCGAGTTGGCAAAATCAATGGGGTATCGCATTTCAAACGTCGACTGCACGCTCATCTGTGAGTTTCCCAAAGTCGGACCACATGCTGTAACAATGCGTACTGAAATGGCCCGCATCATGGGACTGAGAGTCGATCGAGTTTCAGTCAAAGCGACCACATCAGAAAAACTGGGCTTCACCGGGCGCGGCGAAGGCATTGCTGCGCAGGCAACCGCCTGTCTGGTGTCGGCATGAACATCGCCACATTAATCGGCACCGTTGGCGGTGTTGGCTATCTGCGCCCTGCCCCCGGTACCTGGGGGTCTTTCGCCGCTCTGCCCATGGTTTTGGTTTTGCACTCATTGGGCGGTTTTCCTCTTTTGCTCATTGCCACCTTCATCGTGATCTTTGCAGGCATCTGGGCCACGGGTGTGATGACAGCAGGTAAGGAGGATCACGATCCCTCTGAGATTGTAATTGATGAGGTCGCTGGTCAGTTCATTGCCCTGATGGCCATTTCTTACCCGGCATGGGCAAATGACATTCCGATCACTGCCCTGTGGCCAGGTTGGATTGCAGGTTTCGCACTATTTCGCCTTTTTGACATTACCAAACCGGGACCGATTGGTTGGGCAGACCGCCGCGGTGATGCATTGGGTGTGATGCTAGATGACTTGATTGCAGGTGTTTTTGCCGCAATCGGAGTTATCCTGCTTGCCGGGTTTTCACACGGGGTGCTCGGTTTATGACGGTTACCGATCTCTTGAACAGAGCGCGTGACCTGGGTGTCATGATCGCAACCGCTGAAAGTTGCACAGGGGGCCTCGTCGCTGCCGCTCTAACCGACATTCCCGGTAGCTCGTCAGTCGTAGAGCGCGGTTTTGTAACCTATACTAATTTGGCCAAGCAAGAAATGCTGGGCGTCAAACTGACAACCCTTGATGCGCATGGAGCAGTTTCCGAACAGGTCGCTCAAGAAATGGCAGAAGGCGCCTTGAGCCATGCGCCCGTGCACCTAACGGTTTCAATCACGGGCATTGCTGGGCCGGGAGGATCCGAACACAAACCCGAAGGGCGTGTTTGCTTTGGACTGTCAGGTCGCGGGATCGACACGCAGGTCGAAACCATCGAATTTGGCGCCATCGGACGGGATAATGTTCGACTAAAAGCCCGCAATCATGCGCTGACCCTGTTACACAAGGGACTTTTACGCATCGGTGAAAAACGAGGCGATACAGCCTGAAAACGCCACATTATTAGTCAATTCAAAAAATGCGTCAAGAACTGGCGCATTTAAGAGCCCTTGCCTCTTTTTTCTACAACCTCCTTTCGCTTGAACCCTGAGCAACCCATACGCGGATTGCAAAGGAGAGGCCCATGAACGGTGCCGATACAGCCTGGATCATAGTGGCGACAGCCCTGGTTCTTTTCATGACATTGCCTGGATTGGCATTGTTTTACGGTGGACTGGTGCGAGCGCGAAATGTGCTCAGCGTGTTTATGCATTGCTTTGCTATCGCCTGCTTGATGAGCATACTGTGGATGGTCGCTGGCTATTCCATCGCTTTTGGTAGTGGAACAAGCGGCTATTGGGGCGGCTTGGATAAGCTGCTTTTGATCGGGATCACAGCGGACAGTCTCAGCGGCACTTTACCCGAAATCCTGTTCTTTGCCTTTCAAATGACATTTGCCATTATTACGCCTGCCCTGATCGTGGGCGCGTATGTGGAACGCGTTGGATTTGGTTTTGTTCTGTTGTTCTCGGGTCTTTGGATGCTGGTCTGTTATGCGCCTGTTGTTCACTGGATCTGGGGCGGCGGTTTCCTATCTGATGGTGGGCTCTTTGGCGAAATCGGCGTGAAGGACTTTGCCGGCGGTATCGTCGTGCACGAAACTGCGGGTTTGGCGGCGCTGATCATCGCCGCGTTCCTTGGTCCACGTCGCCACCGCACGACCCCGCCGCATAATCCTGGATTTGTTATGATCGGTGCCGCGATGCTCTGGGTTGGTTGGTTTGGCTTTAACGGCGGGTCTCAGCTCGCGGCAGATGGCGGTGCAGCCATGGCAATGACTGTAACCCATATTTCAGCTGCAGCCGCCTCGTTGTCGTGGGCTCTCTGGGAAAAAATCAAATACGGCAAAGCCTCTCTTGTTGGTTTGGTAACGGGCACAATCGCGGGTCTGGCGTCTATCACTCCGGCGTCCGGTTTTGTTGACCCGATCCAGGCCCTGATCATCGGCGCTGTCGCCGGTATCCTGTGTCAGGAAGCTGTCAATGTTGTACGAAACATCCTCAAGATCGACGATACGCTGGACGTCTTTGCCGTCCACGGGATCGGGGGCATCTTTGGCACAATCATGATTGCGGTCTTTGGTTTGGGCACATGGACGGCACAGTTGGGCGGATTGGCAATTGTTGGTCTCTTTACCACCGTAGTGACCGTTGTCTTGGTAAAAGCGGTTGCACTGGTGACCCCGCTTCGCGTAGACGCCGAAACCGAGACAAATGGCCTAGACCTAAGCGTTCACGGAGAACGGGCCTATGACATGAGCAGCTGAGCCCACCTCAGCATGTTCTGCCCTTACGGGGGTTGGGAAGCGGGCCACATTAACGGGCCCGCTTTCCTTTTTTCTGAGCCGACTTGCGGACCTCGAGTGCGGGTCCGATGCGCGGCTCAGCCATAGGCACACATTCCCTTGCATCAGACTTACGACCATCTCGTGTTAACGCAGCGAAGATGGGTTGGACCTATCCGCTGCAGCCGGTAACGGGGTGGTCCCAATGGCAGCAGCAAGCGCGTTTGCAGAGTTTTTGAACGAGGTTTCAAAGACCATTTAGAAAGCTCCAGCTTGGCCTCTTTTGAACGTTTCGGAGAGGCGGGTCGGGGTGTTTGCAAAAATCTCTGTTACGTTACGGCCCGACCAATGCAGCGTTTGAAAAGTACAAAGCTTTGTTCAGTATGATGAGGTTATAACATGTATTGGTTGGAAATAGTTGCCCCGGTCAGCCCCCATCGGGCACTGACTTAATACATCTTAGCGTAATGTGGCATTACTTCGGTAAACCGCTGCCTGGCCTGCTCCCAAACGATCAAGAAGTTCTTCGACTTTTTCCCTACGGCTTGGGTTCTTGGGACCGAGACGTATCGAGTGTATCAGAGACGGATTAAAGTCTATCTCAACTTTGGGTGATAGCCATCCATCATGCTCCCGAAAACCTAGATCGGCTATTTTTCTCGGCCTTTCAACCATCATGAGACGCCACTCATTTTCTTCTCCGAACGCGCTGTTTTAAGAACAATACAAAGCAGTGACCGCTTCAGTTTCAGCTTCTCTCTTTTTTGGATCATATGCGATTGAAGCAGAACCGCCGAACCCACCAGCGTCCATTTCAAAGTTGTTGATCCAACTTGAAAAGGCTGCGTTGACCAAATCAGTAAGTTCTCTGGAAGGACGCCCACCAAGAAGGTAAGCTTCGTCATAGTTAATTTCTTGCAACCTAAGTCTTGGATACTTGTCGCCGCAGAATTCAACGAGTTCAAATAAGCTTTCACGGCGAAATGACAAGCAAACCCCTCGTCCTTGATCCGCGTATCCTCGCCATTGACTCAGCAAATCATCTTTCCCCGACAAACACATTCCCAAAGCCACGTGTTCTCTCATGGCGGATGAAATACCAAGCTTCGCGCCTTCGTGCTTTTGAATGTCGAATTTTTGTTAAAACCTGAACTTCTTCAGAACACTGTCTCTAGCCCAAATGCCCTCTGCGCTATCGTTCGATGCGGTAAGATCGGTTAGCCATAGCCTGCGGCCTTTGATCAACTTCAAAAATGTCGATGAGGAACAATAGTAGTGAAGAAAGTCGGTACTCAAAGGGTGGCTCCAGAGAATGATTCTACGGCACTAGGGAAACTAGTTTCTGTCTTCTATCGCCGCAAGAACAATGCCTACCCGCTCGGACCACCAAAAACAGTTGCTGCAAATATCTCTGTTCCAGTTTGCAAAAATCCCTGTCGCGCTACACCAAAATCCTTGCCGCGCTCCCCACTCCCACTACGCCCCTTCCCGTAACGTCATATGCCACGTTCCGTTGACGACCTACCGGGTAGTATGTTTGCCTGCCTCCATCGCATCGTCAATTTCAAGGCAGCTATATCGTGCCCCAAACTGCTCTTTCTCCACGCAATGATCGCTCTGAACGTTACGAAGAATTGCTGTTCGCAGCCGCGCAGTGTTTTCAAAGCAGGGGATTTGCTGCGACTTCGATTGACACAGTGGCGCGCCACCTAGGAGCCACCAAGGGGCGCGTTTATCACTATTTTCCGTCAAAAATGGATCTTTTCAACGCGGTTCGTGACCGCGCAATGGATCACGTTTTTGATGGCACGCGCACTGGGTTTAATTCCGATGCGCCTACGATTGATCGTTTGATTGCCATGGCACGGGGTCATGTTCGGGCCATCCTTTACCAACACCCCTACATGCAGGTGCTGATGGATGGTTTGCAGATGAACCGGTATTCCACCACCACACAGTTTCAGCGCGAAGAGATGGAGCGCCATCTGGCGCGTCGGGACGAGTACGAAAGCCAATTTAGAGCCGTTATTGCCCAAGGCGCTGCCGAAGGGCAGCTCCATGTCGGCCCGTCGCAATCCATCACGGTCCAAAGCTTTTTCAGCGCCCTCAATGGGCCTGTTTTCTGGTTCCGTCCCCGCGATACCGACACAGCAGAAAGCCTGCACGCCATCACCGAAGATGTTCTGCGCTATTCTCTCTTGGGGCTTGGCGTCACCACTGAAACACAAAGTTACACCACACAAGAGGTTCCCTCATGAGTTCTGTTCCTGAAACGATGTTTGCCGTTTTGCAACGTCACGACGGCTATTCCGGCAAAGCAACGGGCCCAGCCATTGCGGATGCGGCTGATTGGTTAGAAGGCGCTGATATTGCGGTCCCAGCTCCTGGCCCCGGTCAGGTCCTGATCAGGCTGCGAATGGCGTCCGTAAATCCGTCGGATACGCATTTCATCAAAGGCGAATATGGACAACCGCGCGTAAAAGGGGCTCCCGCTGGGTTCGAAGGTTGCGGCGACGTTGTTGCCACTGGCAAAGGTGCCGACGCTCTGATGGGGCAGCGGGTGGCATTTGTCGCCTCTGGATCAGGTGCATGGGCTGAATATGCTATGACCGAGGCCATGATGTGCATCCCTTTGCGTCCCGACATCTCTGACGAGGACGGTTCAGCACAGATCGTGAATCCAATGACTGCCATGGCCATGGTAGATATTGCGCGATCCGAAGGTGACGCATTTGTTGTGTCTGCGGCCTCAAGCCAATTGGGGAAATTGATGTGCGCCCTGGGGCGGGACATGGGTCTCAAACCCATTGCTCTTGTTCGCCGTACCGAGGCTGTTGAAACGCTCAAAGCCCACGGTGCTGCCGAGGTTTTAGTGACGACTGATCCCGAATTCCTCAAGCAGTTCTCGACCCTTAGTGCACAAATGAAGCCACGTGTTTTCTTGGATGCGGTGTCTGATCAGCTCTCGGAACAAGTCTTTGTTGCTATGCCAAACAGAGCGCGCTGGATCAGCTATGGCAAATTGGATGCCGAAGTGCCGAAATTGACGCAAATGGGTCAACTCATTCTCATGGGCAAACGGATCGAAGGATTCTGGTTGACAGCTTGGATGCGGGATACACCACCCACTGATCAAGCTCGTGTTGCAGGCGAAGTTCAGGCACGGTTTGCAGATGGGCGCTGGAAAACCGACGTTTCAGTCCACGTACCACTGCGTGACGTTGTGTCAGATCTCGCCGATGCGCTGAAAAAGCCAGACGGAAAGGTGATGATCACGCCATAGTAGTTACCAGGCCCCCGATGAAGTGAGGAGCGTCAGGGGCTTATCAACAGACACCGGGATACCGGTGCAGGGAGGAAAATTTTGGATAACTTGCAGCTGCTGATCAGCGGGCTGGCGAATGGCTGTGTTTATGGCCTTATCGCGCTTGGCTTTGTGTTGATCTACAAGGCGACCGAAGCCGTGAATTTCGCGCAGGGCGATTTCATGATGCTGGGGGCCTTTGTCACCATCGGACTTACAAACACCGAATATATGGGCCTGCCATTTTGGATGGCTTTACCACTATCAATGGGCCTGATGGCGCTACTTGGCTATTTACTGGATCGCTTTGTCATCCGCCGCATGTTTGGGGAAAGCCAAACGTCAGTGGTTATCCTGACGATCGCGCTTGGGTTCGTCATCCGGTTCTTTGCTGGTCTGATCTGGGGACATGAACCGCAAACATTACAAAACCCATTGGCCGGAAAAGAGCTGGCTTTTGGCGGTCTTGTACTCGGTATGGAAGACGTTGCGGTTATCGTCGTTACGCTGCTATTGACGTGGGGCTTATATGTCTTCTTCAGCAAAACCAAACTGGGCCTTGCCATGCAGGGCGCATCACAAAACCAGTTGGCAGCCTATTACATGGGAATTCCGGTAAAGCGGGTTCAAGGACTTATCTGGGCCCTTGCCGGTGTGGTGGCTTGTGTTGCTGGCATCCTATTCGCTGCAAAAGGATCAGTTGATCCCAACGCAGGATTGATGGGGATTAAAGCCTTTGCCGCCGCTGTAATCGGCGGGTTCGGCAGTTTACCTGGGGCCTTAGCAGGTGGATTGATAGTTGGCGTAATCGAACCCTTTGCCAGCCGCTATATCGCTGCAGGTTACAGCCAGATTGCACCATACGCATTGCTGCTAGCCGTGCTGATCTTCCGTCCGCACGGGCTTTTCAGCCAAGTGCGCGTCAAGAAGGTATAAGCATATGCGGATAGTTTTCAAAACCGACTACATGCAAGACATTCGCCCATGGAAAGACGGATATCAGCTCAGCCTCTATTTGCTGCTCTTGGTGGCTGTGGTCATTGCCCCGTGGATCTTGGATGACTTCTACCTTGGGGAACTCACCAACGTCCTGATATGGGCGATCGCTGGGTTGGGTCTTATGGTTCTGACAGGTCATACCGGTCAAGCAAGCCTGGGACATGCCGCTTTTCTGGCCTTTGGCTGCTACGCAAATATCATTCTGATCGAAGCTGGTGTGCCTTTCATGCTGGCCTTTCCTCTCGCCGGTCTGATCACCGGGTTAGTCGGCGTTATTGTTGCCATCCCAGCTCTCAGGTTGCATGGGGTCTATCTGGCTATTGCGACCCTTGCCATGTCGATTCTTGTCGACGATATCATCGTGCTGACGGAACCCTGGACCGGCGGTGTTGGCGGTAAATACGCGCCAGCCGTGAATGTTTTTGGCATCATGATTGATCGTTGGAGCACTCCTAAAGAATTCTATTGGCTCACATTGGCCGTCACCGTCATCGTAACGCTTGGATACATAAATCTGCTTCGGGCCCCCCTGGGACGCAGCTTTATCGCGGTTCGTGATAGCGAAGTATCTGCTCAAGCGATGGGCATCGATGTCTCTCGCACCAAAGCCATCTCATTTGGACTGTCGTGTGCCGTGACCGGTTTGGCTGGGGCCCTGATGGGGCTTTATGCGACCGCGTTCAACAACGAAACCTTCAGCGTCGTGATTTCAATCCAATTGCTGATGATGATCGTCATCGGTGGGCTTGGTTCAATTCATGGTGCCTTCTTTGGTGCGATCGTTATCGGTTTCCTCCCTCAGTTTCTATCCATCTCGAAAGAGTATGTCGGCGCTGTGTTTGGAGGATCAACCGTGGCTATTCCTGGTCTAGAGTTTGGTATCTTTGGTATGATCCTGATAGCCTTTATTCTGTTTGAACCGATGGGGATTTACGGCCGTTGGCTGAAAATCCGAACATGGTTCGAATTGTTCCCCTTCTACCGCAAAGACATGTTCAAGCGGCAGAAATCCTACCTCAAGACGGAGCGCCTAAGATGAGTCTGCTTGAGCTTGAAAACGTCACTCTAAAATTTGGTGGCCTGACGGCAGTTGACGATCTGTCATTCTCTGTCGAAGAAGGTGAAGTGTTTGCGATCGTCGGCCCTAACGGCGCTGGTAAATCGACCGTCTTTAATCTGATTTCTCGTTTCTATGATCCCTATGCCGGAAAAATCCGATTTGATGGACATGACTTGTTAAAGGTGAAACCATCTGGCGTTGCCGCCTATGGGGTGGCGCGCACATTCCAGAACATCGAACTGTTCGAACATGCCACGGTTTTGCAAAACCTGTTGGTTGGTCGACACCGGCATCGCCAAACAAACTTGCTGAGTGAGATTTTCTTTACCCCGTCTGCCAAACGGCAGGAAATGGAGAACCGGGAAAAGGTTGAAGAGATCATCGATTTCCTTGATCTGCAGGCCTATCGCGACAAAATGATTGCTGGCTTGCCTTACGGCGTGCGCAAAGTTGTCGAAGTTGCCCGCGCTCTTGCCACGGATCCCAAATTGCTGCTGTTGGACGAACCTGCCTCAGGCCTTTCGGTCGAGGAAACCACCGACATGCGTTGGTGGATTGATGACATTCGCCGTCAAATGGGGATCACTGTCTTGATGGTGGAACACGACATGGGGTTAGTGTCAGGTGTTTCCGATCGCGTTCTGGCCATGGCCGATGGTGCAAAACTAGCGCTTGGCACCCCCGCTGAGGTTCAGGCCCACCCCGCCGTTATCGAAGCCTATCTGGGGAAAGCATCATGAGCGAACCCATTCTAAAAATCCGCAATATCGAAAGTTTTTATGGCCCAATCATGGCCATACGCGGTGTGTCTTTGGATGTGCATCCCGGTCGGATCGTGTCAATCCTTGGAGCCAATGGTGCCGGCAAGACGACGTTGATGAAGACAGTGTCGGGCGTGATGGATCCAGAAAAAGGAACCATCGAGTTTGACGGTCGTCAGATCCAAGGCTCAGAGCCGCACAAAGTTGTTCAACAAGGTATCGTTCATGTGCCTGAAGGCCGCGAAGTTTTCCCACTGCTCACCGTTGACGAAAACCTGAGCCTTGGGGCCTACACGTCCAATGACAAAGCCCAGATCGAACGTGACCGTGAACTGGTATTCAACTATTTCCCGATCCTGAAAGAACGCCGCAATCAAGAATCCGGCACGCTGTCAGGTGGGCAACAACAGATGCTCGCCATTGGGCGAGGATTGATGGCCAACCCAAAAATCATGCTGCTGGATGAACCCTCGTTGGGTCTGTCCCCATTGTTGGTGCAGGAAATCTTTGAGATCCTGAAACGGCTCAACGAAGAACAAAACATGACAATGATGCTGGTTGAACAGAACGCCAGCGCGGCGCTCAATCTGGCCCATGACGGGTATGTCATGGAGGTCGGGCGCATTGTTATGGACGGCACAGCTGCGGCCCTGATGGCCTCTGAGGACATCCAGAATTTCTATCTGGGTGTACAGGAAGAAGGCGCACGGGAAACCCGCCGCTGGAAACGCAAGAAAACATGGAGGTGAGCGATATGGTTGCACCCACCCAGCCCGCCCAGACCGAGATCAACGGGGTTTCATTCAATGCGAATCCCGGACAACGCCCCGTTTTTGTCGACGGTTCCGACACCATTGTCAGCCTGTTCCAAAAACGCTGCGCTGATCTGGGCAGTCGCACCGCACATCGTGAAAAAGATTTCGGCATCTGGAAAACCTATTCCTGGGCTGATTATTGGCAGCACGCCAAATGGATCGGCATGGGCCTGCGCAAGCTGGGCCTGCAAAGGGGCGAAGTCGTGTCGATCTTGTCCGAAGATCGCAAGGAGTGGGCCTATTCTGATCTGGGTATTCAATGCGTCGGAGGCATTGCTTCGGGAGTGTATACAACCGATTCAGCCAGTCAGTTAGCCTATCTGATCAACGACAGCGACAGTCGGTTTCTGATCCTTGAAAACGAAGAACAGCTAGATAAATTCCTACAAATCGAGGCAGAAGTTCCCGGCCTGCTGAATGTCATCATCCTTGAGGACGAAGGCCTGCACGATCTAGAGCATCACCGTTGCATCATGATCGACGACCTGTACGAGATTGGTCGTCAAGCCGAACAAGATGAGCCCGGTGTTTTTGAAACAGAAATCGAGTTGGCTCGCCCCGAAGATACCGCGTTGCTGATCTATACCTCGGGCACCACGGGCAAACCCAAGGGTGGGATGCTGTGCCATGAGAACGTCATGGCCGGGATCGAGGCAGGCGCGCACCGCCTGCCCACCTATGACACCGACGAACAGCTGTGTTTCTTGCCGCTGTGCCATATCTTAGAACGTAACGTATCGATCTATTTTCCGCTTGCGGCCAAATCGACGGTGAACTTTGCCGAAAGTCCGGAAACCGTATTTGCCAACCTGCAAGAGGTATCGCCTGCGACCTTTGTGGCGGTGCCGCGTGTTTGGGAGAAGATTTATTCACAAGTTCTGATACTGACCCAAGAGGCCACACCAACCGGGCGCATTGCCTTCGGCCTTGCGATAAAGGCTGGAATGGAGCGCGCCGAATACCTGTTAGCAAACAAACCAGTGCCTGCAGGTGTAGCGGCCAAATTTTGGTTCTGGGACCAGTTAGTGTTGCGTAATCTGAGACGGATGCTGGGCATGGACAAAATGCGGCGTGGCGGCTCTGGCGCGGCGCCGATCTCACCCGAATTGTTGAAATGGTACTGGTCTATTGGTGTGCCTTTGCTTGAAGGTTGGGGCATGACTGAAACCGCTGGCCTTGGGTCCATCAACACGATGGAGGAAAACAAGGTCGGCACAATTGGCAAAGCAGTGCCCGGTTATGACATCCGTATTGCCGATGATGGCGAAATCCAGACCAAGGGGTTGAACAATTTTCAAGGCTACTGGCGTAACAATGAAAAAACCGCCGAGACCTTTACCGCAGACGGCTGGCTGCGCACCGGCGATGTTGGGCGCATGGATGACGAAGGTTTCCTAACCATCACCGGGCGTCTCAAGGACATCATCATCACGGCGGGTGGCAAGAACATCACCCCGGCCGAAATTGAAAGCCGACTCAAATTCAGCCATTTCATTTCTGACGCGGTGATCATCGGTGACCGGCGCAAGTATCTGACCGCACTGATAATGATTGATCAGGAGAACGTTGAGAAATACGCTCAGGACAATAAGATTCCGTTTTCCAACTTTGCCTCGCTCTGCGCGGCGCAAGAGGTCAAAGATCTTATCGCCAAAGAAGTGAACGCGGTGAACAAGGAATTCGCCCGTGTCGAACAGATAAAGGATTTTCGCCTGATCGACGTGCTTCTGACTGCCGAAGATGAGGAGCTTACGGCAACCATGAAGTTGAAGCGTAGCTATGTTGAAAAGGCGCACGCTCATCTGATCGACGACATGTACTAAAACAAAAAGGTTCCATAGGGAGGAAACACATGAAAACACTTATCAAACGGCTGGCGACAGCCACCGCCCTGACGGCAGCAGCGACGCTGGCGCAGGCGGATACGCAGGGTGTCTCCGATACCGAAGTGACCATCGGGTCGGTCAATGACCTATCCGGCGTGTTTGCGGCCGTTGGGGTTCCAGCCACCAAAGGGGCAAACCTCTATTTTGACAAGGTGAACGCCGCTGGTGGCGTCCATGGGCGCCAGATCAAATTCATAGTCGAGGACAATGGTTACCAGATGCCGCGTGCAATGCAGGGCTATAACAAGCTTTTGAACCGCGACAAAGTTTTCGCCATGCTTCAGAGCCTTGGCACCCCGATGAACCTAGCCGGTTTTAAACTGCTGGATCCCAAGGGCATTCCCAACGTTGCCCCGCTGTCCGCAGCACGTCAGATGCTACAGGAACCGGTGCGCAACAAGTTCGTCTCTTTTGCGGACTATTTCGAACAGGCCCGTATCGGCGTGAAATTCTTAGCGGGTGAATTCGACGCGAAAAATGTTTGCACCATGTATTTGCCGACAGATTTCGGTAAAGAAATCCTTGAAGGATCGAAAGAAGGCGCCAAAGAAGCTGGCATCTCCTTTGCGGCCGAAACCACTCATAAACCTGATGAGTCCGATTTCGTCGGCTCGCTGTCCAAACTGAAATCTGAAGGTTGTGACATCGTTTCCATGGCGCTGACTGTGCGTCAGAGCATCACCGTTGTGGGCACTGCCAAGAAGATGGGCCTGAGCGACATGAAGTTCATGAACACCTCGGCCGGCTTCCTGACCGTGATTGCCAAGGTACCGGGTGGCGTGACTGAGGGGCTTTTTGCCGCGGCCAGTTGGCAGGATCTTTGGGCACGTGCTGACGAGGCCGCCCCAAAAGCGTTTATCGAGGAATACAAAGCAGCCAATGGCGAAGACCCGGTGGGTTTCGCAATGCTGGGCTATGCCTCGGCCGCGCTCATGGTGCGCGCACTTGAAGCCGCAGGCCCAGACCTGACTCACGACAGCTTTATCGCAGCGATGGAAAGCCTCAAGTATGAGGATGAGCTGGTGGGCAACTATATCGATTTTGGACCCGAAGATCATCAGGGGGCGGACACGGTCTATGTTTCTGTTGTCCAAGACGGGAACTGGAAGAAAGTCCATGAAGAATAAGCCATAAATAGATTGGGCGCCCGATTGTTTCGGGCGCCCTTTTTGTATCTCTTTTCCCAGCTGTTTCCCCGCGAGGACCCCATGCCAGAGCCGCAAACACAACATCGCACCTGCAATATCTGCGAGGCCATGTGCGGCCTGATCATCACCCATGACGGGGATCAAGTCTTGTCTATAAAGGCGGATCCAGATGATCCCTTGTCACGCGGCCATATCTGCCCCAAAGCCGTTGCATTGCAAGATTTCCGTACTGACCCTGACCGGATAACCAAACCTTTGCAAAAAATTGATGGCGCGTTTGTTGAGGTTGAGTGGGAAGACGCATTAGATTTCGCCGCTGAGCAGATCCGAGCCGTTCAAGATGCCCATGGGCGTGATGCTGTCGGCGTTTATTTAGGCAATCCCAATGCCCACAAATTTGGTAATTTGATGAACTTGCCGGGCCTGGTCAAAGCGATTGGCACCAGCAACCGTTACAGCTCTGCGACCGCTGATCAGATCCCGCATCATGTGGCGTCGATCCATATGCTGGGCCATCCCATGTTGATCCCTATTCCAGATATCGACCGGACTGATTTCATGGTGATCATTGGTGGCAATCCTCTGATTTCGAACGGATCAATGATGACAGCTCCGGGGTTTGGTCGACGGATAGAAGAGCTTCAAGCTCGCGGTGGGCGCGTTGTTGTCATCGATCCGCGTCGCACTGAAACGGCTGAAAAAGCAGACGACCACCACTTTATCCGTCCAGAAACTGACGCAAACCTGCTTTTGGCAATGATCCACGTTATTCTTGCCGAAGGGCTAGAGCATACTGATCACTTAGCCCCCCTAATTGATGGCATCGACGTACTGCGTACGGAAGTCGCCCCGTTCACCCCGGACCATGCCGCCAAATCCACAGGTATTGATGCGGACACTATCCGCAATCTTGCGCGCGCGTTCGCTCAAGCCGAAAGCGCGGTGTGTTATTCACGAATGGGGGCGTCGACCCAAAGTTTTGGAAGTCTCTGCCAATGGGCCACCAACGTTCTAAACATTATCACCGGGAACTTTGACTCCCAAGGCGGAGCGATGTTTACCACCCCTGCCCTAGATTATGTTGGAATGACATCACGCAAGGGCAAAGCGCGCAGCTATCCTGAACGCCGGTCTCGGGTGTCTGGCCTTCCGCTCTATAACGGAGAGTTTCCAGTTTCTGTGATGGCCGAAGAAATGGAAACCTCAGGAGAAGGCCAAATCAAAGCGTTGGTCACTGTGGCTGGCAACCCCGTTTTAACTGCTCCGAACGGACGCCGTATTGATCGGGCAATGGAGACGTTGGATTTCGTGATGTCCATCGACATCCATCTAAACGACACGACCCGCCACGCTGATCTTATCCTACCCGGCACAGTTGCTTTGGAAGAGATGAACTACGACATTGTATTTCACAGTTTTGCAGTTAGGAACACAGCCGCCTATGCACCAGCCGTGTTTGCTCCGCCAAACAATAATCCCCAAGAATGGGAGATCATTGCCAGACTGCAGGCGAAACTGATGGGGGCCAACACCATTGGTCCGGCACCAGAGCAGGTTCTCACTGCTTTGTTGGCCCGTGGCTTCCATGCAGACGACGTGACAATACCAAAACTTGAAGCCACACAAGGATCCGTTGATCTAGGGCCATTGGTGCCCAACCTAAGCACCCGCCTGGAAACGCCAGAAGGTCGAATAATGCTCGCGCCTAAGGTCTTTTTGGATGATCTGCCACGACTTCTGGCACAAGGTGATGCACAAGATCCAGAACGTCCCTTTGTCATGATCGGCCGTCGCCAAGCGCGCAGTCACAACAGTTGGACGCAAAACAGTGCACGGCTCGTCAAGGGGCGGAATCGTTGCACGCTTCAAATTCACCCTCAGGACGCCAGAAATCTTGGCATAAGCGATAGTGACAGCGTTCAGGTGTCAGCTCGCGTTGGAACAATCGTCCTACCCGTAGAACTGACCTCGGCAATGGCGCCGGGCGTTGTTTCTATCCCCCAAGGATGGGGGCAGGAAAAGGGGCAACTTGATGCGGCAACGCGTGTTCAAACTGTCTCAATCAACGATTTGACAGATGACACCCGTGTCGACCCTGTGAGCGGCAACGCTGCTTTCAATGGAGTATCTGTTGCCCTGGCCCTTGCGTAGTTTCGTTTCGGAGCTGCCAAGGCTTCAATCTTGCGGTTGCTTACAACCGCAAGATATTTCCAGTTTCAATTTTTCGCCATTGCGCTGTTAACAAACTGGGGTCAGGCGATCTAACGCCCGAAAACACCCCATAGCTTGCTTCTGGGACGTCTTGATTGTTTCCTAGCTGGACCGTCGAGCCACTCACCTTGAGCCGTTTGATTGTATCGCTCGCAATAAACGTCCTGTTCAGGCATTGCGTGCCACTCGACGATTTTGCTGAGGCTAAACACGAACTGTTCAGTTGGAGGCGACGAGCCCGTTTGGATGGACACTCATTCGCTATTGAAGTTTCACAGAACGTTCAATTTTCGAATTGATCTATCGAAAGCCAGCTGGTCGGCCATGGAACCCATCGACGATGTCGCATCTGTTGTGTGGGTTTTCAATAATCAGGCGCTGCCTCATACAACCAAAGCTCTTGAAGCCAGATGGCACAGGGTTGACCAACTCAATCAGATCACAGGGGCCAATCTTAGCAGCACTGAAGGCGTCCAAAATGGCCGCTTTGATTATTTGACGAGCCCAAACACCCACTGCCGGACCCTTCGAGCAGTGATCGGATCACGCAGAAAGAAGAGTATGGTCAAACTGTTAGCCTTGACCGCAACGCTCTTTCCCATCATGTGAAAGAGCGCCCTGCATTTATCTATGCGCATCCCACCGAATTGAAAAAACTGCATCACTGGCCCTAAGTCTCTGCTCGCCTAACTGGACACTCCGCACGACGTCCTTCATTGTCTAAATCGAATTATTCTTTGCCAGAGTTCGCGTTACGCGATCCCTGCCTGTTCTTCTCAATAGTGTAAGCTTTAAAATGACCGATAGTCCCGACCTGCGCGCCTTTCTAGAAACCGTCACCAATTTTACGCCTGTTGCGCAAGCCCACGCCATTATACACGCCGCAAAAACCACTGATGGTGGCAAAATCATCTTTCCAGAGTCAGGCAAACCCATTGATGATCAGCCAGGGTGGCGCATCACGGTGTACGAGGTCACGGCAAGCGGCAACACTCAAATCGAAATGATCGCAAACTGGATCCGCCGTGCTAACAAGCTGGCTCGCCCTGAAGTGGAAGGAGATGGTAGTATCACCTATTCTCCACCCTCCCTCAAACCGTACAGCGACAGCGATTAGGTTGCCAGTTAATGCGGCAATCCGCCAAAGCCGCTAGGGTCTACTCACTCAAACAACCATCGTCCTAACGAAACCTAGGCCAACGATGCACCAGCATACAAACTGGATCGTTCACATCGGGCGGTCCAGTTGGATGAAAAGGGCTGATTATTCAAAATATTGGTAGGTTACTCAAAGTTGAGGTCCAATAGGGAGGATTCCTAGAAAACCGGCCCAGATATGCTGAAATAACGAGCCTGTTGGCTCCCCCCGAAACAAAGATGTCGCCTTGTCATCTCGTTCGGTCAGCCAGATAATTCGATCTTTTTCGGTCAATTTCAGTTGATACGTATTTCTTGGCAACGCTTCTTCCAACTCACCAATTGTCCGCGAGACCAAGCGTGGAGAGTCGATGACAATGCCCATTTCTGTATTGATTCTGACTGACCTTGGATCAAAATTGAACGATCCTACAAAGAGATACCGGTCATCGATTGTAAAAGCTTTGGTGTGCAGACCAGATCGAGTGGTTTCCCAGTTGACCCCCAATTTCTCACGTTGGTCCGCATCCGGCCGAAGTTCGTACAGCTCAACTCCTGCGCGCAGCAGTTCTTTGCGTTTTTTAGCGTAGTGAGCATAAACTACCGCAACATCGTTAGACGTGATCGAGTTAGTTATGACTTCAACATCTACGCCGCGTTCCTCAAGTTCAGAAAGCCATTTTACACCGCTGTTGAGTGGTACGAAATAGGCAGAGATAATGTGTACTTCCTTCGATGCATTTTCAAAATAGGGCAGCAATTGTCGGGCAAGAATCTCATTCTCTTCGTTTTCGCGGGCGATTTTTGAGACCGGATCGGCGTATACCTTTGCTGACACCCACTCCACCCTAAAATTCTCACGTGCAAATGCGGTGCTGGCGGATTTAACCAAAGCTTCTGCAAACTCGGTCTGGAGTGCATCCTCTTCCAACTGTCGCAGTCGCATACGCACCTCAACCAGAGCTAAACCTTCGGGTTCGCCAGTAACAACACGTGCTGGAACCGCGAAACGACTATTCCAGTACTCGTCGAAACTATCAGAGACCTCACGGACAACGGGGCCTGTAGCAAGAACATCAAGATCCTTGTAGTTGCTTGTATCGTTGGCCAGAAAGTACTCCGCCCCAATGTTTCGACCACCAACGATTGTGAAGGCATTATCGAAAGTCATCGATTTGTTGTGCATCCGCCGATTGACACGTTCAAAATCAGTTAAAGCGTTAAAAAATTTCCCTTTTTCTCGCCAAAACGGATTAAAAAGTCTTATTTCCAAGTTGGGATGCAGATCGAGTGCGGCGGTCATATTGTCATAACCCGAAGTGGCCATATCATCTAAGAGAAGCCGCACCCTAACTCCGCGATCTGCGGCTCGGAGCAGACTAGATACAAATAGGTGACCGGTCGGGTCATCATGCAATAAGTAGTATTGCGCATCAATGGTTTGCTCTGCTTTTGCAGTCAAAAGCAATCTGGCAGCGAGGGCTTCCTCCCCGTTTGACAACATGCGCACGCCAGATTGGTCGTCACCGGGGTTGCCCAGCGACCTTGAACGATTTTCTAAATAACTTTGCGGCGGCGTTGTGATCGATCGCGTTACAGTTTTCTCAAATTCCCGTACTGAAGGACCGCACCCTGACACAACAGCCGCACTCAGAGAAAATAAAAGCATCAACCATAATTTATTGATACCTTGCGCTGCGAGGCAAGAAACTGACTGTTTACACATATAGTCAACAGATCCTTCAGTTCAGCTTCTGCGAATATTACATTTATCGAAGCCCTTGGAAAGATGACAAAAGATCTTTGAGGTTTCAATTTTTGATTGTTGCAAAATGAGCTTTTGTGAACCGACTGTATATGTGTCTTAACGCGACACGAGGTTTTTCTTAATTGGAACAGTAACCTTTGCTTGAGCGGGGAGCTGATCCCTAACGCTCTAATGGATACCAACGGACTAAGAGTAGCGTCCTCTTCTAGCCATCGAATGCAGTTATGCGCAAACAACGTGCTTTGCAAAGTCAGGTCCCAGATCAATATTGCCAGCCAAATTTGTTCAATCTTGCCACAACGTTTGTTATTGCTGACGTTCGTCACATTTGTACCGTTGTGGGTCATGTGAGGGGGAGTAACGTTGTACGGATCAAGCAATCGGAAGGTCCCAGATGCTGGCCGTCGCCGTAAAACACATCTTGTCGCCCTGAGCCGGTCACGCGTTCGACGCTGGTCATCGTCAAGCCTGCAGCCAGATTGGTGTTGTTGAATGGGTGGGCCAGATCCACCAGAACCCCGGTCGCCTGTGCGCCGGTAGGCGGTGCCCCATCTGTCGAAAACGGGTCTGAAATCACATTCCGAGCGCTGTTGGTCCATTCGACAAAGCCGACCATGTCCTGTCCGGTGCCGCCGTCCAGCGTATCGTTGCCAGTGGTGGCCACAAACCAATCGTAATCGCCTGCGCCACGCAGGTGATTGGCGCCATCGTCACCCCGGATGTAGTCGGCGAAGATTGTACCTGTGATGCGCTCGACGTTGTTCAGCGTGACCTGCTCTGAATTATCGTGATTGTGTGCAGTACCCGCACCCAAATCGATGGTTAGGCGGAACTGCACATTGGTGCGACCGGGCGCGTCGGGTAAATCGACGAAAGACACCATGTCATTGCCAGTAGCATCTAAATCGACAAAGTTCTGTGGAGTATCGGTGAAGCCCGTGTCGCTTGCAATTTCTGGCCCGAAAGGCGCAAGCGGATCGCGTTCAACCAAGTTGTCAAAATCTGCACCAACTCGAACCCAAACCCCAACACCGTTGGGTTCACTGTGACCCGCCGACGTAGTGACACCTGCGTAGGCATAGCGGTCATTTGTCAAAACTGTCATGTCCGAATAGAAATTCTGCTCGAACCGTGTCGTCTGAGATGAGCGTGTTCCTGCGTTCAGTACGGTATTCCCAGCACTGCCTTGCAAAAAGTCGTGTCATTGCTAGTTACAATGCCCCCATCGGCCAAAAATCTCAGATGATCGTTACTGAGGGCTACGAGCTCAAGGCGAGCGACATCCGACCTGCTGTTCCATGCAACATATTCCGGTCCGACACAGGTTCCATCGGCATCAAAATTATGCCCATACAAGTCATCGTCAAACGCCCCAGTGGCCCGACTGTCTTGCTAGAAGGCCACAAAACCACCATCCGCCAATGCAGCAAGATGAGGTATCCGCTGCTCCTGCAAAGACGATGTCGCAAGAGTGATTTCGATGCGGATGTTTGGTCGGTTCCAAACGTCTGATCCGTCCAGGCTATCACGAACCCACCGCCGGAAAGTCCGTAACTTCTGCATCGCTCTGAAGGAACGGTTCGGCCGTATTGACCTGAAACGCACCCCCAGAGAATGTCCCGTCCGCGTTCAGCAAACGGGCCGCTATTTCAGAGAAAGACGTATCTGTTGCGAACGGCACTGGCTGCGAAACCGTTTGCGACCAAGTGGCAACATATGTTCCGTTGGTTAGGGTTGCTGCTTCAGCTCAGTCACCTCCTGCACCAAATGTTGCGATACCAAACTCGGGAGCCGACGCGATCAATCCGGCCATAAAAACCTGTTCCAAATATTTGTCTATTCTAATTGCCCATGATTTTGGTTCCTTCTTCAAATTTAAAAGATTTTTGTGAATCAACCTGGCAACACCAAAGGTAACATCTGATTGGGGGTGAAGGCTGCTCTCGTCTCAAACCAGGCCTGATGGTGTCGACTGCTCGAGCAGCTAGAGCGGCAGCGCTTCGCATATAGGTAACTTTACAAGGTAATGCGAATGACCAAAACTCACTAGAGATTAGTAGATTTTTTGTCTCACTTTGGTCGTAGCTGAAACAACAAATTTTCACTTTGCGTTCGCGTTTCAGGGTTTATGACATTTTAAAAACATCAACGACTCCACCGCCGTATTGAAATTCGCCCTAATAATGTTGCTGCAGTTCTTGTCATAGTGAATTCAATACAAGGGCATTTCCCATTCCCACTTCCGGTCAGAGACTTTGACCTTACACAAGTGCAATCGAATGAAGTCAAAGGTTACCACCAGGGAATTGATGGTATCACATTTACCCCTTATCCATCAAATCTTCTATTTAGGTGAATACACAACAATACCAACCACTCCCTATGGACAGTGACTTTGGCATCACTCACGGCAGAGAGCTATTAGTGCGGTTTTTATATGGCTGAATTGGAGAAAATATCAAAACTCCAAACACCTAAAATTTGTGTCATAAAAATTAATGATCTTGATTGGCCCGTTTGGCTGGCCCACTTTGATAAAGAACCTAAGCCGGCGTGTTTTTACCTGATATCAATCATTCCCAAGAAAAATTTACGGTATTCTCGCAACAAGGTATGACACGGCGAGGCAATCTAGAGCTTGTCTAGGAACGTTGAACTGTGCAGCGTTATCGGACCTTGAAGTTGGTCAAAAAGCAAGCTTGCGGTGATTCAGCACCTGATTTTGTTTTTGCTTAGCTACGTCCATCTCATTGAGGCAGGCACATATTTGAGAGATATGTGGGCGTTGAGATGTCCGTTTTATCAGCAACACAATGGTCGAAATAAGGGGCGTGTAGATTTATCCCACATACCGGATACTATTTGGATGAAACACACCACCTATCTCTAGGGCATGCGCAACCGTCTCAGTTAAAAACTTAACGAGGCAAGCATATCTATGCGCGCCGCATCGCTGAACGCCAATGTCGGAGCATGCTAGACTCAGGCCATATTAAAGCGCACTCAAGAGCCAACTATCACAAAACTCTCTCAGGTATGCGTGGCAAACAACATTAGTTTACCATTTGTCATGTTTTGTTTTGAGATTTCTCCAGAAACTCGTCGCTTACTTGAGTTAATGGAGAGTGACCCTACTGCTCGAGATGACATCTTAGAGCTTCTAGAATGGAAGCAAGCTTTAAAGCTTTTTCTGTAAGATCGTGACCTCGATGTAAGATGTTTCCCGTATTTTCCCTGTAAGTTGGCTAAAGAGAAGTGTCTCCCCCCTTATAAGCACCTCAATTTACACAACCATGAGTAAAGATACTTGACAATACGCACCAAGAACGGCACCAAATATTCCTAAATTTAGGAATGGTGATTTTATGCGTGGTTTCCGCAAACGACTTGGCACTGCCATACAATCTTCTGAGCAATACAAAGATAAAATCTGGGCCCTTTCAGTGGATGCTGGCCTAGGGAAAAAGACCCTCTACAACACCCTGAACGATGAAGGCTTGGACAACTCTCAAACCGGCCCTGGGCTTTTTGGAATGGCACGTGTTGCAAGACTTCTGGGCGTTAGCTTGGACTACCTTGCTGGAAATGCGCCGCCGACAAATATTGAGCGTGACCGGGAATCTTCTCAGGCTCTTGTCCAACACATAACAAACGCGCTTCATTCGCAAGCCTCCCTTCCAAATGTGAGAGTGTCAGCTGATGGCCTCTTGCGCCTATACGCAAAATCGGGTGGCAAACTCGAAGGGTTTCATCAGGTTATGGATCAATGCGATCAATACACCGCACCCGAAATCCGTGAGGATCATCTAACAGTCATAGCAGTGGGTTCACGAAGTTTATCAGCAATTACAATGGGCAGTAACGACAGGCATTTGCTCCAGCAAGCCCTCATCACGGTTCCTGATGAACCCCTGAAGAAACGATGGCTCCAAGATTATCGCGAAGCTAACGAGCGGGGGTATTTGGTGACCATCGAGGAACTCAATGTCCAAATGCCCAACCACCCGGTATTAGTAAAGATGGAATTCCTTCGTGTACTAGTTGCAGTAGATGATCAGGGCGGAAAGAGAACCATTTTGAACTTCTCTTTACTTATGGCCTAATGGCAAGTCTTTCGAAATCGTACGGACTACAGCCTCCACAGATTCATCTAAACTTTGCCTTGGTAACGTAGCCAGCCATTCAGATCGGTCCCGTGGCGCTGGAGGCTCATCAACCCATTCAAAGGGAGACGGGTAAACTTGAGTAAAGCCATAGTTAGCAGAAGCACCTCTCAACACATCACGTTCGCGAACAAAACAATATGTCCAATCTGGATCCCATTTTAGGGAAACCGAAAGATGGCCCAGTGCAACAAACGACCTAAGCGCTTTACGCGACCCACGCACCCTAGGGTTTACAAAGAGATCGCCAAAGTAAACTACCCTTCCTGAAAAACCTCGTTCAATATCTCGACGCACACCACGAATGACTGGCCCAGCTCTTACGCCACCATATGCGCGACCGAAGCTTCGCCCCCAGTAAGATGAAATCCCCTCATCCCCGAGGTCCTCCAAACGAGCGCACCCCATGAATGCAGGTTCATCACCTTGCCAACCAACCAACCAAAGCGCTGTTTTCTGAGTGAAGTCATTGTGTTCTGGGGAAGAAAACGGCGTCAGGTACGGCTTACCTATGTTTTGAGTTAAGTCTAAAACTTTCGCAGGGTCTTCCACCTCTGCTACATCAAAACCGCAACTTCGAAGATGCTGGTGCAAAAGCCCTAAGTTCACGGCACGAGATACAGTTTTCATTGTTTCCTCACATGTATTTTTTCACCTCCTTTCCGCGCGATAAATCTCCGTTTTTCAAGACACTAACGGGAGGGTTTCTGAAAACTGCCCCTCTAAGCATTCGCTTTGTGAGCCACATGATATCGAGTAGCCGACAATTCGGATGCAAAACTTTCCACGGTCCTCGCCGATGACGCCCAATCAAAACAGCCACCGTGTGAAACCGACAGGAAATCGCTCAACTTGTCTTAGATCTGATATCGCCGCGGGGGAACAAATCAACTCTCACTCGCTCGGTCGTATACCACGCGGGCATTCACGCCACCAACCCCTACCGACGGGGACCTTCAGAAAAGCCTCTAGAAACTCATCGCGATGGTACATCACGCCGGCGACCATTCTTTTTGTGAATGAGACGCACCCCTATACGATACAAATCGACCCTATCCCATTCGAACCTTGCTAGGCAACGGCTCGCACCACACATGCAAACGCAAGCCGAAACGCTTGAAACGCTTCTACTCTCTTCTTGGATCAGGACCTCTTAGTTCAGTTGAGGTTGTCGTGTGCGCCTGCTTCCAGCTTCCAAACTAAAGCGTATACACGAGTATTCTTTTCAGGCTACGCCGAGATCAAATGGCGGCTGTCCAGACCGAATAAACAGGTCGACAGCCTGCAGCATGGATACCAGAAGGGTTTCGAAATTTCCTCCAGATAGATTGGGCACGAAGGCCTCCGGAATGTGTTGATTTGCAATCGGCCAAATGTCAGAAGTTTCTGCTGAAAAACCGAAGAAAAGCATGAGTTCCAAACCCGACCGGACCCTACATGAGCATTCTTGGGCCAAGTAGAAAGTAACCGCACCCGTAAAATGCATATCCAAAGGGACCGGTTCATTCAGCGTTCAATATGCGTTCCTGACTCTGCCCGTCTGAATTCAGGCCTTTGCTTTGCCAGGTATCTGTGCAGGTGGGCGATTGCGTCGCGCAAATTTGCAAAGGTGCGCCTTCAGCCTCACTTTCACCCCGATCCGAGGACGAAGGTTGGCCTAAAGCTAAACCTTCGAGGACAACACTAAAGCCGTTTACCGCCAGTCTGTTTTTCCTCGCAAACCAACTCGGCACAGTATTCCATGTTAAATTCGCGCAGAATTGCGGATAGGCCTGCCTAGGCTTTGGATTAGGTTTGGCGTGAGCAAGGTGGAGAAGGCGAGTTAAAGAGCCGTTTTGCCCAATCAGTTCGTTCTTATCGGGGCTAGTATTGCTGCCCGTGTCACTGCATCCACCGGCGGGTCGCGCGGGGTTGGCTGGAACGGGTTTTTTGTAACTGGGCTGACGTTGAATGTTAACGTCCACTCTTCGGCAAAGGGATCGGGTCTGACAATGTTCTTTTCGACAGAAAAATTGAACTTGACGATTTGCTCGCCAATGGCTGTCGTTTTGGCCAACGCCAATTGAACTGGGACTGTCCACTCCTGCCCAGATGGTGCCTTCCAGTCATAGGACACGGTCGGACCTGTTCCGATCTGCCAACCGTTACCAAGGCCATAGAACAAGAAATATTGCAGCGATGTGATCGAGGTGTCAGCGCCACTCCCGCCGACTTTTTCGTTGTGAAACGGGAAAATACCCGTCACGCCCCAGTCCAGCGTCTTCACTGCGAGAAAACTTGGACCCAAAAGCCAATTGTCTGATGAAGCATCCGAACCAACCGGGACGCTCCCCACGATACCTGCACCGACAGTCCATGTACCGGCCTGCCAGGAATAGAGAAGGTCATAGGGTATATCGTTCCATGAATTCAGCCCGTTAAACGAACCTATCGTAGGATCCTGACGCGGAGTACCCCAGCCATAGCTGAAGGCTGGGCGAAAGATCAGGTTGTTGCCGTTGTTCAGAACGAATGGCAGCACTGGCTGAAAGGTCAGCGTGGTGCTGTCTTGCTCACTAGCACCGGGCAAGTCGCCATCATAGCTTCGAAATTCAAGCTTGAAATTCATCGTGGCATTGGCGGCGCCCGGATTGGCCAGTTCGCGCGCTAGGTCGTCGATATTGGGCCCGACCTGTGCATTTGATTTGGATGCAGCCACTAGCGCCAACACAAGGGTGGCGGTCGAAAAAGCAGTCTGGAAGGTGGGGTATCTCATACACTTGGCCTCATTTTCTGCCATTTTGGCAAGGGAGGTTACAGGGCGGCCGAGGTAACGAAACCGCCCTGCTTCGGTATTATAAGTTACCGAAATAGGCGTCCCGTTTAGGGCCGGCTGGCGTAAATGCAGGAGCATTATCATCCGGCAGCCAGTTCTTATGAACAAGGCCGTCTTTCATCACGAAATCGACGTTGTCGCGCTTCAGTGCGTGGATGTCCTCGAGAGGATTACCGTCGATCAAGATGATGTCTGCGTAACCGCCTTCGGCGATCGTGCCAAGCGTGCCGTCCTTGTAGGGGTTCATGCCCCCGGACCAAGTCAGAACTTCGGCAGCGTCGCTCGTTGCCGTCTTCAGTGACAGATGGGGATTTTTGGCAATTTCATCGTTAAACCAGATGATGTTTTCTGCCTGACGTACGACATCGGGGCCGAACATGTCACCGCCAGTTACAATGATTAACTCATGCTTCACGGCCCATTCCAACATCTGTCGGGCACCGGTATTTACCTGAGTGGCCTTAGCTTTCTGATCGGCACTGAAAAAGGTGATGCTTTCAGGGTTACCAAAGGCCTCAAGCGACATCACGGCCTGAACCGAGAGCGCAACGCCCTCTTCCTTCATCCGAATAATTGTATCCTCGGAAACGAGGAAATTGTGTTCGATAGTTCGAACGCCGGCATCTATTGCGCGGTTGACGGCTCGGTCGTGGTAGGCGTGCACAGTAACATAGCTGCCATAGTCTTTTGCAACTTCGACAATTGCCTCCATCTCTTCAACGGACATCTGCGTCATGTGAAGTGGGTCAAATTCACTTGCAACACCCCCGCCGGCCATGACTTTGATCTGTGTGGCACCGCCTCGAAAATTATGCCGGGCAGCGCGTCGGGCCTCGGTCACCCCATCGACGATATAGCCCCAGCCGTTCCTTTCGAGTTCGTCCATGTCGCCCGGCCGGTCATTGAAGAATCCAATGTCACCGTGTCCGCCCGTTTGGCTTAAAACACCCCCGCTAGGGTAGATGCGCGGCCCCGGAATAATACCATTGTTCACGCCCTTGGCGACACCCAGCACATTGCACCCCGTATCGCGCGCAGTGGTGAACCCCTGATCGAGATATTCGAGTAAGACGTGGGCTGTGTAAGCGCCCGCCAACATCTGATCGTAATCAGTGCGGGCCCAAGGAATGCCGTCCCGCAGGCACAGATGCGAATGCATGTCGATCAGGCCAGGCATCAAGGTGCGCCCCTCACCGTCAACTTTAAAGGCATCCGGTGCTTCAATCGTCTCGGCAGAAACCGACTTGATCAAATTGCCCTCGACCAGAACCGAACCGTTCTCCATTAATTCGCCATCCACGCCGTTGAATATGTTGACGTTGGTGAACAGAACCTGTCGCGGCGCTTCATCCGAAGCCGCTGCAGCAAAAGCATTGCAGGCCAAAAGCCCTGCAATGAGTGAGGCTTGCAGTACATTGGCTCTTTTCATAAACCTTCTCCCTATTAAAACGGCCGTGTGGCAGCGGATCACGTAATATGATGGCACATAAGGCCATAGTTCACAGGTCATTTCAGGACAGGGTTGTACGAATTTTTGTCAAAAATGACCGGTCTTGATTGACCCAACCGCTCCATTTTGCCTGAATGTAGGCATGAACACCTGAATAGGTCGCTTGTCATGCCCGATTCCCTTCCGCTGGTTCAGCTTCAGCTTCTGATCCCGTTTCTCAACGGGCTTCGGTCTTGCGGGGTGGATCCGGAACCGGTTCTTGAAAGTGTCGGGTTGACACAAACCGCTGTCGATCAAGAAGGCGCCTCGGTGCATGTCATGGTCATACACCAATTTGTCGAGAATTGCGCAAAAGCGGCAGGCGACAAGACCTTCGGCGCCAAGATCGGATCCCAGCTTGACCCTTCAGGCTGGCCTATGATCCGCATGGCCATTGAACAGGCCACAACACTTGGGGATTTCCTGAACATATACGTCGCACAGGTAAACAAGTTCGCCTCATCCGTCACGCCCTATGTCGAGGTGAGAGGGAGTACGACCAGTTTTGGCGAAATCCGAAAGTTCAAACCGCTGATCGAACCGGCGCAAAATGACGGGTTCATGATTGGCCTTATGCTGTCCATGCTGGAGCGGGCAATGGGTGATCAGATGGATCCCCAGCGGATCATATTGGTGGTGAGTGATCCGTCCGTATTGCACAGCCGCTTTGCCCCTTTTCAGACTTTGCGGGGTAAAAACATGGGCAGCCGGATCCAGTTCCCGTCTGAATGGTTGTCCGTTCCAGTTTCTGGCGACCGAGCCCCGACCGAAGTGTCCGGGCAACCGACAGAGACCCGTCAGGATCCTTTCTTAACAGGATTTCAAAACCTGCTGATGCAGCATATCGGACATGGCGGGTTAACCGTGGGTCAGGCCGCAAATCTAGCGCACTTGAACACACGTAAACTGTCCCGGCAACTTTCAAAATTTGGAACCAACATGTCCAGGGAACTGACCCGGGCAAAAATAAATTATGCCAAAGAGACCTTACAGTATAGTGAGCGGTCGATAGAGGAAATCACCGGTGCGCTTGGGTATTCAGACCCATCTAACTTCGCCCGCGCCTTTTCCAAAGAGGTAGGGATTTCACCCTCGCAGTTTAGAAAAAATGAAAAGAGCACGGATCTACCTGTTCCTTCGAGCCGTGCGACCTCGAGGTAAAGTCAAGGCTCCAGCAGCGACAAAATCCAAGCTGCGGGACGGGCACAAACGTCCTCTGTAGGTATTCTCAGTGGCGACGTTTATTGTGCTTTTTCCTAGCGATACTGCAAGCCACAGAACACCTAAACTATCCCCTACTCTCTTTTCGAGGAGCCGTCCAAAAGTGAAAGAAACATGGAGTAACTCCGAACGGCAGAAGACTCTCACATACCTGATCAGACCTAAGAAATGCTGCACTTCGTCTCTAACGGCCGCCTCCGGGACGACGTATGCTCGCATAGTCGTTATGAACCATAGGAACTCTGCGAACCTGAGAAATAGCTTATTTTCCTTCTCTGTGCGGCATTTGACAGTTGGGCTCACGGCAGACTTGCGTCGATGCAGCAGGCAATTTTCTCCCTGCCTGCCTGTTTGCTGATCTCTGACCTATCGACTGGTTGCTGGTTCCAACCCGAAACAGACTGGTTCGGTTGACAAACTGGGCGAGAAGCGGCCCTTCGCTGCCCTCTCAGCCAAGGACCGCTTCGGAGGGACTTCTTGTCTGGACGCTTTCTTGTTGCAAACATGTCCGGCCTTAAGTTCAGTTTGTTGTCCACCCTGCAGACCTGAGAGAGTTTGCAACCATGTCGGCATGCTTTGCATCTTGATAAAAGCGGGAAAGAACATGCTTTGGGTTAAAGTCAGGGTAGGTTTCTTGAATTTCCCGAACCGTTCTCGCTGCTTCTGTCCTATTTCCCAACTCCACATGGGCAGCGGCGATAAAGACCAGTGTTGGCGCACTTACTGGCGCGCCTTCTTCAATGGCATGGGCAAAAGACGCAAGCGTGTCCGCGTAGTTGCCCAAGTGGAAAGAAGACACCGCAAAGACATTGCGTCGGGCCAGCCTTAGACCGTTGGTGTCAAGGTCTCGACCTGGAGCGGAAGCTTCAGCAGCTTCTTCGAAGTGTCCTGTCGTGAGCATGATGAAACCATACGTGTCCAGCACACTTCCATCATTGGGGGCCATTTCAAGCGCCAAGTCAGCAAGTCTGACCGCCTCAGGAAAGTTCCTTTGAGCAAACCTTACCCAAGCGCGGCCTGCATGGGACCACGCCTCCTGTGGGGCGAGTGAAACAGCCTCATCTGCCATTAACTGAGCGGTCTTAAGTAAGATCTGGCCTTCGCCATCAGTGGGAGACAAGAGCGCTAGCGTGCCAAAGCTATGCGCAGCACTGGCGTAACTGCCAAAGTAGGTCGGATCTAACTGTATCGCTTCTTCAAATGTTGCTATCGCAAGTTTTTGTCGGTTAGGATCCAAAATTGGGAAGAGAAGGTTCCGACCTTGCAAATCTAAGTTGGCAGCTTGGAGCGTTGCCATGGACTTTTCTCGAAGAGCAAGCCGTTCCAGTTCAGGCAATTGCGGCTGAGATAATGAAGCGTCTGACCCCATAAAACTCGTCACGACGAAAATGGCACCTGATGCCAGCACTGCTCCCACTATTCCCGCCAAACCTACAAAGCGCCAGTTGGTCTTCGTTTCTGATTCTGGCGGAGCGGAGACCTCCTTTGACACGATGGTTTCAAAGCGTGGTGCATACCCGCCTTGATCTATATGGATGCGCACGACGTGGTCTACGGTGGCATCCCGGTAGTAGTCATCAAGTTTTCGGCGCAACCGCCGCGCTTCAACCCGTACAACATTGTCGCTGTCGGGCTCACCCGGATCTCTTCCGAACACGTCGGCGGCAATCGTTTTCCCCCTGATTGCGGCACCGCGACCAGCAAGAGCCTCCGAAACGATATAGCCCAGGAACTCTTTTGAGCGGTCGGACTTGGCAAAAGTCTGGCTCCCGATCACCTGCAACAGTGTCTTTTGAACATCCTCTGAAGATGGTGCTGGGTGCTTTGTCATATTCAATAACTTCAATAACTTGAGGCAAGGTGACAGACCAGTGTCACACGAGTCTCACCGTATGTCACTACCGCTGCGGATGGCAACAAGGCAGCATTGAGCCGTTATCTATTGGATGGTGGAGCCTAATGCAGTGTCCCAAAAGTGTTGAATAAGGCATTCTCTGACCGGTTGCCTACGTTAAACGCGCCTTTGGTGAGAGATC
Organism: Phaeobacter sp. NW0010-22; assembly: GCF_040365955.1. Taxonomy (NCBI): domain Bacteria; kingdom Pseudomonadati; phylum Pseudomonadota; class Alphaproteobacteria; order Rhodobacterales; family Roseobacteraceae; genus Phaeobacter; species Phaeobacter sp. NW0010-22. The sequence continues at coordinate 366,335 of NZ_BAABWT010000005.1, forward strand.
AAATATTTCAGGAAATGGTTGCCGACTATCGGCAGCTTCTAACTGTTTTGGATGAGCAGTTTACCTGTATGGGCGGGCCGGACGAGATTGCCGTCAAAGACATTTCAGCCGCTCTTGCCGAGTTGGAAGAAGACCTGCGCGCGGCGCTGGACGTCGCCGATCACTCACGAAAGAAAAGCAGCCCATCCACTGACGTCACCCCACAACAATGAGGACATGAAAATGACCCTACTCTCTCGAGAAAATCGACGACAAATCGGCCTTTGGGCTGCTAGCTTGGTGAGCGTCGGCCTGTTTGGAGCTTCAGCTTTAGCGGAAAACAATATTGTGCACGATGCCGAGTATTACATACTCGAGGCGCAACACGGCGATGTCTGGGCCAAGGAGGATCAGACAATTGAGGCGCGTCTTGCAGAGTTTCGGGAGCGCAACAACGGAAAGCCGCCAAACATTCTGTATGTCCTCGTGGATGACCTCTCCTTCGGCGAAATGGGCATCCCCGAGATGAATTACGTGCGTGGTTCACAAACGCCGCGCATCAACGACTTTGCCGACGAAGGTCTGTCTTTGATGAGAATGTATACGGAACCCTCCTGCACACCGTCTCGGGCCGCTATGATGACAGGACGCCATCCGGTACGGAACGGTCTAGGTGAAGTGAAGGCCACTGTCGCGGGGGAATCTTTGGCTGGCAAAGAGGTCACAATTGCCGAAGTGCTATCAGAGGCAGGATACAACACGGTCCACATTGGCAAGTGGCACCTTGGGGACATCGAGGAAGGCTATCCTCACAATCAGGGGTTTGATTATGCCTCATTCCCCATCCATCAGCAGGTGTTGCTGGGGTTCATGACGCCTGAATCTGACTACTCGCAAGCCATGCAGGGCTGGTTGCCCGGCTCAAGCAATGACCCCTATGCGCTTGACGCCACCTTCAAACCCGATGGGTTGGTTTACTCGTTGGAAGCGCGCCGCGGTGAACTGGCGCGTGAAGTTGACTTTGAGGCGGGCGAGCGCTGGACGCAGGCGCACTATGACGCGATGCATGAGAAGTATCAGCGTGAAACCCTTGCCCATTTACAAGATCTGGCCGCCAAGGACGAGCCGTTCTTTCTGCAATACTGGCCGCTTATTCCGCTCGAGTTCGATCGCACCCGGTTTGAGACGTTCGAGACCGCCAACGGCGGCACAGGTGTGGAAAGCCTCCGCCAGTTGGACACATGGTTTGGCGACATTGTTGATGAAGTGGACCGCCTTGGCATAGCTGACAATACCCTGATCGTGCTCATGGCGGACAATGGTCGCTTCCGCCAATTTGACACAATTCTTGGCTTCAGCGGCACCATGTATCGCGGTGGTAAAGTCGACACCACCGAAGGCGCCCTTCGCGTGAATGCCTTTGCGCGGTGGCCGGGCATGATCGCAGAAGACACTCTGGCCGGAGACATGATCCATATCGCGGATCTTTTCACGACGTTTGCCCGCATCGGCGGCGGACTAAACCATGTGCCGACAGACCGCGTCATTGACGGGCTTGACCAATCCGCACTGTTGCTTGAGGGAGATGGACATGGCCGCCGGGATTACGTTTTTGTCTACAGCACTGACACGTTGAGCGCGGTTGTGAAGCAGAAGTTCAAACTGGAACTGCCGCCCCCCGGTGCGCCAGGCGTCGCCGCAGCGGTTTACGATGTGTATCGCGACCCCAGAGAGGAAAACCCTTTGACGCCAATCGCGTTGTGGGCGTCTGCAAGTTATCAGGACATTATTGAACGCCACATGAAGACTGTTCAAAAATACCCCCACGCGGAAGTCGGGCGTGATCGCCCCTACAGCGGCATCGAAAATCTACGGCCTGAGAGTGAGGAAATGGTAGACAAGTTCATGAGTTGGCTGGCGGAAACTGTCAGATGACTGCATTCAGCCCAGCTCGACCAATGCTGCGCCAGTCATTAACGGCCGCTTTGTTATCAATTGACCGAAGCCGCATACGCTCCTAATTGCTACGTCCGAACGTACTGGGCGACTGCGTTCTGGTCGATGGCATAATCCCATGCGGTTTCATTTGCTTTCATTGCGTCATTGACGACTTGCTTCAGTGGCAGCCGTTCCCAGACCTCGCTTTCTATTTTTTCTAAGTCAAAATGTCCCCCCGTGATCACCTTGTTCAGCGTCGCCTCTATCTCATGGCAATCAGCGTCTCCGACGCGGTTGTTCCATTCATTCGGGTCATCGCTGAGATTAAAAAGCTGCGGGTCAGAGCCATGACAGTAGTGGTATTTCCAATCCCCCAATCGGACCATGAAAGAAGGGCGCATGATGCCTTCGCCGTGGTATTCAGAAATGACCGGGATCGCCTCCAGTGCGGCGCCATGGATTGCTGGCAATAGTGATCGGCCTTCCAAAGGTTGAACAGGCTTCTGCCCGGCGATGTCGATCAGGGTCACAGGCACGTCCAGCAACGAAACTGGCGTGTCGATTTGCAGCGGAGCGACGTCTGGAATATCGACGAACAGCGGAATGCGGGTCGACCATTCATACAGACTCCGCTTCTGGATCATGCCCTTTTCACCAAGCATCTCACCATGGTCTGATGTCACGATAACAATCGTATCTTTGCGCAACCCGTTGTCTTCTAAAACCTCAAGCAGATCACCTATCTTGTCATCCACATAATGCGCCAAGGCAGCGAACCCCCGCCGCATGGCGATCAGGTTCTTGGGGTCACGTATCTCGTCGCCCCGCAAATGCAGCCCGTGCCAACGTCGTATGGCATGATCGTAATCGGAGTATTTCTCATCCATATCGTCAGGGTATTCGGGCAACGGGATGTCTGCGTCCTTATACATCTCCCAGTATTTCTTTGGCACTTTGTATGGCGGGTGTGGATTGGTGAAAGATACAGTTAGCATCCATGGTTTGTCGGGCGTATTGCGCAGATATTCCATGGCTTTGAAATGGGTCTCCTCGTCGTACTGAAGCTCTTTCGACCAACCCGGGCCAATGTTTTCCGCTAGGTATTGAGGTGCAAAGTCAAAGGCTTTGAAGCTGGGGTCATTTTCTGGCGGCATAGGGTAAGACCAGATGAAGCCTGATGGATAAACATCCGTGTTCAGTCGGCGCTGAAACCCGTGCAACTGATCCGCACCGATGAAATGCATCTTGCCCGAAAGCACCGTCTCATATCCGGCATTCGTCAGGTAGTGTGCAAAGGTTGGGATGAAGCTGTGATAGGGGTCACCATTGTCGTAGCAACCGGTGGTTGAGGTAAAGAGCCCCGTCATGAAACACGACCGCGCAGGCACACAGATCGGGCTTGGAGTGTAGGTATTGGTGAAATTTGCCGAACGCGCCGCCAATTTTGTCATATTCGCTGTCTTGGCACCTATGCCACCACAAGCATCTAGCATGAAAGGGGTCATTTGATCTGCCATGATCAACAGGATGTTCGGTTGCTTCGGTGTCATGGGGCACTTACTTCTTTCGGTAACAAACGCTTGCGACATCACGAGACCATTGAATCAACATGTGCCAAACTTGTCCAGCGGCAGTCAAAACCCATTTGCCAGCAGGCAAAATGGCACAATCAATAAAGCATCCATTCCAATTACTTAAGCAAAAGGAAGCTTTGTCTACAGAGCAGTCGTCACCGCGGCTAAGCTCAAACGTCTGCATTCAACGGAAGCAAAATTGATCCAAAGGAAACGTGAGCCCGTAACAGATAGTGTTAACTTCAAGAGTATGGATCAACACACGTGGCGTTCCATTTTGGGAAGTTGTTTTGGAAGGGAACTGAAGATGAGACAATTTATCGTAAACGGATGGAACTCAATATTCGATGCTGAAGTGAGTCCTCTTCGTAACATTCCGGATGTTGCCACAAGGCACTACGTACTGCAGGGACTGGCATTCATGTGGGCAGTTGCTTTTGCCACTGCTATTGGAAGTTACACGGTGTTGGCTGCAAGTATTCTTGGGCATACTGTTCTGATAGCAGCTGCGGCGATTACAGTTGCAACCTTTTCCACTGCTGCGGAGCGCCCTGAGTTGTTCGCAAATAATCTGGGTCGGCGCATCAATGGCGAGCACGAATAAGCGTTCAGCGAAGTGCCGCGTTGACCGCATGTGAGAGTTTCGACAGCGGTTCGGACAGCGGTCGATCACGCTTGGTGGCGGTCAATGACAGCTTTCGGGAATTCGCGCTACAGTGCTGCATCTTCCTTTGCAACGTGATGGGCGCGAACCAGCGATCTTCGCTGCACAAGCATCGGGCAGTTCTGTCCGCGCTGTGATCACAAGCCAAGTTTGACAGCAACGTACACTAAGAGCTGACTGCGGTCGTACGGGCCGACTTCAGCGGACGTCGGCTTGGAGCCCAACGCGTAAATTCCGAATGCTCGCTGCGCGCATCGCTCAAAAACTGCTGCAACTCCTCAAAAGTGAAGGCCGCATGGCGGCTAAAATATCGAGCATTCATGCAGCCTGCAGTAAACCCAAGACCGCAAATCCATCGACTGGGGGACGCCGTACGGCTTCGGTAAAGTTAAGCGTATCCGCGAACTGCAGAAAATAAGTGATCTGATTGGTGTCCACCTCTTCCCAACAGGCCTTAGTGCTATTGTATTGGACAATCTGTAACGATTGTCAGCCTTCTAAACTCTGCGGCAGGGGCTCTTCGCTCTGCTTAGGTCGCCAGAAGGTGGGTTTTGATCCGTTGGTAGCCGTATCCGATGTGGGTGCGCTGGATGTACCCGATTGCAGCAACATCGCCGAGTTCTAGCGCGGTGTTGATGTCGCCTAGTTCCGCCACCAGTGCTTGGGCCATTTCAAAACCTCTTTGGTTGCTCTGCCGATACCAGGTACTGGCCGCCTGACAGTAGGTCTGCCACCAAAATGATCTTAGGGTCCCATTGCCGATCAGGCTGGTGATTAGAACATGCAGGCGATGATTGATTTCGATGTATTGCCGGGGACCGAAATCAGTGCGCAGTGCTTTTGCTTCTTGCAGCAATGTCCGACCCATTTCGCAATCGATTTCGGTTATCGTGCAGGGTGACATGGTGCCGATTAGCGCCGCGAGCTCTAGCCGCATCTCATAGACATGGCGGATTTGCTCGGCAGACAACACGACAACGACCGTTCCCACTCCATTTCGAGTTTCCACCAGACCCAGATGGCTAATCCGGCTGATCGCATCGCGAATCGGGGTTCTGCTGACACCAAATTCCGCAGCCAGTTCAGCCTCTTTCAGCTGTTCGCCTGGCGGGTAATCCAGAAAACAAATTCGTTGCACAATTTCCAGCTGGATGTCTTCGACCGTACTTTTGAGTTCAGTCTCAGTAGTTTTCTGAGCGAGGGACATAAGAAACTTCCTTGGTTAAAGATGCATACACCAGAGGCAGGTAAGCTGCAATACTGGCCCAATTATTAAGTTTGACTCGCTAGGTGTATACAGCATATCCGTATGGGAAACCTTCCACCTAGAAAACTGAGGGAACTATCATGCTCGACGAAGCCAAAGCCCGCACCGTTGCCCTACAGTCGCGCATGAAGGACCAGGGCACCCAGCTTGCTGTTTTCACGGATGAAAGCTCAATCGCTTATCTCGCGGGGTTCTGGGGCTATCTTGGCATTGAATTTGGTCGTCCCACTATGCTGGTCGTTAATGCTGATGAGGCGCCTGTTGTGATCACGCCTCTGATGGAAAGCGAAATGGTGGGCGCAATGACATGGGTCGAAGATGTTCGCACTTGGGAGGACATGGGCCAGCGTACTTGGGGACGTGCCCTTGCGGGTGCTCTGGGTGACAAACCGGATAAGATCTGGGTGGAACGCAGCAGCATCCCCGCAATTGTGCGAAACCATTTGGACGACACCTATCCTAGTGTCCCAATCAAGGATATCTCGCCCGTTCTGGGGGCCATGCGGATGATCAAATCCCCATTTGAAATTCAGGTGATGAAAGAAGCAGGCCAGATCGCAGGTGCGATGATGAAGGCCGCGCATGGCAGCTTGCAACAGGGTGCTCAGGAATATGAAAGCGCACTGGCCGTGATCGAGGCCGGGTCGCGCAAGGCGGCATCTTTTCTGACGGACAAGGGTTGGGACAGGTTCGTCTCGCCGATGATCCACAATCTGCAGATCCTGCAAAGTGGCAAGGACACATCCATGGTGCACCGCCGTGCCTCGGTGCGTCAGTATCAGCGTGCCGATCCGGTCTATTTCTGCTTTTGCAACATGGCGCAGTTCAAGCAATACAAACTGGGTTTTGACCGGATGTTCCATATTGGCGAGGTGCACGATGACGCCGCCCGTGTGCAACAGGCCGCCATTGACGCCCAACAGGCTGCTATCGCCGCCATTCGCCCTGGCATCGAAGCACAGGACTTGGCCGCGGCTGCAAACGAGGTTTATGCTGAGCGCGGGTATGAGACCGGTTATCGCACCGGGCGGTCGATTGGTGTGGCCTACCTTGAGGCACCAGAGTTAAAAACCGGCGACACCACCATTCTGCAACCCGGCATGACCTTTGCCGTGGATGGGGGCATTTCGATTGATGGGGTGACTGCAGGGCGCATCGGCGATTCCGTCGTGGTGACAGAGACGGGGTTTGACTACATCACCGAGTATCCCCGCACATTGCTGGTTACGGATAGTTAAGGATGAGCCGCTCGTTTCGACTTGCAGTCGGTCAATCGCCCGCAAAATTGACCACGGTGCGTGATCGCTTGGATTGGCTGACGGGCGTGATGCCCGCAGTCGCCGCCAAGGGTGCCGACCTTCTGCTGCTGCCCGAGCTTTTTGCCAGTGGCTATAATATTGGCGAGCACGTCGTTGCGCGGGCTGAACCTGCTGACGGTCCCATTGCGCATGCCATTGCGACGCTTGCCAGAATCCATGGGGTCGCAATCCACTATGGGTTTCCCGAAGTCGATGGAGAGGTGATCTTTAACGCGGCGCAGTGCATCGGCCCGGACGGCACGCGTTTGGGCGGGCACCGTAAATTGGTCATTCCGCCGGGCTTTGAGGGGGACCATTTCACACCCGGTAGAGAGTGCGCACTTTTCTCTTATCGCGATGTGCGAATAGCAACACTGATTTGCTATGACGCCGAATTCCCGGAGACGGCGCGGCATGTGGCCTCAATGGGGGCAGAGCTTGTCCTGGTGCCCACCGCCCTTGGCGCTCAGTGGGATTGGGTGGCGCAACGCATGATCCCGACACGTGCTTTTGAAAACGGAGTCTTTCTAGCCTATGCCAACAGTGCTGGCAGCGAACACGGCATGGAGTTTCTGGGGCAAAGCTTTATCGCAACGCCAGACGGGCAAGAACTGGCACGCGCAGGCGCACATCCCGAGATAATCTATGGTACGTTGCAACTGGACAAAGTGTCAGCCGCGCAAACACGGCTTCCCTATTTAGCGGATCGTGAAGCGCTGAATGAAGTAATACGTTAACCTGCACCCAAAAGCTGCTTAGTCCCGCACCTCTACCATTCGATCATGCTTATTTTGGCCGCGCTTGCAGCGAAGGTCGGCTCTTTCCAATGCAGATGCGGCATGCAGCCAAAGAGATGTCGCCAGATCACGCGACTTTGCAAAGGGCGCTATCTGGGCAAAGCCGTCGTTGCCAATGTCCAATGAAGGTTGCACTAAACCATCGAAGGCTTGGAATGTCTGTTTCCAGCCCGAAACAGACATTCGTTAGGCGAGCAGCGGAGGGCAGCTACGAGCCCAGACTAGCTGATGCTTCGCCGCACAGGAAACTACATTGATACTTGGTGACGCGCGTAGGAGGTAATCATGCCAAAGGCTTATGCATCCCATAGCGCCAACTAAGCTGTTGCTTTTATTGAAGACTACCGGAGTGGACACATGCCGATGAGCTCACTATTTTTGCTGCATAGTTGCTCTGCACTACAACGACCAGATCGTCACATCCCCATCGTCAAACCGGAAGTACTCGACATCCACCAAATTGTCGGTGCCATCTGCCCCCACGACCGTCACGTTACTGCCCGAGCGCGTCAGCATATAGTCCGCCGAGTCGCCCGAAAACAAGGCGTAGTCCGAGCCTGCGCCGCCGTCGATCGTGTCGTTGCCAAGGCCGCCCATTATGTAGTCCGTGCCGCCCTTGCCAAAGATCATATCGTCGCCCTCCAGCCCATTGAGCTGGTTGCGCTCCGAGCTGCCCCGGATTTCGTCATCAAATCGCGAGCCGACAATGTTTTCCAACTCGAAATACAGGTCGCGCGCGGCGTCGCCGCCGTAACCAAACCCGGTCTCGCGGCCTCCAACCATGGCGCCGTTGCTTAGGCTCGCTTTAATGCCTGCGCTGGCGTTGAAATAGGTCACAGTGTCCAGTCCGTCACCACCAAAGTAGCGCTCGCGGCCGCCGGTTGACGAGACAAACCAGTCAAAGTCGCCGAGCCCGCGGAAATCGTTCTGGCCGCTGTCCCCAAAGAACACATCCTGTCGCCCAGAGCCGGTCACCCGCTCGACAGAGGTCAGATCAAGCCCCGCCGCGAGTCCCGTGTTGCCCGACGGGTCGGCCAAGTTCATCAGCACGCCCGACGCCTGCGCCCCCGTCGGCGGTAGTCCGTTTGAGTCAAATATATTGCCGATTACATTGGTCGCGCTCGACTGATATTCGAGGAAGGAAATCATATCCTGCCCCGTGCCACCATCGATCGTGTCGCGGCCCTCGGTTGCGATAATCCAATCATAATCGCCGAGACCGCGAATCTCGTCGTCACCATCAGATCCGCGAATCCAGTCTGCAAAGATCGTAGCCGTCAAACGTTCAACATTGGTAAACGAAATGTTTTCGCCGCCATCATGGCTCACCGCCCTGCCAGCACCCATGTCAATGTCGAGGCGGTACTGCACATTTGAACGCCCCGGAGTTTCGGCCAAGTTGAAGAACGAGAGCATATCGTTTCCGTCGCCGCCGTCGATTGTGTCTGAGCCGCCGCCCGGCGTAATCCAGTCGCCTCCGTCCAGCGCGTTGATGATCTCCGCCATCGGTGTGCCCAAAACGTCCTCGGCAGCGTTGGTGCCGGTGACAGGTAAACCGCTACCACTTCCGCTATCCAGAGATGTATCATCGCCGGGAAGAGCGATTTCAAACACATTGCCCCCGACGACGAAGGCCGAGTTGTTGTCGGTGCGAATGATATCATCACTTCCCCAAAGATAAGCACCAGTCTGGGTATCTAGGAGCGTTCCGTTAGCGTCATACTGTTTTAGCCGGCCTTCTTGTATGCCTGCAAAGTCCAAAACTGAGTAGCCAATAACAAAACCACTTTCGGTGATGACCACCAGTGGCGTATCCTCGCGCCCAGCAGTGACTTCCGAGTTGACCAGCGTGGCCCCGACCGACTGCGTCCCATCGGCGTTCAGGATCGAGAACCAAGTGGATGACTGATCGGTATCTGGCCCGGATGAGGTGCCCGCTTCTGTCCACACAACCAAGATGCGTCCGTCTGTCATGGTCTCGACTTGCACTGCCGGGGTAGCGCCAAATGGCGTCGAAGTTGCATTGCCTATAGTTATTTCGCTGCCGAAAAAACTGCCGTCCTTATTGACAAGCTGCAAGTGCACCGGAGGGCCAATTTGACCGGGAGCATAGTTGGTCCAAGCAACCAAAACCTTGTTGCCGACTTCAGTTAGGTCAACCAACAATTGAGAATTGTGGTTTAGGATAGCGTCGCCCAACACTGCGCTTAGCGCAACGCCGGTCCCATCAGGGTTGACGATTTTAAGAACGAATTTGTTCAAAACATTTGCCGTATCGACAACGGCAATTGTTCCATCTGACAGCGACACCGCTTGTTGCAACATCTGCCCACTTGCGCGACCCGAATTAGTGTGCCCTAAATTAGCCAGGCTGCCAGACTGCGAATACGGCAGTGTCTGAGTTGAGCCTATCTTGGCGCCCGTGTCAGCATCCAATGTCACGTAGAGGTCACTATGGTTCAAAGGCAGGCTCGGTCCTGTCAGCCGGAAATAGACGTTCATCGTATCGTCGCCGTTGTCATGCACGAAATAGGGGTCGACTTTACCCCAGCCTCCCGGCGCAGGCTCAAAATCCATCGCCTGAAATAGGACCCCTTCATCATTGATTGCCGCAATTTTGTTATCGCGGACAATGATGGCTCGATCTCCTACGCGGTATACGCGCCCGCTTGCAAGACCGATGTCACTGATAGTAGCCGCTGTTGACACAGTAATAGTCATGTTTGAACTCTCGCTGGAACCAAAATCGCTTAAGATAAATACTCTGCTATCCATACTGCGCTCGTTTTGAGCATCGATCAACCCGCTCACTTCCGTAGGGTAAGCTCTGAGAGACAAGAAATGGGATGCTGGCTGGCATAGCCAAGTTAAGGCGCCTACCGATCTAACGGCGGATAACTTACATAGAATGCGCAGGCTATCCTTCTCATGCTTTTGGTTTCCGCATCACTGACGCCGAAATAGGTCATCAAGAGAGGATGCTGCACTAAACTACAATTCTGGGAACGCTAAATTATGTCTCGATGTGTTACCAGCGGTCATTCAATTCCGCATGTCCAAGGACAACAAAGTCCGCAACTTACCAACTCGTGCATTGCGCAGTGAAGGTCAGGTACTTCAAATTCGCAATTATGGACATGAGGCCGCTTCGGGCTGGGCTGGCATCGGCAAGTTTGCGCAGATAGCGACCTTTGCAAAGCGTGACTAACGGCCCTAACCGAATTTTGACGGCAAGGCGAAGAAAACTATCCAAGGCGGACAAGGGGTTTAGTTCACAAGAACGGAAAGCTAATTGGCTTCTTTTGCTGGCGACCTCCGCTGCGTGGAACGACTAAAAGGTTATGCGTCGCGCTTTCAGCTGAACATATGGTGGTGGCGACCTCGCCGATCGCGCTTGAATTGAGTCAACCAAAACCGCAGTGTGGCTAAGTTTATAGACAAACAGAGACGAAACCATTCTAGACTTCGCATGTAGATGTTTGTGAAAAGGGAGAATCCGATGCGGTACCTCATAAAAGGTTTAATGGCGTTGGGTACGATTGCCCTATTTTTAATCTGTACAGCCTGGCTTATTCTTTCGTCGTCCATGTTTTCCTCGATAAGGACTGCTTTTATTGAAAACATGATAGCTAAGAAACTTGGCCAAACTGTTTTGATCGAAGATGATGTTCGAATTGGCATTGGTGCCAAGCTAGAAGTCTCAGCGACTGGTTTGCAGCTTCCCAGTTCGTCAATTGAAGGTGTCGACCTCGCGGTTATCGACACCTTGCACTTTGATATTTCAACAAAAGACTTATTGAAGGGCAAGGTGTCACTTAGCAAACTTACTGTGGCAGGGGTTCACCTGAATCTCTTCACCAATGCTGACGGTGCCACCACTTGGCAGGCGGTTTCCGAAAATGAAAACGGTCAAAAGAAACTCGCCAAATCTCCTGATAGTTCGGTCACCGAAATGCTTTCAGATCAGGAAATCGGTCTGAGCGACGTAATAGTCCTTTACCAGAATGCTCAAAACGGTCTGGACTTAGATATTCAACTTTCTGACATGGTTCTGAACAGAGACACTGCTACCGAAGATGCTACAGCGATTGGAGCCGGTACATTGAACGGTGAACCCTATAAACTGAAAGGCCTCTTTCCATCCGAGAACCCGTTTCATGTCTCGATTGAGTTTGAACACATTTCTATAGCCGCAAACCAAATCGCTCAGACCACCGGATTGGAAGTAAAAACGACGGTCGAGATCGTCGAACTTGGGCAGTTACAAGATTTGCTCAAACTTGATCGCGTTTTGGAAGGAACAGGGAGCATTAGTGCAACCTATAAAACCCAAGAAGAAGTGGCGCGTATTGATGATCTCGATGTCGAGGTGCAATTGGCCGGCGGGCAAAGCCTTGGCGTGATGGGACACATCGGCGAACTTGGAAACCCCGCAGATGTTTCGCTAACAACCCGGATCAGGCTTTATCCAGAGGACGATGAGCCCGCAGCTACCAATAGGCGCAAAGATCTTAAACTTATCGCTGTTGATATGATCATTGACAGCGTCCCTGGGCAAACGCCTCAGCGTCAGATGGTCATCAAAACCAATGGCTTTACTTTGGACACCTCTGGCGAAGGGCCGCCGCCAATAAAATTCTCCGGAATTTCCAGAACGCCCAACGGCGCCCTGCGGGTCGGCAACGTGAATTTGCGAATTGGGGTGCCATCCGATCCTATCATTATTTTGAATGGGTCCATCGAGGACGCTTTGCAGTTACAGGGTATTTCTGCGGAGGGTGTGCTGGACATTCCAGCCAGCAGCCTGATTTCACCAGAGCTGTTGGGGGCAGATGATCAACTGGGCAAGTTCACCGGTCTCTTTCACCTAGACGGCGACATCGACCAACTCTCACTCTCCGACTTGAATGGTGAGACTAGTGAAACAGATCTTTGGAGCCTCAACGTTCATGGAACAGTGAACAATGTCCTGAAATTTGAGAACATAGATTTGGGAATAAGCGTCAAGGTACCCTCCGGCGCAGAGCTCTTACAAGCATTGTCGCTTGAGCCAGTTGAGACAGGGCAGGCCAGCTTTGACGTTAACTTACGCAGTCAAGGTACCGATTGGAGCACAAGTGCCGACGTGGTCGTCGCTGACTCAGGGTTGAACATTTCAGCTGAGCTTGATGACGCAACAACCAATCCCGTTTTGCAGGCAACCATCCATAGCGACCTTATAAAGATTGACCAAATTCGCACGATTGTATTGGCTGCCCTACAATTAAGGAGATTAGGAAATTCGGATGACGCGAACACCCCGAGCGAAGACGCGGAAACGCCCGAAGGAGCTCCAAACCCTCTTCGCGATGTAACCCTCACTCCGATCGGTCGATCCATTCTTTTGTCCGGATTGGACATGGATGTCGACGTCGATTTGCGCCAAATCGAAGGCGCCAAGGGCATCAGCAGTTTGCAGAGCGAGGTGACTTTGGACGAAAAGAACCTCAGCTTTGGACCTTTGGAATTTGAATATGGCGGCGGCCACTTCCACGTGGACGGCCATATGGACCTTACCGATGATTCGCATCTACTAACAATTTCTGGCAAAGCTGGGGGATGGCAATTAGATGACATCCTGCACAGCCTGAATTTCAAAAAAGGGGCGAGCGGCACTATTCATGCCGATTTCAACCTCACAGGTGGCACAGAGTCGATCAAAGGCTTTGCACGTTCTATCTCAGGCAACGCGACAGTTTCCATGTCCGACGGATCGATTGAAACTCAGCTTCTCGACTTGGCTGGTCTAGGGGTATTGCCTTGGGTGTTTTCCAAAGAGAAACAAAAGGTTGCGCCCATTGCCTGCTTACGCGCGCCTTTGAGTATTTCCAATGGAACGATCTCAACCAAGAAGACCACGTTGGAAACGGATCAGGTGCAAGTCGTTGTCTTTGGAGGGGTGGACCTGAGGAAGAAACAATTGGATCTCAATCTACAGCCTCGCAAGATTGGTGATCCCCTTTCACGCAGCCCATGGCCAGCCACGTTAAAGGGGCCAATAAACCAGCCAAAGATCAAAGTTAAGGATGGGCCAAGAAAGTTAAAGCGTTCGGATGGTGCAGATCAAATGCCTGCAAAAAGACAACCCTGCGTTCCCGACATTTTACAGCTTCAATGACATCCAAGGCTCTGACATTGGCTACGGCTTTCCACTCACTCTACATACTTCGGTTTGTGGGATTGCGGCAATCTGGGACGCTGGTCGGCAAGCTAAACGATGATCGGCAAAGCAACGCTTCGCCAAGTTGTTGAGCGCAGGAGTTGGCGCAATCGAAGGTTCATTTCGAGAATCCTCCCTAACATCTTGCGCCGCCTGTGAATCAGGATTTCACGACTGGACCGCAATAAATCATGGGCGACGTGGGCCATAAGAAATGGCGGAAGCAACATCATGCCAGGGTGGTCGATTCATAGGCCAAGCGTGAGCGTTGCGCGACCACTGGACCGCCAAGCGCCCCATTCATCAGGTTAAAGAGGAATATACCGACAACTGCTCCCTCCCTGCCCTCAGCAGGATTTAGTCAGCAATTTTTCTACATGTCGGCTTCCAAACTCCGCGCGCACTGTCGAATCATGGGCTTCACATTTGATAAAAAAGATCTCGCATATATGAATACCTTGACGGAATCCTTCTGCCCGCCGACCTCTATTGCACTTCCTAAAAGAGGCCACGTGCAGTCCAATGCGTGAAAATGCGTGAAAATGCGTGAAACATTGCGCATTCTTGCCACATGGCGTCAAGCTAGAGGATGTAGGGATTTTCTTTATTGCTTTGAGCGAATTAGATCTACACCACGTAAAGCCGATCTAATAATGGTGCGGTCGAGAAGACTCGAACTTCCACGGGTGTTACCCCACAGCGACCTCAACGCTGCGCGTCTACCAATTCCGCCACGACCGCACAATCTAGGCTTGGTGAGGGGCGTATAGACGCTCTGTTCTGGGATGTGAAGAGAGAAATAACACATCAGCTTGATTTCCTTACCCCTCTGAACCTCCTCCACCGAAATGGCCCGCTTTTAAAGTTAAGAACCGGATAATCAAATATGAGAAACAAGCGACACAATCCGGAAAAGGTTGTCTCTAAACAACGAAATGTAGAGGTTCTCTGTGCACAGAGAACGCTGCTCGTTGATGCAATCAGCCAGGTGGAAACAACAGGATATATTGCTCACAACCGATCCACTCGAGCTTGCATTCGTCCATACTCCCCCCAGCCCTGTCCAGTCCCAGCTTGCGCCTGGGTTTCCGCAAAGCGACCGCTGATCCGCCCTAGCAAGGGGGCGAATCTGATTTCAGCCCTTAGCCGTAGTACCCACCGGACATTTTCGCAGGACCTGCCTGAGAGATATCTTCCTCAAAATCTGCACCGAGCCCAGCCTTGAGGATTGCTGCGTTGTCGATGAGCGGCAAGTATAACGGGCTTCACCGCAGCACAAAAGGAAAAGGTTTGATGGCAGCTTTGGGCCGTTCCTGCTCCGCAAATATGAGCGCACCACAATGAGTATGATAAATCTTTGCTTTTGGGCGATTCTTCTCACAGCAGCCGTCCGATTCAGCAAGACTGCCGCTGTAAAATGGATGGAGCGTGATAAATCGAAATGAAAGTCTACGTAGCAAATCTCGGCCGGCAGAACTACGAATGGTCAACTTGTCGAGAGCGTGGAACAGTCGCAACTATGAACGACATCGACGCCCAAAAGTTTTGGGAAGCGAATGACCGCGAGGGTTATGTTGCTACTCGAATGGCCAAAGACACCACTGCAGCAGGAAAAAAAACCGACCAAGGCAACAGCTTCTCGCTGGTTCAACTTGATGACTACCGTTGTTGAGACAGCAGGCGATATTTGGGTTCCCAAGGACGGGGACGAACTTTGGTGGACAACCTCCCGTAGTGACGCACCTTCTTTCGAAACTAAGCAGGAACCCATCGAGCGAGGGCGTGACGTCGTAATTTGCCATAAGCTCTGTGAGCCTTGGTCAAACAAGTCAAAGAAGGACGTTCCACTGAGGTGGAACGAACTACACCCTAAGGCGAAAGACTTCTTGTCCACTGAGGCTACGCTATAGTCTCTTAGCCCTTTGTACCGAGACTATACATTGGCACTGATCGCCGGAGATGACCTAAGCCAATGGCACGATACTCCACTTTGGGCAAAACGAAGCGAAACCGCCAAGAAAGGGTACGCACCGATCATGTATGGGTCGCAGGCAGACAAGATTGCGTACCAACGAGCTTCGGAGCTGTTCGAAGCGGCTGATGCCGCAGAACGCATGGCCCGTACCGCCGTTGCCACCACCAGTTCAGCAAATGGTCAGACGGTTGAACGTGTTGTGAAAAAGAAGGACCTTGGCTTTCCGTCGGCAGCAGCTCTTCAGGACTATATCCTGGAATTAGTGTGGGCACAGGAGTATTTCTGCGAATTAACAAATCTCCCGCTGGAACTGGATGAGGTCAACGGCGATCCTGCGATGTTCGCTTCTTTGGATCGCATCGACAGTAGTGGACATTATGCACCAGGCAACCTTCAAGTTGTCTGCCGTTTCGCAAACTTCTGGAAGGGTGCTTCAGATAATGTGGAATTTCGACGCTTGATCGAAGCTATTCGGTCATCTATGAGCATTTAGTTGGAACGCGATTGCGCAAATGTCAGCAAAGCGAACGGCACCTGCAGCATTTCTAACGCTCGGAGAATGGCTGATTTGGACTGTTCTCACAACTTTGCCAAGATCGCTTTCTGGGCAAGCTGTCGTTGCCTATGTCCAATGAAGGTTGCACCAAACCATCGAAGGCTTGGAAGGTCTAGTTCCAGCCCAAAGCACACATGACTGTCCTTCACCTCGGGCGGATTACGGACCTTCGCTGAAGGTTGTACCAAGGTTAGCTATGCGGGACTATGCTGTCATTAGCAGTCACTCTACCAATGTCTGCTAACCAACATATCGTTTCAAGAACTCCGAAGTTGCAGTCTGCCCTTCTGCAATCATCTGTTTGGGTGTTCCTTCAAATACCAGCTCTCCACCGTCGCGACCACCATCGGGCCCAATATCTATTATCCAATCGGCTTGCATGATGACATCAAGGTTGTGCTCGATTACGACGACGGAATTTCCTCGATCTGTTAGCGTCTCGATAATATCCACGATCTTCGCGACATCGGTAACATGCAGGCCCGTTGTTGGCTCATCAAGCACATAGGTGTTCCCGGATTTGTGCAACTCACTGGATAGCTTCACACGCTGACATTCACCACCAGACAGCGTGGAGAGCGGTTGGCCCAGGGTCAAGTATCCAAGACCAACCTGGTGCAACAGTTCCAGCTTGTGACGGATATCCGGATCGTCAAACACGGGGATCGCGTCTTCTACCGAAAGGTCCAACACATCAGCGATGGACCTACCCTTGTAGAGATGGCTCAGCGTCTCGGGATTGTAGCGTTTACCCTCGCATTCCTCGCACGTTGTCTTGACTGGATCAAGAAACGCCATTTCGGTTTCCGTATAGCCCAACCCTTTGCAGCGCGGACACGCACCCTTGGAATTGAAACTGAACAGCTTGGCCGAAACACTGTTGGCGTTTGCGAATACGCGGCGGATGTCATCAAACGCCCCGGTATAGGTCATCGCATTGGATCGACTGGACCGCCCTATACCCGACTGATCAACCGTGATCGCTTCGGGCTGCTGCTTCAATAACTCAGTGTTGATGATCGAACTTTTTCCCGATCCTGCTACGCCTGTGACGCAGACAAAGACACCCATGGGAATATCAACGTCGATGCCCTTGAGGTTGTTTGATCGGGCATCCCGAATGGGGAAATGCCCTTTAGCTACGCGGAATGTCTCTTTGACCTTCGGTTTGGCCGTAAGGCCGCGCCCTGTGAGGCAATCCGATGCCAAAAGCGCCTGATAACTGCCCTCAAACATGATCTGACCACCGTGACCTCCCGCCTGTGGTCCCACATCAATCACATGGTCAGCGATTTCAATGACATCAGCGTCATGTTCAACAACCAATACAGTGTTTCCGCGATCCCGCAGTTTGCGCAATAGGCTGTTGAGCTGGCTCACATCGCGGGCGTGCAGCCCTGTGCTTGGTTCATCCATGATATAGAGCATTTCGGTCAGGCTCGATCCAAGCTGATTGGCGAGTTTGACACGCTGCGCTTCGCCGCCCGACAGCGTTCCCAACTGACGAGAAAGAGAAAGGTAACTCAGCCCAATTTCCGCCAAGTGCTCTGACTTTTTGCGAATTTGATCCACCACCATTTCGGCGCGTGGATCATCAATCGCGTTCACAAATGCGATCAATTGATCAATCTCATAGTGCGACACAGTGTCGATGTTTTTGCCATAGATCGTAACGCCCAAGGCAGCTTGGTTCAGCCGCGCGCCGTTGCACGTTTCACAAGTTTGCACCGCCATATGCGCCTCAATCGTCTTGCGCTTGCGGTCTGACAATTCGTCAAAGTTCTTGTTCACATAGAGGCGATTGATTTTGGTGATCACGCCTTCATAGGTGACCGACAAGCCAGCCCCGTCACTCCCCAGAGTGATCAGCTCGGGCTCACCGAAGAGGAGCTTTTGATAGAGGTCTGTCGGGTATTGATCGAGCGGCATGTCATTGTCGAACAGTCCTGATCCCGCATAGAATTTCCAGTAGATACTATCGACATAGAATTCAGAAAACAGGATTGCGCCGCCGTTCAATGACTTCGTCGAATCGATAATCTTGTCCAACTCAATCTGCATAGTGTGGCCGGATCCGTTGCAGGTCAGACACATGCCATCGGGTGAATTGAATGAGAAATTGGTGGACGCCCCGATCACAGGTTCTCCGACCCGAGAGAACAACAGACGCAGATAGGTGTAAATCTCTGAGGTCGTCCCCACCGTCGAGCGCGACCCACCCACGTTGCGTTTCTGTTGCAGAACAATGGCGGGCGAGACGTTTTCAATTAGGTCGACATCCGGTTTCGGAATCCGAGGTAGCTTGCCCTGCACGAAGGTTGAGAACGTGCCATAAAGCTGACGCTGTGCTTCCGCATTGATAGTCTCGAACACCAGTGAGGATTTTCCTGAGCCTGACACGCCCGTAAACAACACGATCTTATTGCGAGGGATGTCGATATCGACATTCTTGAGATTGTTCTGGCGTGCGCCACGAATGGAAATATCAGTCATTTGTCACTTCCTATTGGTAGGCACTGCGCGATCTAAGACCCAATCAAGCCCATGCAGAAAGTCATCGGTGGTCAGTGGGTTATCGTCGCTCGCTGTTGCAGACAGAACAAATCCATGGCTGTAATCGACAAGCAGATGCAGCAGCACGTCGCCTTCATCCCCATCATTGAGAACCTTTGTGTTCTGGCTGAGTGTTTCTGTTATCTGATGTAGGGCTGGCCCCATAAGTGACGTGTCACTTAGGACTGCTCGCAGGAGGTGAGCATTGCGCAAGGCGCAAGTGCAGTAACGGGTCAAAATCAATCGCGCCTGTTCGGTTGCTGTCTGACCGTCAATCTCTCCGAGCGCGTTTTCGAACGCAGCCTCGATGAGATCAGCCAATAATTCGGTTTTGCTACCCGAATGGTATGTGACAGCCATTGGTGTCACACCAAGCTGGTTCGCAAGGGCGCGGAATGAAAGCGCGTCTACACCGTCTCGCTGCACGATGGGCAGAGCGACGGCAATGATGCTTTGCTTTGACAGCTTTGAATCGGATTTACGCGGACGTCCCGCACCCTGCGCCTTCGTCATGCGGCTTTGACTTTGTAGACAAGGTCAACCAGCCCCGATGGAAACTGCTCGCTTGAAACCATCTCAAGGTCCGTGTCGCAGTCCGCATTGTCGAAGATGCGAATACCCGCGCCTATCAAAATTGGAACAATCGTGATCTTCATGTCAGCGATCAGCTTCGCTTTCATGAAGGATTGGATGACCGCGCCGCCATCAACGTAAACGCGCTCAAAGCCGCGTTCAGTGAAGTTTGCCATCAACTCCGCAGGTTCATGCGCCATGATTTCCACTTTGCCCCGAATGCTATCGGGAACATCGTTTTGCGTCATTGACCGGCTCAAGACGACGACCGGCTTTGCATAGGGCCATTCGCCAAATCCAAGCACTGTGCGGAACGAGCCAGACCCCATGACGATCACATCAACGCTGTCCTGAAAGGCGTCAAACCCGTGGTCCTCGCCCTCAGACGGCTGCTTATCCAGCCAATCAAGAGTGTGATCCGGTCTCGCGACAAACCCGTCGAGGCTCGTCGCCATCATAATGTGTCCGGTTGGCATACTGGTCTCCGATGCAATTAATTATATGCCATATAAATAAATACATCAGAGCTGACAAGTGCAATGGTTCAGGCGGGTGAGGAACCCGCATTGCCGCCGCTCGATCCGCCCCGCCAGTGTGAGTTGGCTGGCGGAACTGTCAGGCGTCCGCTCGCAGCCCAAAGCGGCCCTTGCCTGCCGACAAGATGGGCGGATTGCAGACATTCGCCGCAAGTGCGAGAGCAAATGCTACGGTTCCCGAAAGCGGCCATTCAAAACTCGAAGCTACTCGGCGTCCATGCTGCGCCAAGGATCAAGGTCAGCAATGCGCAGATAGCGACCTTTGCAAAGCTTAACGAACGGCCCAAACCTGCCGATGACCAGATGTGCAAGCGCTGCATTGCAGCTTTCCCAAAGCAGCCGTTCGACACATGGTGCGGCATTTTTGATGGCTAGAAGGCAGCACTGCGCAGGAAGTGGACTTTGCAAAGCCAGAGCGGCTTACCTGAAGCGGAACTTAGTCCTGAGCGCGGCGAAAGCCAACGAAGAGCCCAAAACGTCGAAGCTCACGCAGCGTGACTTGCAAAACCGTGCTCAGGAAAGTCGCACTAAACTCATACGTTCGGGTGAAATAAATGCGGTGCGTTACAGTTGAGCTGGAACAACGCCCACTTCTTCAGAATAGGCTTCCCACGCGGTCGTTAGTTCAAGGAGTAGTTCTGGCATTTTTTCTGAAAGGTCGATGCTTTCGCCCGGGTCAGATACGAGATCAAATAGGTGCCAGCTCCCGTCGCCATATGGTGCCGGAACCAAAACCGCTTTGAAGTCTCCTTTGCGAACCCATTTGCCTCCTGCCATTTCTCCGGCAACAATTTCATCGGGACCATACAGAGAGTTTTCGTCACCGGTCAAAAGCGGCAACATCGAACGGCCTCGTGGAGGTTCGACCTGACGGCCATTGAAAGTCTCCGGATAATCTACACCAGCAGCGTCCAGCAGCGTAGGAAGGATGTCCCAAACATAGGCGAACGCCCCTGTCGTTTGGTCTTTTGAAATACCCGGGCCCGCGATAATCAAGGGCACGCGAATACCACCCTCGCCTACAGTTTGCTTGTAAAGCCCAAGAGCTCCGCTTGAGGCGGCCGCAAATCCGGGACCATACGCATAGTTTGAACCTGGGTGACCAAGGTTTTCGTAACTATGATCGAACTGGGCAATGAATTCCGGTTCATCCGCCCCCGGATAATCGACAGAATAGAATGGGTTGGATCCATTGTCGGAAAGGAACACAATTATTGTATTTTCCAGCTCACCAATGTCCTCCAGAAAATCAATGACGCGGCCATAGTGATAGTCCATGGCATCTATCATCCCGGCATAGACCTCCATGCCACGCGCTTCGGTTTGGCGCTCATAAAGTTGCAGTTCTTTCCATGGCGTCGTCATTGGTTGAGGGCCCGGCAAAGGCGCATCATTCGGGATCAGGCCAAGCTCTTTGGATGCCGTCCAGCGCTTGGTCTTTAAGACATCGTATCCCTCGTCGTACCAGCCGTCGTATTTCGACATCCACGGTTCCGGCACATGGACGGGATCATGTGGCGCGGTAAAAGCCAGATAGCCAAAGAACGGTTTTCCGTCGCCCCGATTGGCCCTAATTGATTTAATCAGAAAATCGGCATAGCTGCGACTTGAATAAAAATCTGTGGGAAGTGTTTCCAGAAACTGCCCGTTAGACGCATATTTGGCAGGGTCGTCTTCCGGTAATATACCAAGCCTATCAGCCCAATGACTGGCACCTCCAACAAGCATCGTCAGGGTTGTATCGAATCCTCGGGTGAAAGGAAGCCGGTCTTCTGAGTGGCCAAGATGCCATTTACCGGCCATGTAAGTGTTGTACCCTGCGCTCTGCAGAATTTCTGGTAACGCCGCGACGCGATCGTTTAAATAGCCCTCGTATCCCGGCTGACCGCGTTGGTTATCGACAAGCATCTCGCTCATGGTTCCAAGTCCCGCGATATGATTGTCATTCCCCGACATCAACATGGCACGAGTAGGAGAGCAGGATACAGATGCGTGAAAGTCAGTGAATAGCATTCCCTGCGCTGCCAATTCGTCAAGACGAGGGGTTTCAATTTCTCCACCGTAGGAGCCAATATCGCTCCATCCGAGATCATCAGCCATCACCAGAAGGATGTTTGGCCGATCCCCCGCTTGGGCCATCCCTGAAAACATGATCGAACTCAATACTACAAACGAATTGAGAATTAGACGCTGCATCAGAAAACTCCGGGAATTTGGTTTTCGCCAAAAGATAAGTTCATTAACGACGCAATCAGTTATTTTTGCAACCCCGCTCTGGGACCAGCTCAGTTGTGTGAGTGTCCGCTTTCGCCAAATTCACTCAAGAGTGCGACGGCGGCTTTGGGCTGCGAGCGGACGCCTGACAGTTCCGCCAGCCAACTCACACTGGCGAGGCGGATCGAGCGGCAGCAATGGGCAGAAAGCGAACTTTGCAAAGTCTGGAAATCTTACTGACAGCACTGTCTGAAACCGTTGCGATGCTGCGTGAAAAGCGGCCACTGGAAAAAGTTGCAGACCGACAAAATGGGCATTTGTTGTGCTCACGTCGAGCATCTAATCCTAGTTGGAAGTTTTCAGTTAGAAAGCAGAAATAGTATTTGCAACTATTTGGAAAGAGCAAATGTTTCCGACTTCTGACCGCTTGGGGACATTCCAAATTTTCGAGAATACTCACGGCTAAACTGTGTCGGGCTTTCATAGCCCACGTGGTAAGCCGTTGCAGCCACGGACTTGGTTCCAGAAATGAGAAGTTGCCGCGCCTCCAGCAGACGCAAATCCTTTTGATACTGTAGAGGTGTGGTGGACGTGACCGATTTGAAGTGCTCATGAAAGGCCGATAGGCTCATACCAGATGCAGCCGCAAGGTCGGCAACCAAGATATTGCTTTTGTAGTTATTGCGCAGTGTGGTGATGGTTTTGGATATACGACTTGCCGGGCTGTCTTGCTTGAGCAATTGACGCAGCATTGTACCATGACTTGCCCGCAGAAGTCGAAAGTGGATTTCCTTTAGCACCAGCGGTGCCAGTGCCTCAGTCTCAACCGGATCAAAGGACAGGCGAAACAATCTGCCCACGGCATCAATGAGTGCGGCGTCAGACGCTGCGGCGTTTAGCGAATGCATATTGCCACTATCAACGTCCTCAAGCCCCTGAAATTCAGCAGACATGCTGCGTAGCAAATCCAAGTCTAGCCGCAAGGCCAGGGCTGTGTAGGGTGCCTGAGGGCTGGCCTGAATGACCGCAGCATCAACCGGGACTGCGTGACTCACGATCAAGGTATCCCCGGCGGCATATTGGATGACTCGCCCACGGGCATAGGCCTCTTTTGCCCCCTGCAACACTAGGCACATGATCGGCTCATAAAATGCAGCGGAACAATCTGTCTTCTCGAGATTGCCGATTGCATAGAGCCCTTGAATATCGGTTTCGCAGCCAGTTCCCAGGGCTTCTTGGGATACCACGTGCTGAAAAACATCCCGAGCCAGATCGTCGAGTACCATGTGAGAGCCTCCCTGTTCCAGAAAATCATAGGTCATGATCGCGGTGCGGTGAACGTCAAAGCCGCAAGAACTGGAGAATTAGGCAGACCATTTGGAGGATCAGGCAATGGAACTGGGCTGGGCAATGCTAAATTAAAGACAGGCAAAAACAGGAGTTGTCTTCATGTCCCTGACCATTTTGATCACAGGCGCATCTTCCGGCATTGGCAAGGAAACTGCGAAACTCTTTGCCTCGCGCGGGTGGAATGTAGTTGCCACGATGCGTGCTCCTGACAAGGAAGACGATCTTGTTGGAAACGAGAATGTACTCGTCACCCATCTGGATGTGACCGACCCCGAGACGATCAACGCAGCTGTCGCCGCCGGAATTGCTAAGTTTGGCAAGATCGACGTTTTGCTCAACAATGCAGGCTACGGGGCTTATGGTCCCTTGGAAGCCTTTCCAATGGATCGGATCCGCCGTCAGTTCGACACAAACGTGATTGGCTTATTGGAAACGACCAAGGCAGTATTGCGGCACATGCGATCACAGGGTTCGGGCACAATCGTCAACGTCTCTTCAATTGGCGGCCAGATGACCTTTCCCTTGGGGGCGCTCTACCATGGGACAAAGTTTGCGGTCGAAGGTATTTCAGAAGCATTGCATTTTGAACTGGAGGCTGCGGGCATCAAAGTTAAAATTGTACAACCGGGCATGATTGCAACTGACTTTGGCGGGCGTTCATTTGATTTTATCAATGATGAAGCAATGACAGAATACCAACCTGTTGTTCAGGCCCTATTCGGAGCTTGGGGCAGCGAAGAAATGGCATCCCGTGCGTCGCAACCTATCGTCGTTGCTGAAGTTATTTATCAGGCGGTGACTGATGGAAGTACGACCCTACGCTACCGCGCTGGCGTAGATGCGGTTGAATTGCTCGATAATCGCAAGGCCTTGGACGACGCCGCGTTCATAAGCGGCATGAAGGCGCAGCTTGGTCTGTAATCAGGGCCGAAGAACGGGCTGGCACGATGCGTTGGCCGCATTAGCTGTTCCAGCTCTTTCATCTGACGTGGTCCAGGCACCTGCACAACAAGCTCTGCAAGATCTGAATGCGAACAAAAAATATAACCTCGAAAAAATAGCCAACAGGGAGTCCTAAAAGCCATGGCAATATCACTCAAACTAAACGGTGAGACACATACCGTTGACGCCGAACCGGGCACGCCACTCTTGTGGGTTATTCGGGATGAATTAAAACTAACTGGTACCAAATTCGGATGCGGTGTGGCCTCTTGCGGAGCCTGCACGGTGCATTTGGATGGCGAGCCTGTCCGCTCTTGCCAGACCTTCATTGAAGACGTTGAAGATGCAGAAGTCACCACCATTGAAAAGATGGAAGAGGATAGGATCGGTGCTGCGGTCCAAAAGGCCTGGTTGGAATTGGATGTGGTTCAATGTGGCTACTGTCAGTCTGGCCAGATCATGAGTGCAGTGGGGCTACTGCGTGAAAACGCGACCCCAACCGCGCAGGAGGTAGACGACTATATGCATGGCAATGCCTGCCGTTGTGCCACCTACCAGCGCATTCGCGCGGGTGTTCTCCGTGCAGCTGATATTCTGGAGGCTTAAAACAGATGACGATCAATACATCGCGCCGTAATTTTTTGAAAACCGCAGCCGCAGCCACCGCTGTCCTCTACGTCGGAGCAACCTCTAAAGGCGTCAGCGCGGCATCCGGTTCAGCAGATGCTATGTTGAACCCATTTGTTAAAATCGACAGCAATGGATCTGTCATTGCTATCGTAAAGCACTTTGAGAAAGGACAAGGCCCGGCCACTGGTCTAACGTCACTCATCGCCGAAGAGCTCGGTGTGACGATGGATCAAATTGGCTATGAATTCGCCCCCTCCAACCCAGAAGTCTACAACAACACGCTGTTTGGGCCGTTCCAGGGCACTGGCGGTTCAACGGCCATGGCGAATTCCTGGATGCAGTATCGCACGGCTGGTGCCAATGCCCGTGAAATGCTGATCAAGGCGGCGGCAAAGGAATGGGGCGTGGAGGCTTCGGCCCTGGATATTCAGGCAGGGGTGATCTCTGGTGCTGGTCATTCTGCACCTCTGGGGGCTTTTGTTGCCACTGCCGCTGGCATTGCACCCTCTGAAAGCCCGCGATTGCGCGAACCTTCAGAGTGGAAGATCATTGGCAACCCAAACACCAAACGGAAAGACAGCCCCATCAAGGTAAATGGCACGGCCAAATTTGCCATGGATGTGCATTTGGACAACCAAATGGTTGTGATGATCAAACGTACACCGCAACGTGGTGGTCTCGTGGCAAGCTTTGACGACAGCGCCGCAAAAGGCGTCAAAGGTTTCATCATGGCGCAGGCTCTGCCGACCAAACACGGCGTCGCTGTCTATGCAGAAAACACCTGGGCCGCAATGCAGGCGCGTGAAGCGCTGGAGGTCGAATGGGATCTCGCTGCGGCAGAAACGCGGTCCTCGCAGGAGATCAAGGACGAGGTTCTGGCAGCCCTTGGAACTGCACCGACCTATAACGTCAACAAGGCGGATCGAGCAGCGGTGAAATCCATGGTCGACGGTGCGGCCACGATGATTGAAAAGGAGTTCTATTTTCCGCTTTTGGCACATGCCCCAATGGAGCCGCTAAATTGCACTATTGAGCAGACCGCAGGGGGCGACATTGTGCTGCATGATGGCGCACAGATGCCGACGGGGCCGCATATGGCCTATCAGCAGATCTTTGGCCTTCCGGCGGAAAAGATCCACATCAAAACGATGTTAGCAGGTGGTTCTTTTGGTCGCCGCGCAACGCCGGATGCGGACTACCAGGTCGAAGCCGGGTTGGCCTTTGTTCTGACGGACCGGTCCCGCCCGGTGAAGCTGGTTTGGGATCGTGAGGATGACATCCGTGGCGGCTATTACCGGCCATCGGCGGGTCACAAAGTACGTGTGGGTTTGGATGGCGCAGGCAATATCATTGGTTGGGAGCATCAAGTGGCTGGGCAGTCGATCATGAAGGGCACCGCCTTTGAGGCTTTTGCTGTGCATGACGGTGTTGACCACTCAACGGTCGAAGGCATCGCTGACAGCCCTTACGCTATTCCAGGCATGGCGCTTGGTTTGACGGATACAGAAAAAGCGACGTCGGTGCTTTGGTGGCGTTCGGTTGGTCACACCCATACGGCCTATGTGATGGAAGTCATGATGGATCTGGCTGCCAGAACAGTTGGGCAAGATCCCGTAGCGTTTAGGCTGAAATATCTTGCAGGTGAGGCTGACCAAGCTCGCAAAGCAGCGGTTTTGAAACTGGCAGCGGAAAAGGGAAACTGGGGCAAACCAGCGGCAGGAAATGTGCAAGGCATTGCCGTGCACAAGTCCTTTGGGTCTTATGTGGCAGAAGTGGTGGAAATTTCTGGAAACTTGGCGGATGGTATCCAAATCGAAAAAGTCACCGCTGCCGTCGATTGTGGCATCGCTGTAAACCCCGATGTAGTCAAAGCCCAAATTGAAGGAGCCATAGGCTACGGCATTGGGCACGCCATGCGTGACCAAATCACCCTAGATGGCGGAGCGGTAGAACAGTCCAACTTCCCAGATTATGAGCCGCTAAGGATCTCTGACATCAAGGCGATTGAAACGCATATTGTGGCATCTGCCGAAGCCCCTAGCGGTATCGGAGAACCTGGCACCCCACCTTCTGCACCAGCATTGGCCAACGCAATAGCGCAGCTTGATCTTCTTGTTGCGGAATTGCCTATGAGCGCAAATGGAGTTTCATTCGCATAGTATTTTCGCAGCACAGCAACCAACTGTGCTGCGACCTCCTCTAAGTTTTCGTTTCACTTTTCCCATCTGTGGGCAAACGTCGATAACCGTTTTTGACAAGGTCAATGGAATTGCCTACAGCCACATTCATCTTCAAAAAGAAAGAAGGGATGCTTTGCACCGATTGGGTTTAATGCAGCGAAGTAGGTAGAGGTTTATACCAATTGAATGACCGCTTTCAGGAGGCTGACACTTAAGACTAGCAACTGCGGCATTGATAGCGCGGAGTTCCATGTTGGTGTCCGCTTTGGGCTGCGAGCGGACGCCTGACAGTTCCGCCAGCCAACTCACACTGGCGGGGCGGATCGAGCGGCAGCAATGCGCAGATAGTGAACTTTGCAAAGCGCAGCGTACGGCCGAGTCTGTTTGAAAACTCAGCTCAGTGACTTCTCTTGGCGCGTTCGTTTTATACACCTGTGGAAACGCTTCGCCAACTGCGCGACAAAACGCAACTAAGGCCCGTTTTTGGCAGGGCGAGCCGAGCGTCAGGAGTTTTCACACAGTCCTGGCCCAAATCGGAGCTCGGTGGCATTTGTCGTGAACGCCTGCTCACAAGAAGCTTAGTTTTTATTGTTTCGCTATTTGCAACCACTCTGGAAAGTTTGCGGAAATGAAGCCACTGGCCGTACAACGCCCCAATAGGTAAAAATGAAACGATACTGCAATTTTCAACCCGCCTTTCGCCGAAACTGACTTTCGAAACTGCACATTTTGGTAGAATGGCCCATCCAGTTTTGAACGAGCCATACAAGTATTAGTGCCAACTATCGAAAACCTCTCGGGTCTCGATGCTTTCCGGGCGCAAGTTCTCGATCCCTCCATAAGGCACGCCTTTGCCAATCGGCAAATGAGGATACTTTGCAATCATGTTCGTGTGGCGCTTGGTCATGTCCTGAAACGATGCACCGGCCCACAAGGCGATGCCGATGATCGGGTTCATCTCACGCGGGTCACGCAACAGGTTGAAGACCGGAGCAGCTGCCCCCGGCAATCCCGGTGCGGGCATGTGCATTTTGATATCCTGCTTTACAATCGAGCGCAGCAGAGGGCCTTCATAGACATACACATAGTCGCGACGCGAATTGCCTTCGCCTTCGATCAACAGCGCAGTTTGGTCCACACCATCAATCACCCGATCCCGTGGAATATAGTCCATGCCACCTGCAACGCGCGCAAATGTGGTGAACAGGTCGGAAACGTGAACGATGTCCCCCGCCGCACTGCCTGCCGGAATAACACCGGGCCAGCGCACAAAGGCATCCGTGCGCACGCCACCTTCAAGGTGCTGGGTTTTACCCCCACGATAGATCAACTCCATCATACCCGAGTTGGGCGAGTAGTAATTGAAGATGCCGTTGTCTGACATGAGTACGACAATCGTGTTGTCTGCCTTGTCGGTGTTGTCGATGGCGGTAAAAAACTCGCCCAGCCATTCGTCCAGCAACTCCATCTTTTCAGCCATGTAACCGCCGTTACGTGATTTCTGCTGCTCTTGGTCATAGACAAAATTCAGTGGGTACAGCGGCCAGTATTGCATAAAGAAGGGCTCGTCTTTAGCCGCCAGGCTGTTGATTTGTTCAATCGCCTGTGCCTGATAACGCACGTTCATCTCGTGATACTTGGCCTGTGTCCAGACTTCACCCGCTTCCATATGCACTTCGCGCGCCTGCTTGCCGGCTTCAGCTTCCAAGCCGGTCACAAGACCATACGGCCGGAACCGTTGGTCGATTGCGAATGGATTGGTTTCACCCGAAGGGTCAAACCCAATCATGTTGTTAGCTTTCATCGCATCTTGGGTCATGAGCGACAGCTGTACCTGCTGGTGAACTGGGAATGCGGCCCAGTCAAAGCCTTGGTTGTGTGGAAAAGACTGTTCGATGTCGCCTTGGTGCCACTTGCCGACGTGGGCGGTGTTATAACCAACCTCCTTTAGGATTTCAGCAATCGTGACCTCTTCGGCGGCCAGTCCCTCGCCAACAAGGGCGACCTTGACCTCTTCCTGCCCTGCACGTACCGGGTGTCGCCCTGTCAGCATGGCGGTGCGGGTCGGGGTACAGGATGGTTCAGTGTACATCCGCATCAAGCTCATGCCCTCGTCGGCAAAGTCATTGATGTTGGGTGTATTGATCCCGGTCACATAGTTCATTGCCCTGTTTCCAAGGATACCAAAGCTGACGTCATCTATCAGAACATAGACTATGTTTGGCGGTTTGCCGCCATTTGTATCACGGATTTCGGCGAGCTTGGCGTCTATGTCTTTGTCCTGAGCCGCCCATTGGTCGCCCAATTGAGCCTCGAGGTAGCGGTACTCTCCGTCGCGGACAATGCCGTCGCCTTCTGCCAAGACTGACGTCCCCAGCAAGAGCGAGGCGGCAATCACCATTGATCGTTTCATGCGCAATTCCTTTTTCTATGTTATCATAATAGCTTACGTTTAGCAGCGTGCGTTGATTTGATCCGTCCATGAAAATCATACCGTTCTACCATTAAAAAGCATATCTTTGTTTAAACTCAGATTTAAGCCTAGAAATTCTTTAGACCGAAAAGCTGCCATTCAGGCACATCACAGCGAGGGTTGAATTCCTGCCCTACGCGCAGATCGACCATGTCCGCTTTGGGCTGACTGCGGTCATCTGAAGGTTTTCCCCAACCAACCCACGCTGGCCGAAATGATCGAGTGGCAGCTTTGCGCAGATAGTGACCTTTGCAAAGTTTGTTTAAGTTTTGGCTGAGCGAACTTTTTTACGCCCAGCGAAAGCGCTTGTACTTGGCCCAGGTTTCGAAAACCGACATTGGGTCTACTTGCGACTTGCGCCATTTCGATTCCTTGTGCCAAGTGACATTTCCGGCGTTTGCGCGATGACTATTGGACGCGCAGTTATGCTTTGTTAGAGTGCGTTGATCTTGGGAGATCGAAATGACGCGCCACTTAGCTGCCATCCTTGCCGCTGACATTGTCGGCTATTCGGCCATGATGGGGGCCGATCAGGAAGGAACATTGACAGCGCTCCGATCGTTGCGGTCAGAGGTTTTTAGCCCGACGGTGGCGGGGCATCGGGGAAAAGTCGTCAAGTCGATGGGTGACGGTTGGCTCGTCGAATTTGGATCCAGCGTAGATGCCGTGACGTGCGCCATGCAGGTGCAGGACCGAGTAGCTGGGCAAGATAAGATCCGATTGAGGATCGGAATCCACATTGGCGACATTGTGCATGAGGATGAGGATGTCTTCGGCGATGGGGTCAATGTAGCCTCCCGGCTCGAAGCATTGGCTGATCCCGGGGCGGTGGCGATTTCGGATGCCGTGTTTGGCAGTCTTGATGGAACATTACAGCCTTCGTTCGATGATCTAGGCACCCAGGAGCTCAAGAATATTGCGCGGCCCATTCAGGTTTGGGGCCGAGGTAAGAGCACATCAGTTTCGGCAGATCGTGTGTCAGGGAATGCACGGTCCTCTCGAACTGGGTTTCCGCAACTTGCGGTCCTTCCTGTTTCTTCTTCGGACGCGCGAGAGGAAATCAGTGAACTCGCCAGCGCCTTAACAGCTGACTTTGCCGATTTTCTTGGCGGTGCGCGATGGTTGAAATCCTCGGTTCAGCAGGACCCGTCTCCAAATGCCAATGTGCTTGAGACAGCCCTAAGGGCTCGCGGCGACCGGCTGCGATTGGAGGTACGGGTGTTGGCTCCGGACGGTGCACAACTATGGACCGGGAAATACGACGGCAGCCTAGTCGACAGTTTCGATTGGCAGGACGAAATTGGTAGCGAGGTTGCGTCGGAAACTCTGACAGCACTTCTTGACCACGAGCGTGCGCGGTTGGCAGGCAAGACGTTGGACGAGATGTCCGCGGAGGAATGCTATGTCTCAGGTTTGATGAGTGTTGAGCTCGTCGATTGGGACGCGATGTCGAGCGCGTTGGAGTGCCTTACTGCCGCCATCGAGAAGGATCCCTCGTTTACAGAGGCTTATTCGGACGCAATTGTCTATTATTTTGCGGCAAGCAGCATCGGCTATGCGGACCTGACCGAGCTCTATGGCGAACGGTTCGGACAGTGGATGGCCGAAGCCAGCGCACATGTCAAAGCATCACCGATGATCGAACTCGCGCTTGGAATTGGCATGTTCCGGCGTGCCGGCGACGTAACCGTTTTGCGGCGAGCGATCCGTTCGGCGCTGCGACGGGCCCCGTTCACCATCGAGGTCGTTTTGTTCAGCGGCTGGGGGTATGCTTGGATGGGCGAACCAGAGCCAGCAATTGATTGTTTTCGTCAAAATGACCGCACAAACCGATTTAGCCCGTTCGTTGCAGCAGCGGCAGCCGGGCTGTCTTTTGCGTTGCTCCAGTCTGGCGAGGACGAGGAGGCAATCCTGGAGGCGAAGCGCGGCCTCGAACTCACGACGGAGTTCTCGACCTTGCATCGGGTCATTGCCTCAGCCGCCGCCCACCTTGGACGGATGGAGGAGGCCTATGAGGCTCAACGGGAAAATGAGCGGATCAATCCGGGCGACACAATCCAGATGGGCTGGAAGCGCAACGCTTTCGCCGATACCCCCGGCACCCGCCGATACTATGAAGGGCTGCGACTTGCCGGCATGCCTGAGGGAGATGAATGACCTGCCGTATATCCACGATCCTTTCTGCAGAATTCATAGTGGCCGCTTTTCATATCAGAGAAAGCAATCGGGCGGCCCTAGTGCTAACCTAATGAACGCTTTGTAACGCGCTTGGCCACAAAGCCTTCACTTAACGAATGTCTGATTAAACGATCCCTGACAGAGCACCCGCGTTGCAGTATCCTGTAAAATGCGGCTCGCAAATGCCCTTCTCTGCAGGATGTATCAAGGGCTGCTTGGGGCTGACTGCTGTAGTCCGCAGATCCGGCAGCGCCAGACCATACTCCGAGGTAAGAAAGGCGAAAGTGTGATCATCCAACTGCTTAAGTCCAAACCAATGCCATCTCTTGGAGCGACAGCTGTCAATGCAATTATTGACCTCCCGATCCCTCACGATAAATTCACAACTATGAAAAAACGCAAAAGTCCCTGCATCGATGTTTGTGAGTTTACTGGCCCGAGTGGCTGGTGTCTTGGCTGTGCCCGCACTCGGGAGGAATGCTTAAGGTGGAAAAAAATGAAACCTTACGAGGCAAATATCATTGAGAAGGAACTGAATCGTCGCATGACTAAAATGATCCAAACACCACCTTAGCTAGAATAAGGCTGTCATCAGACTTCGCAAAGCTCCCGGATTAAGTTTCTTTACGCCTAGGTCAGGCAACATCATAGATGGTAGACGAACGACAGCTTTGGGCTGGTAGCAGCCATCCGCAGGAGATAGCCGCTTTGCGCAGAAAGCGGAGTTTGCAAAGTTCAGCGAACGGCCCATACCGGCCCTTCATGCTCATCGCAACTAAGGACCGCTTCGAGCCCGAAGTGCATTTCTTCTGCATCGTCGCCAATGGCTGCTCTTGGGTTTGACACCAAAGGCGATGGCACTTAGGTAAATAGTACAGGGGTGCGCAAGAACCCCGTGAGGCGCCAGCTCAATCTTGCATCCTTCCAATTCTCACACCTTCCGAGGAGGATACTCTATGGCGTCTTATAATGAAATTTCCGTACCTACTTTGGCCCGCCTAATCGGGACCCCCGACTGCCCTGTGCTTCTTGATGTGCGCATTGATGAAGATTTCGACGATGACCCAAGGTTTATACCTGGCGCATTTCGCCACCCCTTCAAAGATGTCCTCGATCTTGTTGATGAGCTTCAGACGCGTTCGGTGATAGTCTATTGTCAAAAGGGTCTTAAGATCAGTCAGGGTGTAGCGGCTCAGCTACGCGCATCGGGGGTGCAGGCCGAAGTTCTTGAAGGCGGGCAATTCGCATGGAGAGATGCGAAACTCCCAATGGTCATGACGGAAAAACTTCCGCCGCTGGACACGTCAGGACGCACGGTGTGGGTGACGCGCCATCGGCCAAAAATCGACAGGATCGCCTGTCCGTGGCTCATTCGCCGTTTCATTGACCCAAAGGCCCAGATTCTGTTTGTTGCAGCCTCACAAGTGACCAATGTGGCAGAGCGTTTCGGCGCGACCCCCTTTGATATTGAAGACGTCTATTGGAGCCATCGTGGAGAGACCTGCACTTTTGATACGATGGTCGAAGAGTTCGGTATTGGACATGACGCACTGACAAAACTCGCTGCAATCGTGCGAGGTGCTGACACCAACCGACATGATCTAGCGCCAGAGACTGCTGGCCTGCTGGCAGCATCTTTGGGGCTGTCGCGCATGTTTCGCAATGATTTGGAGCAACTTGAGGCGGGTATGCTGTTGTACGATGCATTCTACCGATGGGCGCGCGACGCGACGAATGAAAGGCATGATTGGCCTGCCGCTTCGGCAAAGGGCTAAGTCATGAGTAATACGAATAGCGTCGAGCTGGACTTGATACCGTCTCTTGCCGACGCGACGCGCGTGTGGTGGAAAATCGGCATCCTTTCTTTCGGTGGGCCTGCTGCGCAAATCGCGCTGATGCACAAGGAGGTAGTTGATGACCGCAAGTGGTTGTCCGAGCAACAGTTCCTCAATGCATTGAGCTTTTGCATGCTTCTGCCCGGCCCTGAAGCTATGCAACTCGCGACATATGCCGGTTGGCGGCTGCATGGCACGATTGGTGGTCTGATTGCTGGATTGCTTTTTGTCATCCCCGGAGCGGTTATTATTATGACGCTCGCCGCGATTTACAGCATCTTCGGGAATGTACCACTTGTCGAAGCGCTGTTTTATGGGATCAAGGCCGCTGTCCTGGTGATCGTTATTGAGGCGTTGCTACGCGTTTCTAAGAAGGCCCTCAACCAAAGGCAGCATTGGGTCATCGCGGGTGCTGCTTTTGTTGGGATATTCTTCCTCACAATCCCATACCCGCTGATCGTCTTGATGGCGGGTTTCTATGGCTTGATCACCGTCCCCACGCAGTCCGAGCGCGACACGGTCGATATGACCCATGTTTCGGCTCAGAAGACAGCGGGTACAATCGTACTCTGGCTTGCCATCTGGTTGCTTCCGTTGGTGGCACTGACCTGGTTGGGCGCGCCTGATTTGCTTGTTAAGGTAGGGACGTTCTTTAGCACCCTCGCTGTCGTAACGTTTGGCGGTGCCTACGCCGTTCTTGCCTATTTGGCGCAAGACGTAGTGGTGCAGTTCGGCTGGTTGACCGCAGGCGAGATGATTGATGCCTTGGGTTTGGCCGAAACTACACCCGGCCCGCTGATCCTCGTGACACAGTTCGTAGGTTTCC
Source organism: Phaeobacter sp. NW0010-22 (assembly GCF_040365955.1). Classification (NCBI taxonomy): domain Bacteria; kingdom Pseudomonadati; phylum Pseudomonadota; class Alphaproteobacteria; order Rhodobacterales; family Roseobacteraceae; genus Phaeobacter; species Phaeobacter sp. NW0010-22. Next base: position 400,872 of record NZ_BAABWT010000005.1, read on the forward strand.
TCGCGGGCTTCAAGGAAGCAGGCCTTTTGCTTGGTGTGATGGCTGCCGTCGTCGCGCTTTGGGTTACTTTCGTACCATGTTTTCTGTGGATCTTCGCCGGTGCCCCATACATCGAATGGATCTCAAACCAGCCAAGGTTGCAGAGCGCGTTAAAGGCGATTACGGCGGCGGTCGTGGGGGTCATTCTCAACCTCTCGGTTTGGTTCGCCCTGCATGTGCTGTTCGGCACCGTGACCCACGAAAGGTGGGGGATCGTCACACTGTGGCTGCCGAATCTTGCCACTATAGAGTGGCTCGCTTTGCTTCTGTTTGGTCTCAGTAGTTTTCTGGCCTTCCGATTTCACTGGGACATCATCCGCCTCCTAATCGCCGCTTCGGTTCTGGGCGCAGCATTGCGGTTACTACTCTGATGTGGTTGACGCAATTCCGGACTTTGATTTGAGAGCAGCAAAGTGGCGCCTTGTCCGCATAGCCGCCGTCCAATTCGCAAAACCCTCGACTTATCTGACTGAACTTGTCAGATGACTGCCATGAGCCCATTTTGCCTGATGCTGCACGGTCCACGGATCGCTGACCAACGCGCGAAAGAAGCTTTGCGCTGACGCCAGATACTGGAACCTGCGTCGCACAAAGTACAATCCGAAAACATCTTGTATCTACAATTATCGTCATGCTTCACATCCATCTAGGTGTAGTACAATCTGGCTGTATCTGGTGGGAAGGGAGTTTGGCTTGCAGTATCACCTAGAGGGCTTCCGAGCAGGCGATCCGTCAATTGCTAAAGCAAACGACAGGAAAGCAGACGATGAAGTAGATGTTCTTATCGTTGGGTGTGGCCCCGCCGGGCTGACCCTTGCGGCCCAATTGAGTGCCTTGGATGATCTCAAGGTGCGTATTCTTGAGCGCAAATCAGGCCCCCTGGAGGTTGGGCAGGCAGATGGTATCGCGTGCCGCTCAATGGAGATGTTCAAAGCTTTTGGTTTCTCGGAGAGGGTGATCAAAGAGGGCTACCACGTAAACGAAGTCAGCTTCTGGCGACCGGGACCGGATGGTGTGCCTCTTTCTCGCGCAGACCGCACCCAAGACGTCGAAGATGATCTTTCGGAAATGCCACACATCATTCTAAGTCAGGCTCGTATCCATGACTTCTATCTTGAAGTTATGGCCAATTCACCAAGTCGTCTGATCCCAGACTATGATCGAGAACTCGTTTCTTTTACGCGCGACGATACGCAGGCCTATCCGATTGAAGCCACGTTCAAATGTCTGGCCGCAGACGGAGGACCCGAGACCATTCGCGCGAAGTATCTTGTCGGTTGTGATGGCGCACGCAGCAAAGTTCGCTCCGGAATGGGCTTGGAGCTGAAAGGGGCATCAGCGCGGCAGCTTTGGGGGGTCATGGATGTCTTGCCACGCACCAGTTTCCCAGACATTCGCTTGAAATGCGCAATCCAATCAGTTGACCAAGGCAGTATCCTGATTATCCCGCGCGAGGGCGGATACATGGTGCGTCTTTACATTGAACTTGATGCTTTGAAGGAGAACGAGCGTGCGGCGGATCGCGGAGTTACTGCGGACCAATTGGTCGACAAAGCTCGCAAAATCCTGAGCCCATTTCAATTTGAAGCTGCTCAGGTCGCTTGGTGGTCGGCTTATGAAATTGGACAACGTGTTTGCGATAGTTTCGACGACGTATCACAAGACGTGGGTGGTGTGGCCGAACCGCGCGTCTTTATTGCCGGTGACGCGTGCCACACCCACAGCCCAAAAGCGGGTCAAGGCATGAATGTCTCAATGGCCGATGCGTTTAATTTAGGCTGGAAGCTCGCAGCCGTTTTACGTGGGCAGTCTCCGACAGAATTGCTTGATACCTACTCGTCAGAACGACAAACCAAGGCTCAGGAACTTATTGATTTTGATCGAGATATGGCGCGTCTGTTCAGTGAGAAGCCAAAGTCCAAAGAAGAAGCTGCGCATTTCCAAACCTACTTCAAGAAACACGGTCGCTATACCGCTGGGGTCGAGACATGCTATGATCCGTCGCTGATCACAGCCAATGACTCCACTCAAGCGCTCGCGACGGGCTATCCAACAGGCAAGCGCTTCCATTCTGCGCCGGTTATAAGGTTGGCCGATGCAAAATTCATGGAGCTTGGCCATACTCTAGTGGCGGACGGGCGTTGGCGGATCATCGCGTTTGCCCCGGCGTTGGATACTGGAATTCACGGCGGCCCGATCAGCAAGTTATGCGCGGGCTTGGCAAGCCTAATTGAGCGAGTAACACCTAGAAGTCGGGATGCAGATGCGGTCATAGATGTACGCGCAGTTTTTCAAGTGCCATACCGAAACATGGACTTCTCTGAGCTTCCGTTTGTATTAAGACCCTTCAAAGGAACGATGGGCCTCACTGATTACGAGAAGGTGTTTTGCGCAATTCAACAAGGAACCAACATCTACGATTTGCGTGGCATCAACCGTACCAAAGGGGTGGTCGTTGTCGTGCGCCCCGATCAGCACGTGTCTCTGGTTGCACCGTTCGATGGGTTGACCAATGTTAGCGACTATTTTGCAAAAGTTTTGCTAACTGTGGGCGATGCGTAAGACGTACCCAGGGTCGGGGTGGCAAGCTTTTTGAAACCTACGCTACCCGTGCCAAACCAGCCGTTGGTGAAAAAGCAGGGAAAGCTCACTTTGTCCGCTTGGTAGGCCTTTGTGATTATCGCCGCAAAAGTCGGGTGTTCACCCGGCGGGTAGATCAATCATGTCCGCTTAGAGCTGGGAGCAGCCACCCGCAGGGGATGGCCGCTTTGCGCAGTTAGTATACTTTGCAAAGTCACGCGGACGGCCCCAACCGGACCTTGGCCAGATGTCCAAGTGCTGCATCGCAGCTTCTCCGAAGCAGCCGTTCGACAGATTGCGCAGAATTGTTGTTGGCCAGATGGCAGCTATGCGGGACAAAACCGCCCTTCGCTGCGGCTGCGCAAATGGCGGCTTTGGATCAGCTTGTGGCGATACCATCTATATCGCCATAGCTGGATTGGGGGAGCCATTTGTCCATTGTCTTGGCCAATGTTGCATCACCGCTAACGTAAAGTTGCCCGCGACTTACTTCCTTCGAAACGCTTGAGCGAGCCAACAGGATACTCGTCAGTGAAGCCAATGATGTTTCGACAAAGAGATCAACATCAATTCCTGGAACTTCTGTGCAAAGCTCGTTGTCACTGCCAGGGCGCACCAGAAGCCAATAGGTATCGAATTCCAAATTTGGGTCGCTGAATTGAAATCTAATAGTCAACCGCCGCTGCGGGAGCCGTTCGACGACCACTGCGCGTCGCAGTTTCCACATCAGGACTGGCAGCTTTGTGTCACATACTGCTATTCTTGCATCGACGTGACGTTGCGCCCAAACAGCTAAAGAATTAAGGGCCGGTTCCAACTCTATCGCCATTTCAGTTCTGAAATAGTTGACGTCACCGTTCGCGCTGTCTTTGACCCTTTTGATCAGACCCGTCTCCTGCATTTCCTTAAGGCGTTTAGAAAGAAGGGCCGTGGAAATACTGCCGACACCGCGGCGAATATCATTGAAGCGGCGAGACCCAGACCACATTTCCGTTAGGATTGGTATTGTCCACCGCGGCTCCAACAAGTCGCATGCCAGAGTGATCGGGCAAATCATGCCATAGGGTCTTTTGCTCATGTTACACTCCTGTCCTGATCCTAATCCAGCACATGCCAAACCACCAGTTCACAATCTGAACTAGCCCGCGCAAACGGCTTCGAGCTACGCTGATCCAAGCTTAAAGAAACAAACATCATGAGTGAGACACCAAAGGAGCATTAGAGCAATGGCCGCCAAAAATAATTCAGTTCTGGATCCAAATGTTGATTTGTATCTGGCCTATGTCGGCATGGAGACCGACCTAATCTTCAATCGCGGCATCGATTTGCCCGGGTTTGCCTCTTACCCGCTCTTGGAAACCCAAGAAGGGCGCACGCTTCTTAAGGGGTATCTAAGCGACATGGTTGCTTTAGGTCGGGCAAAAGGTAAAGGCGTCATCTTGGAAAGCCCGACTTGGGTCGCCAATCGAGATCGTGGCGCGGCGATCGGCTACAATCCCGAGACGCTTCAGGACCTGAACCAAAAGGCAATCGAGTTGATGGTTGAGATGCGTTCAGGCGATACAGATATCCCGATATTGATCAGCGCCAACCTCGGCCCACGCGATGACGCTTATACACCCACGGACCAGATGACAGCGGACGAGGCCGAAACCTATCACACAGAACAGATTTCGGTTTTGGCGCAAACTGATGCAGATGTAATCAGCGGATACACACTTGCTTACCCAGCGGAAGCGATTGGAATAATCCGGGCCACGAGGAGGTTCGGATTGCCGGTGGTGATAGCATTCACAGTCGAGACTGACGGAAAGCTACCGACAGGCTTATCGCTTGAAGAAGCGATCACTGAAGTAGATGAAGCAACAGATGGGTACGCAGCTTACTTTATGATCAATTGCGCGCATCCTGAGCATTTTGACAAAACTCTTGTAGATGGCGCTTGGATGCAGCGAATAAAGGGTATTGTCGCCAATGCATCGCGCTGCAGTCATGCTGAACTGGATGAAGCCACCGAGTTGGACGCGGGTAACCCTCACGAGCTTGGACATGCGCTGAACAATATCCGAAAACGACTTCCACATATAAAAGTTCTGGGCGGCTGTTGCGGCACGGATATGAGACACATGACAGAAATTGCTGACTCCGCCTTCATACCATCTCTCTAGCTTAGTATGCTCAATGCAAGTGGCTGCGGCCTCTGTGCGCATCGAAATGCAGACATTGGTTCTAGCCGCAGCATCTGTGCCATTGGGCTCAAAGCCGACTTGCGGCTGTGCAGCACTCGATTTTGGGTTATCAGTGCCCCTTTGAAGTCGCTCTGATGACCGCTGTCAGCCCAAAGCGGACATAGGTAATCGACACGTCGGGCGGAGAGCAGACTTTCGCTGCAGATACACGTCCTATTGATCGATCTCGCGAAATCTGCCCTTCCTTGAGAGATCGAATCTGAGAATGCAACTGTCGATCTATGGATAGCCCCATTCGTTCACAGAACCGATCGAGTAATTCACCATTAAACCGATACTCTGCCCGGTGAAATAATCCCTACCTTATATGCTTTTGAGCAAGTCTCTTTTACTCAGTTCCAACACCGATGCGCGGGAGCCATGACCCGCAGAGTCCATCAACAAGTCAATGCGACCCCACTGATCCACTGCCCCGTCGACTAGTTTCTGAAGGTCTTCTTCGGAATTGTTGGGCCTATGATGTCGACACCGCCATGTTCTTTGGCAAGCGCTTTTCTGTGACAAGAGGACGAAAGAAGCCCGACTTCGAAGCCATCTGCAGCCAAAGCCCCTGTGTTGTCAGCGCTCATGCCGGAGGCAACGGCCAACAGTACTTTTCTAAGGGATCAATCTTTTGCTGTGTCGTCTACATTCAAGTTTAAATGCGCCATGCCACTTTGTCCAAGCTCTACTGCCGCGAAGGGGCCACCTTGATGGGTGTTGGCTGGATCAAGGGGGTCGAGCGGGCCATCATTGGTGTAAAGCTGTTCAGCGAATTGTTCGGCATTATCTTTCGGGCAATAGCCTAAGTGCTGTGCTTTGGCATTGTCGACCGGCACGCGGTCGTTGTTGGAAACGCCGTAGACCACGCTGAAGCCCGTGATCGGTGTGCTGATCGCGCGTTCAACCATGTGAATTAGATCGTCGTAGCTGAGCCAAGTGCCCACAGCGCGTGAATTGGTGGGCTGGGCGCATGATAGGATGCGCATGCAGACCGACTCCAGCCCGCGCTTGTCCCAGTAAAGCGAGGCGAGATCCTCGGCAAAACATTTGGCCAGCCCGTAAAACGTATCCGGTTTATGGGGCGCATCGGTGCCAATGAAATCGGTCTTTTTGTGCATCCCTACGGCATGGATGGACGAGGCATAAACGACGCGGCGCAGTTTGTTGCGGTAAGCGGCCTCCCAAACGGTATAGGCGCCATAGAAGTTCGGCCCCCAAAGCACCTCCATCGGGGCTTCATCGCCCACGGCGCCGAAATGCACTACCATTTCAGCGCCCTGTAAAAGCGCGACCATGGCGTCAAGATCAGTGATATCCGCTTTCACATAGGTTTCGTTCGGCGCCAGGTTCGACACAGCGTCAGCAATGTCGGAAGATACAAATTCTTCGCAGAGCTTAGATAGCGGTTCGCGCAGATACGAGCCAAGTCGACCGGCAGCACCGGTGAGTACGATTTTTTTCATGGGCTTAGTCCTTTCAGGTCGGCGACAGCCTTTGCAATGCCGTCAAGTGCTTTGTTCAAAACCTCTTCGAACATGGCCGTAGAAATGCGGAAGAAGTGGGGGAGATCAAAAGTGCTTCCAGGCACAGCGGCAACGCCTGCGGCTTTCAATAGATAGGCTGTGACATCGGCGTCAGAGGAAAAGGGTGTAGACGGGCTGTCGATCAGCGCGTCACAGTCAATGAGCCCGTAAAATGCACCGCCGGTGGGATCAAGTGTCAGGCCCGGAATATCTGCAACCCGTGCCACCACAAGGTTCCTGAGACGTTCAAAGGCAGCACGGAATCGACGCACGTCGTTCTGTGAAGCATTTAAAGCGGCAGCCTGGGCAATGGAGCAGGCTCCGGATCTGATTTGGCTCTGGACCTTGACCATAGCAGCAATCAAAGCCTTTGCTCCTACCCCATTGCCGATGCGCCAGCCCGCCATAGCATTGGACTCTGAGACACCTTTTACTGTCAATGTGTGGTCTTTCAGATGCGGACAGAGCGCCGCAAACGAATGGGAGATACGTCTATCAAAAAGGATTTGTTCGTAAATCTCGTCGGACAACACCAGCACGCGCGCATGATCTGCTAGCATAGCGCCAAGCGATGCGATTTCGGCATCTGAATACACTGCATCGGATGGATTCGACGGCTGGTTCAAGAGCAACCAGCGGGTCTTGGGCGTGATCGCTTTGGAGAGCTGGTCAGGTTTCAGGCGAAAGCCCGCACCCGCCAAAGGTACAGGTACGCCACCCAGCCTCAACACGATGTCCTTGTATCGTCCGAAATGGGGAGTACTGAGCAGTACTTCGCCGCCGGGCTCCAGCGTCGCCATGAGGGTATTGAAGAGCACTTGAGTGGCACCGTTTGAGACGATCACTTCGTCCAGCGCATAGTCGAGATTGTTTTCGCGTTTCAGCTTGTTTAGGATTGTTTGCCGCATTTCCAACGTGCCGTTAGTGGGAGGGTATTTAGTCTCGCCCCTGAGCGCGGCTTGATGCGCTGCATCTTTGATATGATCGGGCGTGTCAAAATCCGGCTCACCTAGCCCGAGGTCGATCACATCTTCGCTTCGCGCTTTGGCCTCTTTCGCAACTTGGCTGACCCAGGTGGATGCCGACGGCTTGACCAATGCGAGACGCGATGTGGCAAAACTCATACCAGCGCCCCCTTTGCCTGCGCCAATGCAGTGTCAGCGGCACGCGCCAGAAGTCCGGTATCCGTAGCAATCGCCACAAATGTGAAGCCTTCGTTCAGCAGTTCGGCCGCAAAGGTAGGCTCTGTGACCAACGTGCCGACAGGCATGCCCTTGGCAATTAGTTTCTGTGCTGCGGGCCTTATCAAGGCCCACACATCAGGGTCCATCGGTTTGCCCAGCTTGCCAATATCAGCAGCGATGTCGGCGGGCCCAAAGAAGATGCCACTTACACCTACGACCGCGCCAATGGCCTCGGCCTGTTCCACGGCAGCAGAAGTTTCGAGCTGCAAAAGCACAGTAGTTTCATCCTCAACACGTGCCACGTAGTCCTGAATGCGGCCAAATGCGGTCGCTCTTGTTGAGCCAGAGACACCGCGAATGCCCCGCGGTGGATAGCGGGTCGCAGCAACGGCCTGTTCGGCCTCTTCCACCGATTGGATCATCGGAAACAAAAGACCCGGCGCGCCAAGATCCAACAACCGCTTTACTGCCACCGCGTCATTCCACTCTACGCGAACCAAGGCTGTGGTCGAAGACGCCGCAAAAACCTGCAACTGCCCCAACACGCTAAAGTAGTCGTTGGCGCTGTGCTCCATGTCGATCAGTGCCCAGTCATAGCCTGCCGTTGATACCACCTCGGCTGCGAAGTTGCTGCACAGGCTGATCCAGAGGCCGACTTGCTTTTCACCAGCTGCGATTGCGCCGGTGAACCGGTTTTCGGGAAGCTTCATCAAATGATGGCTTTCTCGATGATTGGTCGGTCTGCAGCGATACGTTCATAGTTGAACGGTGTCATGTCGAGCACTCGGTATTCTCCATGCGTCAGCCATTCAGCTGTGCCGCGCCCCATGGCCGGTGATTGTTGTAGCCCATGACCAGAAAACCCGTTGAGGAAGATGAAATTCGACAATTCTGTATGCGGGCCCATGATCGCGTTGTGATCAAAGGTGTTCATCGCATAATGGCCACCCCATTCACTTTGAACTTTTATTGCTTCGAACTGCGGAATTCTGGTCGCAAGGATCGGCCAAATGTGGTTCTCCCACATGGAATGATCCATCACGAAATCGTCGTAATCCACGGCTGGGTCAACGTCGGAATGCCCGCCACACTGATATGTCCCGCCACCGTTTTCGCGCACGTGGACACCAGACGGGTCAATTGTGAGCGGTAAATCCCGATCAAGCGGTTGCTCGGCCTTAAAGATCCATGAGTACCGCTTGCGTGGCTCGACCGGCACGTCGATGCCAGCCATTTTCGCGGTTCGCGCTGCTCGAGGACCAGAGGCATTGACGACCTGACCGCAAGCGATCACTTCACCCGATGCAAGGGTCACGCTTTCCACCTTGGTCCCTGCCGAGTTGCGGGTCATGGCAACAGCCTCGTTTTGGACCCATTCCACTCCGCGCTCACGGCTTTGACGACGCCACCAGTCATTTACTGCGGCCCCGTCCCAGTAACCTTCGTCGACAAGGTTGATTGATCCCAGCACAATGTCATCGACGTTGTAGAAAGGATAAGCCCTTTTTACTTGCTCCGGTGTCATCAACTGTGTCGCCGCGCCTGCCGCCAATTGTACCTGCTGGCTTTCACGCAAAACATCAGCAAAGCCGTCGTTGTCGGCGAAGTACATGTAACCAAAGGAACGGATACCAAGCTCGGGCACCCGTTCATCGCCCCCCATATAGCTGCGAATGTTCTTCACGAAATCGGCGGCAAACTGACTAATCCGAACGTTCAATTCAGTCGAGAATTGTTGCCGCATACAAGAGTTCGTGTGGGCCGTGGAACAGGCTGTAAGGGTCATGTCCCGCTCGATGACCAGGACCGAGCCATTGAAGTCCTTATTGTCAGACAGAAACCACGCGGTAGAGGCCCCCATGATGGCGCCTCCGATTATGACAACGTCATAGCTTTGCTGGGTTGGGCTTTGGTTGCTCATATCTTTTCTCCCCTTGCGACCGCTGACTGGACCGCTGCGATTTCTTCATCAGACAGACCATAGTCTCGCTGTGCTGTCTCTTTCGAGATATATTCACGCGCCAAATCCCGCTTGACCAATTCCTTTGAGCGCTCGGCGGGATCTCCGTAGCCAGCGCCACCAGGGAATGCCATGACCACTTTGCGACCATGCGGCACGAATTGCTTGCCTTTTACTCGCATGGCCGACCCGTCGTCTTGCGCAATCTTTGTGGGCGCTCCGTTCTGGCCACCTCGACGGCCCCGTGCTGGATGTTGGCTGCGGTCGAACATTGCCTGAATGTCGAACTCATGCCCCTCTTGCGCGCCGACCTCCATGTACTGCCCCAAACCGCCACGTGTCTTGCCCGCGCCGCCACTGTCGGGCCGCAACTCCTTGCGCCAGATGATGACCGGGCCTGCATGTTCGGTCGCCTCAATGGGCATGGTCATAACCCCTGACGGAAAGGCGGTGGCGTTCATACCATCATGCTCAGGCCGCGCGCCGGAGCCGCCGGAATTGAAGGTCAGCACTTCGGATCGCTGTGCATCTGCTGGTGCAGGCGCGTCGCTGCGGGGTCGCAAACTGACTTGGAAGTTACATAGACATCCGGCACCCTCAGCCGGTGCCAGACCCGGCACAATCTTGTCAAAGGCGTCATAGACCGCGTCAGGTACAAAATGCCCCACGATATGGCGCAAAGCCACGGGTGCGGGGTGCAGCGCATTCACAATTGAGTTTTTTGGCGCTGTGATTTCGAACGGTGCGAGCGAGGCAGCATTATTCGGAATTTCCGGTGCAATTGCGACCTTGAGCGCGTAGCAGGCATAGGCCTTGGTGTAGACAAGCGGGCAATTGATGCCCTTTTTGTCCAAACCGGAGGTTCCGGTGAAGTCTGTAACGATCCGGTCTCCCTCGACACTGATCTTAACCCTCAAGGTGATAGGCTCGTCGAAACCATCCATCGTCATTTCGCCAACAGCAGAGGTCTGCGGCAGCGCCGCAATGGCCTCGATTGTGGCACGGCGAGAGTTTTCCAGGATAAAGTCAGCAACGCAGTTCAATTGGTCGAGTGTGAACTCCTCCATCATTTCGATCAGGCGGCGGTGGCCGATTTCGTTGCATGTGGCAAGCGCGTATATGTCACCGATGAGTTGGTCTGGCTCACGAACGTTTCCGCGGATAATCCGCACAAGTGTCTCATCTACCTTACCGCGATCTGCAAATTTCATAATCGGGATATAGAGGCCTTCCTCATAGACGCTTTGCGCATCTGCGCCAAAGCCACGACCACCGATATCCACGATATGCGCAGTGCAGGCGAAATACCCGACCAGAACACCTTTGTGAAAGGACGGGGTAACCATGGTAATGTCATGCAGATGACCTGTACCTTCCCACGGATCGTTGGTGATGTAGACATCACCTTCAAACATGTTCTCACGGCCAATCCGGCGGATGAAATGCGCCACTGCGTCAGCCATCGCGTTCACATGCCCGGGAGTACCGGTCACGGCTTGGGCCAGCATGTTTCCAAAGGTGTCGTAAACGCCCGCTGACAGGTCTCCTGCCTCGCGAACAGATGTTGAAAACGCGGTGCGCACAAGTACTTGCGCCTGTTCTTCCACGACCGAGATCAGGCGGTTCCACATAACCTGAAAGGCGACTTTAGAATGCTCCTGCGTCATTGGGCGGCTCCTTTCGTCACCATATCAATACATCCATCCGGCTGTCGGATGGCATCACGGCTGGCGGGTACGATGATGGTAGTTTCAGGCTCGGTTAAGGCTGCGGGGCCTGAAGCACGCTGCCCCGTTTCCATCGTTGTCCGATCGATCACATGCGCGTCGAGATAACAGCCTGAGCTGGCATCAAAGAGTTTCCGAGTCCCGTTCAAGGTGACCGTTGCGCAGCCATCGGTTTCGGCAATCCGCGTCACCCGTTCGGATGGTGTCGTGGCATTTACAGACCAAACAGTGATCTCGATATCCATGCCAGCAACCGGGCGACCAAATAGCTTTGTGTAATCTTCTTCGAACCGCGCCTCGAACGTGGCTGCATCAGGGTTCATGGCTTGGCTCTCGGTCAAATCGATTGGGATTTCCCAGCCCTGACCTGTATATCGCATGTAAACCTTGAACTCAGATAGGATCGGGCTGACTTCATCACAGGTGCGCACGAAACCGGTGGCTTCCGACTTGAGCTCGGACAGAATATGCTTGATTTTATCTGCATCAAAATCGCTCAGTTTCACATAAACAGAGCGATTTGCCTCAAAGCTGAAGGGTGCCCGCAGAAAGCCAATCGCCGAACCAACACCAGCCCCAGGCGGAACCAGAAGGCGCTCTACCCCCAATTTCTCGCAAAGACGACCGGCATGCAGCGGGGCAGCACCGCCAAAGGCGATCATCGTGTATTCGCTAAGGTCTTCGCCGTTCTCGACAGCATGGACACGCGCGGCGTTCGCCATGTTTTCGTCCACCACTTCGGCCACACCGAAAGCAGCCTCAACCGCGTCCATGTCCAACGTATCGCCCACATGAGCGGTAAGTGCCGCTTCAGAGCTGCCCGGATGCAGTGTGATTGACCCACCGGCGAAGTTATCCGGGTCTAGCTTGCCCAGCACCAGATCGGCGTCCGTCACTCCCGGCCGCTCGCCGCCGCGGCCGTAGCAAGCAGGTCCTGGCTCGGACCCCGCGCTTTCGGGGCCGACGCGGATCTGCTGCATTCCGTCCACATGGGCGAGGCTGCCGCCGCCCGCCCCGATTTCGACCATGTCGATCACGGGGATCGAAATTGGCATCCCAGAGCCCTTTTTGAACCGATAGGTTCGCGCGACTTCGAACACACGGCTCGTCTTGGGCGTCTGGTTTTTGATGAGGCAAATCTTGGCGGTGGTTCCGCCCATATCAAAACTCAGCACTTTTTCGAGGCCATAGCGCGCGGCGATATGTGCGGCGAAAACTGCGCCGCCAGCCGGTCCACTTTCCACGAGCCGCACGGGGAAATCGGCGGCATTTTGGATGGAGATAATCCCGCCACCTGAATGCATCAGAAAGATGCGGCACTGAACACCTTCGCCGCGCAACCGATCCTCAAGCCTTCCTAGGTAAGAAGCCATCAGTGGCTTGATATAGGCGTTCGCAACGACGGTGTTAAACCGCTCGTACTCGCGCATCTGAGGCGAGACTTCGGAGGAAATCGAAACCGAAATATCTGGCAGCTTTTCGGCCAGAACCTCGCGCACCAAAAGTTCGTGCTTTGGATTTAGATACGAATGGATCAGACCAACTGCAACACTTTCAAAGCCCGCTTTTGCAATACGTTCGACCAAGGCTTCGACATCAGCGCGTTCAAGTTCAACCAGAATTTCGCCTTTCGCGTTCACGCGACCCGGCACCGTGAAGCGCATCTGACGCGGTAAAAGCGGATCAGGCAAATTGAGGTTGAGGTCGTATTGCTCAAACCGACTTTCGGTACGCATCTCAATAACATCGCGGAACCCTTCGGTCGTGATTAACGCAGTCTTGGCCCCACGCCGCTCAATCAAAGCATTAGTAGCCAGTGTTGTCCCATGAATGATTTGCTCGATCTCAGATGGGGCAACGCCTGCTTTGGTACAGACCTTTTGCATCCCATCGATGATTGCATTCTCGGGGGCAGCATAAGTCGTCAGAACCTTCACAGAGTACTGCTCTCCAGCCTTTTCAAGCACAACATCCGTGAAGGTACCGCCGATATCGACGCCCATTCGAATAGATCCAGCCTTCATGTGCACCTCCTCAGCCACAAGCATTTACTCGTCCAAATGGGACCACAGCCCACCAAAAATCAAATCAATTGATTTTCTATACCCGATAGATTTTAGTTATCCTTGGTAACGGCTGGCCGAATGCTTGCTGCTATTTCACTCGCTTTTTCAACGAAGCGCGGTGCACGATCTGCGTTAAAGCGCGCGAAAAACTCCAGAGGTGGTGCAATCCAATCGGCATCCAGTGTTTTCAATCGTCCTTTATCTAGTTCGTCTTTGACAAGAGACATTGGCAAGAGCGCCGTACCCATCCCTTCACTGACCATGAGAAGACACGCGGATAAAGCGCTGGAATGAACAATCTTCCCTAGGTCGTAGCCGCGTTCAGTCGCTAATACATGCAAGGCCCGTCCTGCGGCAGTATGGCGGGCGTGGGTTAATACAGCCCGTTCAAAGAAGCGTGCTACAGAGTTTCCTCCCACAAGACCTTTCGCTATTTCTTCATTCGAAACCCAGACATACGTTTCACCGGACAGCATTCGTTCGCCTGTCGCTTGATAAGCGAACGGGCCGTTCTGCAATGTGAGGTCAAGCTGCCCTTCCCGCAGGCGCTCTTCAATTCTGCGAGACAAATCGACCTCAAGTTCAACCTGAAGATTAGGGTAATCTCGCCGCAACAGACGCAAAAATGGTTGTAGCCAAGTACAAGCGACGAGCTCTGTCACGCCCAATCGCAGCCGTTCTTCGATAAGCTCCTGCCGACCCGCTACTTCAAGCAATGCTTCACCCGCACGAAGGATGTCCCGCGTCCGCTCAAGGAGTTCCGCACCTTTTGTTGTCAATCGCACCGAACCTGCATCGCGATAAAGAAGCGTGACATCCAAAGCGGCTTCTAAGGCTGATATGCGAGATGAGATATTTGGTTGAGTTGTTCCAAGAGCGGTGGCGGCTGCTCTAAAAGTCCCGGTATCCACCACAAACGAAAAGGCTTCGAGCTGCTTGAGTGTGATCCGACTTTTTATCATTTTCTCTCATATGATTAGTTTTCTTGATCATGCACGACTTTGTCTATTTCGCAACGAATATGGCAACAACCACCTTCCTTTTCCAATATTTGCGTTGTCGTATTGCATGCCAGGCGGACATTGGTTCCTCCGGCAGTAAAATCGGCTTTGTCCCTGCTCTTTGATTCCACAACGAACACGAAAGCGCAGTTGCAGCGAATGACCGGTTTGACGGGCTTCATCACAACATGGCTGATCTAGCGTGAACGGCGGAGATGAGCCGTCCGCGTGACTTTGCTAATTTCGCTTTCTGCGCAAAGCGGCCAACCCCTATGGATGGCTTCTGCCAGCCCAAAGCGGACAAAGAACTGCAAACAATATTGGTGAAAGCAGACCTTCGCTAAGGTCTGCAACATCGTTTGATGTTTTGGGGCAGAGCGCCAGTCCACTAGGTCATTTCCACGACGGCTCTTCGCTCATCGCATCAATGGGTGGCTTTGCTCTTTGCTACCTGCTTTCGGAGGAGGCGATGACATGCCCATCTGGTCATGACGGCGAAGAACCCAGTGCTTCCCTAGTCGTGAGGGAGATTGCGACCAGCTTGTATAACCTTAACACGGTCTGGCCAGGTTGATTGGATGTAAGCCAAAATGTCCCAGATTTCGCCGTCAGCGAGCGCGTTTCCAAATCCCGGCATGCCGCTGGCAAAACCTGTGACGCCACGCGCCGCCAGCGCCTCTTCGCCACCAATCCGGGTGTATTCGAAAAGAAGCTGGTTGTCGTGGTGCCATGTATGACCAGACGCATCATGGGGCGGTGCGGGTAGAACTCCGTTTGCATCAGGGGTACGCCAGTTGGGCTGACCTTCCAGGTTTTCGCCGTGGCAAGAAGCACATTCTTCCGCGTAGAGGGTTTGACCATTGACCACGTCTCGGTCATCCAGTTCGTGACCGGCAGTTGCACCGGTCGCGAAGCTGGAAACAGCAAAGATCAAAGCGTGCTTCATACAACCTCCACCCATGTCTTCATACCTGCCGCCTGGTGACCAAGCATGTGACAGTGCAATAACCATTTTCCGGGGTTGTCGAATACGCAAAGGATGTCGCGGGTCTCGCCTGGTTCGACAAGTGTAGTGTCCCGGAAAGCGCCAAGACTGTCGTCGCCCCCGACCTCAAAGAAATGGTGCCCATGCAGATGGATGCCATGCGCGAAACGGGTTTCATTCACCAGACGAATGCGTGCTGTTTGTCCGTTCTCAAAACTGTGGAATGGTGTATCCTTGAGACCGGATTGGCCGTTGAGCGCCCAAATTCCCCCTCCCGTCATACGCTGCACCATGCGGCGGCTCATAGCCCCACCTTCCATGGTGAGGGTCAGGGAAACGGCGTTACCTATATCAGGGAGCGCGGCCTTGTTGGGGGGTAACGTGGGAATGTCCGTTGGTTGCCGCGTTGTGTTCTTCCCCTCAACTTGGACTTCGCCCAACAGGTAAGGGGCGTCTCGTGTTGGGAAGAAAATGCTCACTGAGTTGGTTGAAACTACATCGACAATGATGTCGGCGCGTTGGGCCGGTGCTAGGACGAGGCCGGATAGCTCTTGTGGGCTGACAAGTGGCATGCCGTCTAAAGCGACCACTTTGCCTTCAATACCAGCAAGCTCGACGGGAAAAATTCGATCCGTCGCGACGTTGATCAGCCGCAAACGCAAGCGATCACCGAGACGAATGGGCGCGTTCGGTTCGACAAGTGCGCGGGCAAAATTGCCAAGCCGTCCCTGATGCGCCTGATCGTGCATGTTCTCGAAACCATCTGCGAGTGCGCCGCTTTCGGTCAGGCGCCAATCATCAATCATGACAACCAGGTCTTGATCCACATCGGGCGGTGTCGGTTCCTCAACGATCAGCGGACCGTATAAGCCTCTGGCAACCTGTTCCCAGGATCGGTTATGTGAGTGATACCAGAATGTTCCTGCATCAGGCGCCCGAAAGCGGTATTCGAAATCACCGCCTTTTTCGACCACATCTTGGGTCATTCCCGGCACACCATCCATCGCATTGCTGATGCGTAGTCCGTGCCAATGAACTGCCGAGCCTTCATTAATCTGGTTCAGGAATCGGATGTCAAAGACGTCGCCCTGGCGGGCGCGAAGTTCTGGACCGGGTGTGCTGCCGTTGAAACCAAGCATTGGGGTTATTGGTTCCCCTTTGGGAAGAATTTGAGCACTGACTGGCTGTGCAATCAACTCAACGGGTGCTGATGCAAGCGCGATGCGCGGAACCAACGCCGCTGCGCTTGTTGTGATCAGGAAGTCTCGCCTGTTCATGGGATACCTCAATTCGGAAGGGGCAAAACGGTGGTGAGCGTTGCGGTTGCCGCCATGACTACCAGAATGACCACTGTTTCGATTTCGATGGAACGGGCCAAATGGCGCGCAGCTTTATCGTCTCCAGTTTGCATCGCGGGAACGAAGCGGAGTTTATTTGCAGCCGCCAGCGTTAGGACTGAGCCGACAAGTAGCAGCTTGATCAGAATGGCTTGGCCATAGCCAGTCGTTGCCAATGTCCGTAGGTCACCCAGCAACATCCAGGCCATTAGCCCCCCCGCCGAGATCAGGGCAGGAACGATCACCGAAGCTGCTAGCCCAAACTGGTGTGCCAAAGTGGCTGCGCTAGCCAAGTGCTCTGGCCGCCGCGACAGGGCGTGCAGTGGTCCCAAGATACCAACCCAGATGGCAATACCCAGAAGGTGTAGGAGCAAGAGCAGGCGGACACCAGTAACCTCCAATCCGGGGACATGCCCGATTTGAGCAAAGGACCACAGGGCAATCAATCCTCCGGCAAGCGCGATCCATTGGCCAACGCGGGGGATGAAAAGCCCAAGGATGATCAAAATCGTCCCTGCGATCCGATAGACCAGCGCGTCGCCGACAGGTGTTTGCCACAACAGGCCGATCATTTCTGGATCGGTCATCCCATCGGCCCCGCCCGTCAGGGTAGCTCCACGGAGCATGAAAGCAAGGACCGCAGCAGCAAGCGCGCCCCCTGCCAATAGGGTAGCCTTTAGACGGATCCTATCGCTGAGAGGCGATACCAGATCGCCAAAGGCGACAAGAATGATCACAAGCCCAACAGATCCCAAAACGCTGATGTAAAGTACTAGCTTGGCAAGGATTGCGGAAGTTTCCCAAATGTCCGGCATGCTCAGTCCACCGTGAACATGAAATCGCCCTGCATGGCGTGCCCGTCCTCCCCCAAGCCCCGCCATTCAATGCGATAAGAGCCTGCCCCTATGCCTTCAAGCGGGAGCGTGAACACCCGCTTGAAGCTGGTCTGTGCGCCGAGATCAAGCCTGGCAGCGGGATGGTCCTCATAGGTCATAACCACCCGTGTCAGACGGATGTCGGCAGCGAAGTTGAAACTGATGTTGTTTGGGACTTCCGCAAGTACCGCGCCATTTTCGGGTGTCGTGCTGTCCACACGGGAATGCGCAAAGGCACTGGTGGCAAGGGCTGAGAGCAGTACAAATGTAGCAAGTAGTTTCATTCCGTATTCCTCAGTTGATTCCGTTGGCGCGCTGAATTTCGCGGAGGTAGGCGATGACCATGGCGACATCGCCACGGGTCAGGCCCCCAACCGGCGGCATGTCTCCGAACCGCCAGTGATGGCTTCTGACGCCTATCGCGACTGCACGTTGAAAGGATTCGTCTGCATGGTGGCTGGGTTCATAGATTACATGGATCAACGGCGGTCCAGCGCCCTCGATGCCAACCGCATTGGTGCCGTGACATGCAGCACAAGCGCCTTCAAATATTCGCCGTCCGATAGCGGCATTGCCTTCAATCTGCGGCATCTGGATTTCGACCAAGGCACTGACTTCGGGCTGTGCCAACTGCGGTACGTGTTGGGTGGGTTCGGGGCGTAGCAAGCTGTAAGCAGCAGTGCCCGCGACGGCGCATGCGCCGATCAAAAGGTATTTATGGTTCATGTATTGGTCCAAACTTTGAAAGACAGGATCGGGCCGCAAACTCGTGGCGGCACATCGGAACACGCTCACAGTCGTGAACAGCGTAAAAAGTCTGCTTCAAGAGTTAGGTGGTCTCTCCGGACTTCCCGGTTCTTCAAGCGCCGAGAGACTTGAAACCTGCCATGCCAAAACAATCTCAGACCTTTCAAAGGTTACTTTGAAAGGTTGCACAGTGAGTGCGAGAGCATTGCACAGGAATGGGTTGCATTCATCATGTTCCATCGCGTCCGATCCCTGCGGAAAACTCTTGGCTATTCTTCCTTGAGTGTGATCAGGCTGGCTCTCTCCCACAGTCATGTTCATGTGGGTCTCGCAATGCCCGCCAAAACAGTTTTTTGACATTGCATGCGCAGCGGATTCTAGTCCTGTCATCAGGAATAGAAAAACAACGAGTAGCGTCGTGGATATGTTGCAAACGCACTTCATCAGACGAGGCTATCTCAAACTAAAACCCAATTCAATGCGAGCCAAGGTTCATGACACGCGTTGAGTCTGCAGGCTTGGTAACTGATTGCACAGATGAATGTCCGCTTTGGGAGAGCGTTTGAGTTTTGCAAAGGTCGCAATCTGCGCAGTGCTGCCGCTCGATCCGCCCCGCCAGTGTGAGTTGGCTGGCGGAACTGTCAGGCGTCCGCTCGCTGCCTATTCTGTTGAAAAACTCTTGTTGATTTAGGTCTTTGCTGCTGATTCAATTATCTTATTGATGTCGGAGATTGATCGCGATGATGGGATCACGTCAGGAAGCACAATCTGCTCTGTTCTATGATTTCTCGATAGAAGGTCACGTCCCCACGGATCACGTGTTGCGAGCGATTGATGGTGTTGTCGATCTGTCCAGCGTTCGGACGCATCTGACTGAGTTTTAAAGCTCCACTGGACGACCCTCGATTGATCCAGAATTGATGATGCGGATGTTGTTGGTTGGATACGTCATGGGCATTCGATCAGAACGGCGTCTGTGTGAAGAGGTCCATCTTAACCTCGCCTATCGTTGGTTCTGCAAGCTGGATTTGTCGGACGCAATTCCAGATCACTCGACATTTTCCAAGAACCGGCACGGGCGTTTCCGCGACAGCGATGTGTTGCGCCACGTGTTCGAGGCTGTGGTTGCCCAATGTATTGAGGCAGGTCTAGCAAGCGGTCAACGGTATGCGGCCGATGCCAGCATTATTGCAGCGGATGCCAACCGTCAAAAGTCCACACCCAAGGCAGATTGGAACCCAGAGGCCATTGATCCTGATGATGCACCCCGCGCAGTTCGCGAGCACCTCGACACACTGGACGACGCCGCGTTTGGCGCAGCCAGCCCAGTTGTGCCCAAGTTCATCTCACACTCAGATCCCGCATCTCAATGGACAGGCGCCCGTGGCGGTCCGGCATATTTTGCATATTCTACGAACTATCTGATCGATACAGATAACGCTGTGATCCTTGAGGTCGAACCCAGCCGATCTATTCGGCAAGCCGAGGTTGGGGTCGTAAGAACCATGATTGATCGCGTTCGCAAAACGCACGACCTCAAGCCTGAACGTTTGATAGCTGACACCGCTTATGGCTCAGGCCAAATGCTGGATTGGTTGGTTGAGAAACGCGGGATCGCGCCACATATCCCTGTAATCGATAAATCAGGCCGCAAGGATGGTACGCTTGAACGGGCTGAGTTTACATTTGATGCTGAGAAAAATCTCTATATCTGCCCCGGCGGCAAAGAGCTGAGGCAATACAGGCGTGCTTTCACAAAGCCGAGGTCTGGTCCCAATAAAGATGCCACCATCCGCTATCGTGCCCGGAAATCTGATTGTGATAAATGTCTGCTCAAACAACGTTGCACACCCAAAGAGCCACCACGTAAAGTTACACGCTCAATTTACGAACCTTCCCGTGATGTCGCACGCGCCCTATCGCAAACACAGCAATATGCCATCTCGCGAAAGCTACGCAAAAAGGTCGAAACGTCGTTCGCCCATCTAAAACGGTTCACGGCTTAAGCCGGCTTCGATTACGTGGACCATGTGGCGCTCATGACGAATTTATTCTCGCCGCAACCGCCCAAAACCTCAAAAAGTTAGCCAGACTAGCACCGAACTCAATTCGGGCCAGTGCCGCGCAATAAAATCAAGGCGGGAACCATTTGCCCTGTGATCCAGGACCTGGGAAACCATGAGTTTTTCAACAGAATAGGCCCTAAACAGACATTCAGGGGCTTATCGCAGCCGAGGGCGATGCTAAGTTCACTACCGGGGGCGGCTCTGTGTAGTTGGCGAACTTTGCAAAGTCATTGAAACAATTTCTGGAACTGAAATGTCCAGCTCGGGATCATGTTGGCTACTAAAAAGTAAGGTTGGCTGGAAAAGTCTTCATTCTGACCGGAAAGAAGACTGCCTCTGGTAAATATATAATGTACATGAAACCACGGTTCTTTGAGTTTACAGTAACGGATGTCACTAGGTTTCTAAAACTCTAGGCACTGCGGTATTCTTTGGGTTTTGTGTCCACCTAAGATGCAGAAAAAAAGGCACACTAAGAGAAACGATGCCTGATAACAGGCATGAGATGACGCTCTAGTAGGGCATGATAGTAAATATGTGAAATTGAAAAATCTTTGGCGACACCTGACAATGTCACATTTCAACTAGCGCTTAACGATTGAAAATACACTGCACGGTTCATTGGTACCAAATATCGCACTTAATTCGACGCTGTTTAACCCACTTTCAGGAAGTTTGAAATGAACACCCAGCCAGCTTTCAGGTTTACAACAGATCCTATTCAAGTTGACTACCAGAATGGGGATCATAGTGAAAACCTGAGGATCAGCCATTTGGCAATATCCGGTGATGGTACAATTGGGTTGAGTGGGACAATATCGGGCACTAGTGATCGAACAGTCGCATTTTTGTCTGCCGATGGGACCATTTTGCAAGAGAACCGGCGCACGCAAGAAGATGATGAAGATAGTGTCTCGGGTCCTAGAGGAATTACCAACCACGTAGGAGACTCGTTTCTATACACCACCTACAGCCAAGGCCGGTATCAGTCTTCTGAAGGCAGTTTTACTCCCAGTTATCATATTCGGCAGGTATTACGGAATGATTCAGGTTCTCCAAGTGATCCCATATCCTATTCTGCATATAATGCAGGTGTCCCTGGTCAGATTGAGGCATACTCTGACGGGCGGTTTTTGTACCAGCTAAAAAATGGGTCCTCAGAAACGATTGTTCGACACTTGGACAACGGCCTCTTAGATACAGAGTTTCGGAGGCCATATCTAAACCGCGAATCTATTCGCGATTTTGAGCCTCTTGATGACGGCAGTGTGCT
This sequence comes from Phaeobacter sp. NW0010-22, assembly GCF_040365955.1. Taxonomy (NCBI): domain Bacteria; kingdom Pseudomonadati; phylum Pseudomonadota; class Alphaproteobacteria; order Rhodobacterales; family Roseobacteraceae; genus Phaeobacter; species Phaeobacter sp. NW0010-22. The sequence continues at coordinate 422,466 of NZ_BAABWT010000005.1, forward strand.
CGTGGTTTTAGAAGGCAGCAACAGGCTGTCACTGGTTAAACTGACTAATACGGGTGCTAAAGATTTCGGGTTCGGCATTGAAGGCAGAGTGAATATCACAACTCAGGCGTTCGAGCAGTCCGCATATACTGTTACCGTCGGTGGTGATGGTAAGATTTATTTGGCTGGAGAAGCGGATGGGGATTTCGTTCTTGTGCGTCTGCTTGATAGCGGATTATTGGACACGACCTTTGGTCCGGATGGATCAGGCTTCGTAATAACGCCTGTTGGCACTATCGGGGATAGCGCCCGAACGGTTTTGATCCAAGATGACGGCAAAATTGTTGTCGTCGGAAATCGTTATGACCCAAATGTTGGAGGGCTGGACGCCGCTGTGGTTCGCTACAATACCGATGGAACTCTTGATACTGGTTTTGGCGATGCCGGAAAAACCATTGTCCGAGGTTCCGGAGGCGATTCCGCACAACTTCAAGAAGGCGGGAGCATAGTCGTCGCAGGAGGGACGGGTATTTTTCGGCTGACTAAACATGGCCACTTCGATAATTCGTTCTCGAATGAAGAATCCCTTGGCAACTCCGTGGAACTCAATGGAGATGTTCCTGTCATATTGGCGAATGATGCCGCAATTTTTGACGAAGAGCTTTCTTTGTTGAACGATAAAGCGGGCAATTTCTCCGGTGCTTCTCTCACGATTGAAGGATTGGATGGGCGAGACGCGAGAGATGAATTCAGCTTCAAAATCACTCGATCGAGCACGTTCGACGTTACTGACAGCCTGTTAAAGCAAGGCGGCAAAGTATTTGCAATTTTCGAGAACGCTGGCGGTCATCTGAAGATTGACTTTACCGGAACTGGCGGAGTGGTGCCAACCACTGCCCTAATTACAGAGGTGATGCGTTCGATTTCTTATGTAAATCGGGCTGATAGCCGCCCGGAAACCGTATTTATCAATTGGATGTTCAGCGACGGAAACACTGGCGGTCAAGGAAATGGTGGAGCGTTGCAAATCAGTGGAGTCACAACTGTTTCAATCCAAGGTGGCAACGTCGAAAACCTGATTACAGATAACCACAATTTCACGTCAATTGACGAAGACTATTATGTCTCAGAGCTTGTGGTCGGGACATTTGTCGCGAATGATGTGTACCAGAGGGATATAGAATATTCGGTTTCTGACGACCGTTTCAGAGTGCGCGCTACAAGTGATGCCGAAATATTCGAACTTGTTTTGCGCCCGGGATCAAACCTCGACTACGAGAACAGTCACACTTCTAATTTATCGAAAACGGGGATTCAGATCGTTGCCAACCGTGCAGGATCCCCAGAGGATATCTTAAGCCAACAATCTTTTGTTCTCACAATCAACGATGTTGAGAGTGAAGATATCGATGCATCCTCCTCAACCTCACGCATCAATCTTCTTTCTCGAGACGATGAGGGGCCGGCCCGGTTAATAGGCGGTTCAGGTAGAGATAATTTGTCTGCTCTCAACACCAATGGGACGATAGGGAATGTGCTTATTGGAAATGTAAGTCCTGACAGACTAACGACGACAGGTGGAAATGACACGTTATCTGGTGGTAGAGGTAATGACAGTTTGTTCGTATACTTAGAAAACACATTACCAGGTTTCTATGACGGCGGAGAAGACCACGACACACTGTTTTTGCATTCTGCCAGCACTTCGGTTGTGGATCTTCGATCCCACGACATCAGGAATATTGAAACCTTAACGATTAGAGCCGGGCATATAGCCATTTCTGGGCAACAGTTTTTGGATTTGGGGCCTGACCTAAAGATCAGCCTAAATGGTGAGAGCAGCTACGACCGAACTTTAGAAATTCGACTTGAAGATCTGAATTACCTAGACCTGTCCAATGCGCTAGAAAAAAATTCTTCCTTACGGCGTACTGACGACGGCCTGATCCGAATTATTGCTGGTGACCAGCCTACTGATATCATCGGTTCTCGGGCGAGTGAATACATGTTGGGTGGGCAAGGTAATGATACCTTTCAACCAGGAATCACTGACACTGTAGATGGCGGTCTTGGAGTTGACACGGCTTCATACGTTTCTTCGTCTCAGGGGTTAAATTTTAACGTTCGGACTTTTAATCATCCTGAGCCCGGCAGTCTCAGGGAAAAATTAAGCTCAGTTGAAATTTTGATTGGAACCAATTTTGACGATACGATCATTGGTGATCTTTCTGATGTCAGAGAGTATTATGGTGGAATGGGTGCTGATTCAATTTTTGGATCAATTCACAATGACCTGATCTCTGGTGGGGGCGGTAATGATACGCTTCGGGGGTTTGAGGGTGACGATACATTGCTGGGCGGAGAAGGAGACGACTTAGCAATAATTAGTGCATCCCTCCATAACCTTGAAGTTTTCAACACCTCAGGTGGGATATTAATCTCAGGAGATTCATCTACAAGAATAGGCAATGATGTTATCCGGTCCGATATCGAGGCAATTCGCTTCCTTACTAATACAATGACCTATGCTGAAGTCGCTGCTATGGCCAAAGACAAAACAGTGACTGGCACGAACACTTCCGAAAATGTAAATGGCACAGCCGCCTCTGAGCTGATTAACGCGTTTGCTGGTTCGGACTGGATTATGCCAGGGGGTGGTAATGATACGGTCGATGGTGGTGATGGGAATGACATGGTGTCTTTCATCGACTTGTCCGACACACCCGGACGAACAAGTACTCAATTTCGGTTCAGCGTCGATCTGGGTGCTGGCACTGCACTCAATCACGAAAACTCGGAACAGGTTACGCTAAGCAACGTTGAGCGCGTAACGGGCACGATCTACGCTGACTACATTCGCGGTGACGATAGCGCCAATCAGCTACGCGGCGCTGGCGACTACGACTGGTTTATAGCCACCACCGGCAACGACACGCTGGACGGCGGCACCGGGCAGGACATGGTTAGCTTTGTTGAATGGGCCAACAGCGCCGAAATCACGATCTCAGACGCATTTTCGACTGACGGGGCCCCGCCCACCGGCGCACAGGCAACCGGGGTTCTGGTGGATTTGGCTGACCCCTCCAACAATTCTAATCTGGCGTCGGGCTTGACGATGACCAGCGTCGAAAGGGTGACTGGTTCGGGGCGGCAAGACGTGTTTTATGGCAACGGCCAGCAGAACGATTTCCGAGGCTTGGGCGATTACGACTGGTTCGTGGGTAGCTCGGGTGGACGTGAGCGCTATTTTGGCGGGGATGGGGTAGACACGGTGACCTATTTCCAGTCAGCCGCGGCGGTTACGGCAAGCTTGCGCAATGGGGCACGCGTTGCCGGCCAAGAGACCGGGTATGGCACAGAGGGTGACGCCGCGCAGGACCTGTATATTGAGATCGAAAATCTGGTGGGCACACAGTTTGGCGACCAGCTAACCGGCAATGACGCGCGCAACCAGCTCGCGGGCCTGGATGGGGATGACTTTTTATTCGGTTTCGGAGGCGTGGACTATCTCAAAGGAGGCGAAGGTGATGATACAATCGACGGCGGCGAAGGTTCAGATTACGCGCTGTTTTTCGGCAATCTAGCTGATTATACATTAACGCGGAGCTCCCGGACACAAGTACAGGTCACGGGCAACGATGGCGTGGATGAATTAGTGAATGTGGAGTACTTCCGCTTCGGCGACGAGACCATCAGAATCTGGGATCTTGTGATCACCTAAGCTAGGCAGAACTCAAAATAAAGAATTATGGGTGCGCGAATTGTTGAAAAGCGCAAGGCTTTTGCACAAGCTTGGCGTCCGTCTAATAGTGGTAGTTTTCGAATGCAATTGAAACCGCGTTAGCCACTCCCCTTCAGCGAAGAATAGAGAAGTGTAAGCCAGGCACTTATCCTTCTCACATCCGCCTTTAGCCCTAGTTTCCGTTAGACGAACCCATAAATCCATATATCAAATGAGTATGCAGAGTGGAACTGGTCGCGAAACACTACCAGTGTGGTACAGCTTTCCTCCGCTTCTGTCGCAGTTTCGAAAGTCCGGCCCACTTGTCCTTTCCAGTGTGTCACCAGATCAAGAATGCGGCGTTCCTTAGCATGTTTGAAAGCTGTATTTTCAGCGATACGTGTGTTTTCTTTCACTTCAAATCGCTGTGCTATATGGATCAATTCTTGATTTTCAGAATGGAGGATTTTGTCGATTTTTTCGCGGAAAGAGCTTTTCCATCATATCTAGGGGGCAGATTTTTTGGACGGCGCCCTCGAAGCTTCCACCGTTGCGAAAATCAATCATACAACGGTACAGCGCAGTCGCTTTGCGCAAGCTCTCCGGTGTGTGTTGGCAGGTCGCGTGACGCATGTCTTTTTAATTTGCTTTAGAAGACCGTGCTCTTGCGCCTGTTTCTAAATATGTCCTGCTTGGTCGCAGAACTCTTTGGCCATTTCAAACGCCCGACCAATTCAAGTAACCTGTCGATCAGTTCTTCCTTGAACCGATCAGCAAGGTAGGTGGTCAAACACCTCTTTAGACCAACCGTCTTGATACGCCGCAGCACCTTCGTTTGAATGTCGCTGGCAGAAGGCGGCCAAGTCACCGTCCCACTCGTCCGCTAAACCTTTGATGGTTTCACACTTGTGAGTACATGTGTACCTGCAGGTGGCTCGTAATGACGTCAAGAATTTTTAGACGCTGCGCAGCATTATTGGCTGGTCAAATCTTTGATAATTTGTGCCAATCTGGTTTGGACAGCTTGATCGCTTAAAAAGGTAACAACCATATTGCGTTAGGAGCGATTTTCACACCCCTCAGCTGGCATTTGTTGTGGTTTGCTCACTGACGATATCTCCGGACTCAGGGTCTCAATTCGCCGTCCCTCGCACGCTGTCCTCTACAGATCAATGAGCCAAAATTTGCAAAGTTCACTATCTGCGCTTTGTTGCCGCTCGATCCGTCACGCCAGCGTGAGTTGGCAGGTGGAACTATCAGAAGTCCGTTCACAGTCCAATGCAAACAGTGGTTTACCGCTCAACCTGCTTAATGCCGCAAGTGCGAAGCTTCTGTCTATCTTTGTGAAAGCGGTCATTCATCCGCCATAGCGAACGTCCACGATTGCTGCAGCCAGCACCTTGGGCAGTTCTGCGAAGTAAGTGACTTTTGTGAGGTCAGGCCCCAGCCGTTCAAAAACGACGTCCACAGCTTGGGACAGACATACGTGACCGGCACTTTTGGACGTAAAGCCACTGGTGAACGACAACTAAGTGAGGGCCTCTTATCGACCAATCGACAGCTCTGTTAATTTAAAGTTTGAGATTTCTCTTCGAGAATTCCGCTTTGAGCTAACCTTTAGTATATGTGACTGTCCTTTATTGCGAGCCAACACTCCTGAAAACCCTGTAAACTAATCAGAGCTTTGTGATCATCAAGATCAGTAACAGTGTGAGGGTGGAAAATTGCGGTTGCTTAGTTTGGTTAAAGCGCTTTCGAGATTGGCTTCGCTGAGAAGCTACATCTTCATTTGCATGTTGATTGTTGTTCTGGTCCCCGTTGTCTACGTCTCTCAACAAAGGGAACATCAGGCGTTTAACCGTGAACTTGAAAAGGTCGAGCAAAGCCACTTGGTCATTGCACGTAATCTATCCGAAGCTCTATCCCGATACGCCTCGGATTTGACCGCGACATTTGACTATTTCGTTGGCGATGGCGTCACCTTGCAGGGCAATGAAGCCGCTCAAGAATTGCTGGCGACATATGGCTTTCGATATATCCTTTCTTTTGATCCTAAAGGGAGATTGAAGGGTGATCTATCAATGACATCGCGTTCTTTGCCATCGCCTGACCTGCTCAACGAATTGCGAAGAGAAGCACGTCCGAACTATACAACCATCACCGGGGTAAAGCAGCTAGACGGCGAGCCTACCCTGTTTGCGGTTCGACGCGATACTCAGGAAAACCTTTACATAGGCGCATTTGACACTTCGTATCTTTCAAACGTTCAGAAAAAAGTCGCTTTTGGAGAGCGTGGACACGCAATGATTGTTGACAAGAACGGACGCGTCCTGGCCCATCCAAACCCTGAATGGCAGAGGGCTTCAACAGACGTGTCCGGGCTGAAAGTTGTGCAACACATGATTAGTGGCGATACGGGTGTTATGCAGTTTTACGCGCCACCCATTCAGGCCGATGTAGTGTCTGGATACACGAATGTTTCTGGGCCAGAGTGGGGCGTGATGGTTCCGCAGCCTCTTGAGGAACTACGATTGGCAGCCAGAGCGGAAGTGTCAGAAATGATGCGTATTTTGATGGTTCTGTTCATCGTCGCAGCCATTATGAGCTGGGTGTTGTCGGGCCTTATTTCGAAACCACTGGAGCAACTGTCAGACACTGTGGCGCGTATTCAGGCCGGCGACATGTCTGCACGCGTTCCCATGCCCGGTGCAGTTGCTCCGGTAGAGATGATTGGACTTCGAAATGTATTCAACGGGTTGATGGATTCACTAAGCGACCGCAAAGCCGCATTGCAGCAATCGCTTGAAGTCGCAGAAAGCGCCAACGCCTACAAAACCAAAGCCGTAACAGTGCTTAGTCATGAAATGCGCACCCCCTTAAACGGCATTATCGGAGCGAATGAGTTGCTGGGTTCCACTGAACTGTCAGAACCGCAAAAACGGTACTCTGCTATGATTAAGACTTCTTCAGAAACGCTTTTGAAGCACGTGAATGATGTTTTAGATGCAAGTCAGCCAACTCAACCGAGCATGACGACGAACCAATCTGTGTTCAACTTAAAGGATTTGCTATCCGATATTGTTGAGGAAAACGGCCCAATGCTGATGTCCCGCAAAAATTCGGTCAAGCTAGATGTGCCCCAAGATCAACCTCTTTTCGTAAAATCTGACCGAGTGAAGATCAGAAAAATTGCGTCAAATCTTATCGCAAACGCTACGAAGTTCTCCGACCACAACACCATTCAAGTGATTGTCACTAACGAAGAAGATACCGACGTCAAAATCCGTGTCGTAGATTCTGGAATCGGAATAAAAAGGCAGGATCAAACCAAAATCTTTGAGCCTTTTACTGTAGCAGATGGGAGCTATAATCGCCGCACAGAAGGGACAGGTCTTGGGTTAAGTATACTTGCTTCAGCGGCTAAATCGTTGGAGGCAACGTTTGGTGTAGAAAGCGAATATGGTGTAGGAAGTACCTTTTGGGTTTCCTTCCCTGACATTTTGCCAAGTGGAACTATGAACGCTCAATCTCCCAACCGTCAGACTTAACAATGCACGGATTAATACCGGTAAGATGCCCTCGATTGTTCAAAGGGCAGAGACCAGTAGCTGTTAGTTTTTAGCCGTCATGAGAACTGAGAAATCGAAATCGAAAGTTGAGGTTCGCCCTGGGATGGCTACCTAATGGACTTCCTACAATTTTAGGTAATAGGTTAGCTTCACTCAGTAGCTGGGCATTAAGCCTGAAAGTCACGTCCAAGAACCATCGGCGCTTTGCAAAGTCCGCTTTCTGCGCATTGCTGCCGCTCGATCCGTCCCGCTAGCGTTGGTTAGCTGGCGGAACTGTCAGATGGCTGCAGTCAGCCCGAAGCGGTTATGACTGATAAGGCTCTTAGATTCGTCGAAGGCCGACGGCAGATTTCTGCCCTTCGCCGAGACCGGCGCCGAGATTTGGAAAGCGGGCCAACCAGTCCTTTTTATGGCTTCAATCAATGGCTGCCCTTTTCAGGTACCAATTGCAGCAAAAAATACCTAGGGCGAAAAACGACAATCGCCGCGTTGCGATAGGTGTATTCAACCAAAAGAGAAGCGCAAATGATCTTTGCCAGAAATTTTGCTGGGTTTGTTTCGCGGACACCCGACCTTGCCGTTACGCCAATAGGAATTCCCTGCTTTCCTCTTAGCAAACTGGTTGTGCATCCAGAAAACAACCTTGTTCGGTTGGGCGGCCAATCAAGATCCTATCGCTTAAACTCCGTAATGACGGCAGTGCCGGGTGCCGTCGGCCCGTTCATTGCGCGCAATTCCGAGCTTGCATCGGATAGGGAGATTTCCCTTGCGACCATGGGGCGAATATCAACATCGCCACGCTCGATCATTTCCAACAGACGAGGATATTTCCAAGACGGCATGCCACGTGTCCCGAAAAAGGAAAGCTGTTTTGCATAGATGGCTCGCATGTTCACTTGCATCAACCCCTCGCCCGAAGGCATGCCAACTTGGACGTGTCTCCCTAGTGTCGCTAGGCATTCAAGTGAAGCATTGGTTGTCACGTCGATACCAAGTGCTTCGATTGAAACCTGTGCGCCACCGCCTGTGATGTCATGAATTGCAGCCGCGACATCTACTTTCGCAGCATTAACTGTCGCATCTGCGCCGTGCATTTTTGCGTGTTCAAGTTTTTCATCCACAATGTCAACAACAACGACTTGAGCGCCCAAGAGTTTAGCCAAGAGCAAAACGGATAAGCCAATACCACCGGTGCCATGAACTGCCACCCATTCGCCAGCTTTGACGTCTGCGCGATCAGTCAGTGCATGCCAAGCCGTTGTAACGCGACACCCGAGGCCTGCGGCAAGAGCGGGCGACATCGTATCTGATAGATAAACGAGGTTGTGGTCGTATGGCACTGCGACGAACTCGGCATAGGCCCCCGGCACACCAAAGCCAGGAACGATTTGTTGTGCACAGGTGTTAGATACGCCAGTGTGACATGCAACACAGCTACCACAGCCAAGAATGAAAGGTGCGATCAAACGGTCGCCAACCTTGTATTTTGCACTTGGCCCCGCCTCGACAACTGTGCCGCAATACTCATGCCCGAGGATCGACCCATTTTGCACTTTGGGATGCCCACCAGTCCACCCATGATAATCTGAGCGGCACACACCACAGGCTGCAACTTCCAAAACGACCCCATTGTCGGGGCAGGATGGATCTGAAACGGTTTCGATAGAGAGATCTTCGTTAAAGTTTCTGACAACGGCTGCGCGCATTGCTTTGTCCTTTGTAAATTCTAAACGGATCACCGGTGCAGAATCTCGATACAATTAGGCGGGCTTTTCGCCTTTCACCGTCACACGTCGACCTTTGCGTTCAGCTGGCCAATAATCCCAAATCGCACGGTGCATACAACAACGATTGTCCCAAAACGCCATATCATTGAGGTTCCACCGAAAACGAATTTGATAATTGATATGCTCTGCATGCTCAAAGAGCAGATTCAGGATCGCCTCACTTTCACTGTCAGACAAGCCCAAGATCTTGGTCGTGAATGTCCGGTTCACAAATAAGGACTTGCGCCCCGTATCAGGGTGGGTTCGCACAATTGGATGCACTGCTTCTGGGCAATCAATCTCTGTGTCTTTCTTGCCCCTGTCGCTATAGCGGCCTTTGTATATATGTTCAGAACTATGCAAAGCGGACAACTCGCCAAGCATCGCTTTGATTGGCTCAGACAGATCGTCGTAGGCGGCATACATATCGCTGAACATCGTGTCTCCGCCACAAGGCGGCGCGATGTGGATTTGTAACATCGTTCCAAGCGGAGGAGTTTCATCACATGAAACGTCGGAATGCCAGAATTCCCCGTTTGCGATCTTTGAATCCTTTGTGGCGTGGATTTCAAAAATCTCTGGATGACCCATCATCGTTGGCGCTGCTGGGTGGGCATGCAGGGGGCCAAAGCGTTTGCCAAAGGCGACATGTTGTTCTGGGGGAATTTCCTTTTGGTCCCTAAAAAAAAGAACTTGGTAAGTCAGGAATGCATCACGGATCTCAGCGAATTGCGCATCAGAAACAGCTTGACTGAGGTCGACACCATAAATCTCTGCACCCAAGTTGGGGGCGAAAGGTTTCGCCTCGATCAAATTGTATTCGTTTGTCTTTGGGGCGACCATAGCAACCTCATCTTTCACGCCTAATTCGAGCCTATTTGGTCCAACCTAGTGGTAAAATAATATTCGTGAAAACGAATAAATATTTACAATAAGGTAAAAAAAAATTAACAAACCTGATGTCTGAGAATTGAGTGAATGGACACAAAAGATGAGTATTCGGGCCTTGCGGACCTTAATCACCGTTCACCGGCATGGGAGTTTCCGCGCCGCCGCTGAGGTCGAGCGGCTCACGCCTGCCGCCGTCAGCCAACAGATGCGCAATCTGGAAACATCTTGGAACTTGGAACTTTTTGATCGATCCCAAAGAACGCCACAACTGACAGAAACAGGTTTGTCTTTAGTCGGTGAGGCCTCGGCCGTTATTTCCGCTTACGACAATTTAGCCGAAAAAGTGAGCATGGGTGACGAGTTGTCCGGCGAGCTCATTCTGGGCGCTGTACCGACGACGCTCACCGGGCTGGTTCCACTCGCCCTTTCGCAACTTAAACTCAAGCACCCAGGAATTCGGGTTCGCATTGTTCCGGGTCTATCAAACCAGCTCTTACTGCAGCTGGAGCGCGGCCAACTACAGGCCGCAGTTATTTCCCGACCAGATGTGATCTCTACCTCACTTAACTTTTCGGAGATTGCTAAAGAGGATTTGGTGCTCCTTGTCTCACACAACACCGAGGCATTGCCACCAAAGGAACTGCTGCGCTCACAACCATTTATCCGCTTTAACAGGGATGCAGTAGTCGGCAGGCAAATTGAAGCATGGTTGCAGATGAGTGAAATTTCGGTCAGCGACGCGATGGAACTTGAAGGCCTAGAGGCGATTTCAAGCATGGTCGCAGCAGAACTCGGGATTTCGATTGTGCCGCAAAGGTGCGTTACCGTAAGTGATCATCTACCTCTTAAAACCATTCCTCTCGGGGAAAGTAGGCCTAGACGAGTACTCGGTCTAGTGAGCCACGACGGCGCCCCGCGAACAAGTATCATAAAGGCGATGAACGCAGCTCTTTTTACGGCAGTATCGATTGGTGAATTCAAGATGGTGCGATAGTTGGCGTTTGCAAAAGACCAATACTCCTTGCAAACCCGGATTAATCCCGATTCCGATACCTGAAACCATGCACAGCACAGACATCTGATGCCTGTTCACTGGCCCAGTATGCCCTAAAGGCTTGATCAGGATGCAAGATATAGAAATACAATTTATCGAATAAAATCAAATTATTATATGATAAATGGTGCGGGTGAAGGGACTCGAACCCCCACGCCTCGCGGCGCCAGAACCTAAATCTAGCGAATATATATATAAATCATTGCCTTATACTTTTAGGTTCACAGGACAAACCAAAAACAAAAGCAGAAAATGTGAAAAGCAAAATCCCCTCAGCTCAAGCCAGCGGGGAGGTATTTTCTCTAACGGAGAGGTTTAAGAAGCCCCTCCTACATACGGAGTAGCGAGTGGCTCTTACGATGCGATTTTGGTGCGAGCTTTCACACGCCCATAAACCGCCGCCAGCAGCCGATGTGCAGCCTAAATTGATTAATACAGATACTTACACTAAATGGCCCTAGAATCAGCGTAACAGCGGAATTTTACAATCTCTCCCTATTGCGGCCATCGACTACCTCAAAATTGAACGCCATATAACACGCGCCCCGTGTTGCATCATCACTGATAGCCCGGCCTCAACATTCCAAAACGAGTTCCCTTCGCGTTTAGGCCGCAAGCATCAACCGAGCGACTGATCCCAGAACTTGTTTTAACAAACAGCAACGGGCGTCGTTTTTTTTCAGCCGACGGCCTTGTACGGGTACCCCTCCCGTCTCAATTGGAATCCCTCCGACAAGACCATCCGACGTCTTCACGACAACCTTTGAGAGATCGGAAAGCACTACGCTTATTGTGAACGGCTGATAGGAACAGCACTTGACCAACACGAACGCAAAGCTTCCCGGAACTCGATTTACAAAACAGTCACATCGCCTTGAATTTGGGCAAGAGTGGCGTTCTCTATCAGCAGCAGATCCCCTGCGCCGAAATCGAACTGGACGTCCCCGCCGATCTGAAACGCATAGCTGAACACATCACTGCCCGATGCGATCAAGGTCTGGTCCAGTTCGATCATATCTATATGGCTCTGATAATCCTTGACGGTATCGGACTCGCTGCCGCGCATGAAAACGAACACATCCTCGCCAGACCCACCATTCAGATCATCGGCACCGGTGCCCCCAACCAACGTGTCATTGCCGTTATGGCCGCGCAGCCGATCATTGCCTGCACCACCATCGATCAAGTTGTTGCCGTTATCGCCATAGACGTAGTCGTTGAAATTAGACGCCAGCACATTCTCGATGGAAGTGAACGTATCATTTGCCGCCTCGCCAGAGG